>NZ_RZTT01000630.1 GCF_003996995.1 Mesorhizobium sp. M7A.T.Ca.US.000.02.2.1 | reverse complement strand
GCATCATGCTGTCGCTGTCGATGGTGGTGTTTGCCGCACTGATCGGCGCGGGCGGCCTCGGCACCGAAATCAACCGGGCGCTGGGTTCGCGCAAGATCGACCTCGGGCTTGAGGCGGGCCTCGCCATCGTCGTTTTGGCCATCGTGCTCGACCGGATGACCCGCATCGCCGTTGGAGGCAAGAAATGACCGTCGCCGTCGATTTCCGGAACGTCGATATCGTCTTCGGCGCCGACCAGGCCGGATCGCTGAAAATGATCGACGCCGGAGCCAGCCGCGCCGAGATCCTCGAAAAGACCGGCAATGTACTGGGTTGCGCCGGCGCCAGCCTGACCGTGAACGAGGGCGAAATCTCCGTGCTGATGGGTCTCTCCGGTTCGGGCAAGTCGACATTGCTGCGGGCGGTCAACCGGCTCAACGTGGTGTCGCGCGGCCAGGTGCTGGTCAAGGATGGCGACAAAACCGTCGACGTCGTCACCTGCGACGAGGCGACCCTGCGGCGCCTGCGCCAGAAACAGGTGGCGATGGTCTTCCAGCAGTTCGGCCTTTTGCCCTGGCGCACGGTGGAGGAGAATGTCGGTCTCGGCCTCGAACTCGCCGGCGTACCGGAAGCCGAGCGCAAGGAGCGCGTGCAACGCCAGCTCAAGCTGGTCAATCTCGACCAGTGGTCGAAGAAATACGCGCATGAGCTGTCGGGCGGCATGCAGCAGCGCGTCGGCCTGGCGCGGGCCTTCGCCACCGAGGCGCCGATCCTGCTGATGGACGAGCCGTTCTCGGCGCTCGACCCGCTGATCCGCACCAAGCTGCAGGACGAATTGCTGCAGCTGCAGGCCGAATTGAAGAAGACCATCATCTTCGTCAGCCACGACCTCGAGGAGGCGCTGAAGATCGGTTCCCACATCACCATCATGGAGGGCGGGCGCATCGTGCAAACCGGCGCGCCGGAGGACATCGTGCTGCGGCCTGCCAACGACTATGTCCGCGACTTCATCGCCAATGTGAACCCGCTGTCCGTGCTGACCGCATGGAACGTGATGCGCGACCGTCGCGATCTGGAGCACGGCAAGGACGGCTGGGTGTGGCTCGACCGCCGCAAGACGACGCGCTTCAAGATCGACGACCACGGGCTTGTGGCGGCGGCCGAACGCGATGGCAAGCCGGCGGTCTGGGTGTCGTGCGCCGACGTCGAAGGCCAATCCGAAGAAGCCGCGCAAGTGTTCTGGGCCAATCCGGGCACCTCGCTGAAAACCGTGATGCTGGCCATGCACCGTTCGCAGACCGCTCCTGTGGCGCTGTTCGACGATCAGTCGCGCTTCGTCGGCGCCATCGGTATCCGCGATGTGCTGAGCGCGGTGCTGAGAAGGTAGGTTCTTCGGAACTCAATATTGACGAGGCGGCGACCAATCGCGCCTCTTTTTTAAGCCGCCAGCGGCAGGCGCAGTTGGGTCAGCAGGCCGCCGCCCGGGTTGTTGGACAGGCGGATCTCGCCACCTGCGGCGCGCGCGATGTTGCGGGCGATGGTCAGGCCGAGGCCCAGACCGCCGGTCTGGCGGTTGCGCGATTGTTCGAGGCGCACGAACGAGCCGAACACGGCGTCGATCTGTGCCTGCGGTATCCCGGGCCCTTCATCGCGGATGGTGAGCAGGATCATGTCTTCCGACCGGCGCAGCGTAAGATGCGCCTTCTTGCCGTAGGTGACCGCGTTCTGCACCAGATTGGTGACACAGCGCTTGAGCGCGACCGGCCGCGCCATGCAGATCAGCCCGCGCGAACGGGTCTCGTCGTCGAACGATACGTCGTCATAGCCGTCGGCGATCGATTCCACGAGCGACCAGAAATCGATGCGTTCGTTCTTTTCCTCGGTCACTTCGAAGGTGGCGAAGTCGATCACCGAGCTGGCGATGCCCTCGACATCGGCGAGGTCGTGCGCCAATGCCTCGCGGACCGCCGATTTGCGCAACAGCTCCAGGCGCAGGCGCATCCTGGTCATCGGCGTGCGCAGATCATGCGCCAATGCCGCCGCCAGATGTTCGCGGTCCTCGACATATTCGCGCAACCTTGCCTGCATGGCGTTAATCGCCTTGGCGGCGGCACGGACCTCGCGGCTGCCGCTCTCGGCGATCGGCGGGCTCTTTAGATCCTTGCCGATCCGGTTCACGGCGGTTTCCATCATCCGGTAGGGCGCCGTCAGCCGGCGCAGCGACCAGATCGACATGATCACCACCAGCCCTGCGATCAGCGAATAGAGCGGCAGGCTGTCGAAGCTCAGGATCGGGCCGACCGGCGTGATCGGCTCGGTGAAGTTCAGCCATTGGCCGTCGGCGAAGCGCAGCGAGGCCGTCAGCTTGTCGCTCTGGGCGAAGTCGGCGGCCAATACCAGAAGGTCGCGTTCGACCTGGCCGATGTCGGGTCCCGGCGCCGTGCCGTCCGCGTCATCGGCCTCGCGCGTCGCCGGAT
>NZ_RZTT01000062.1 GCF_003996995.1 Mesorhizobium sp. M7A.T.Ca.US.000.02.2.1 | reverse complement strand
TGCTTCTCCATGGAGATCTCGTTGGCCGCCGATCTGTAGGCGGTGTCGGCCCATACGCTCTTCGAGGTGTTGGTCTTGTCAGCAGGCCTTCGCGCAGCCTGGCTCCTTCATAGGCGGCCGCATCCGTTGCCCGCCATTTGCGGATCAACCCATGCTCGCGGTCGATGGAGATATGGTTCTGGTAGCCGAAAGCGGGAATGGCGATGTCGACTGGCGGCATCGTACCGTTCGCCTGTGGCTTGGCCTTGTAAGCGCTGCCGTCGCGTCGTCGTTCAGATGACCGGTTTCTTTGGCCAGCCAGCCCTCGCGGCAGACGACGCGGGCCAACCAAGAGCCGATCGGGCCGATGCCGACCACAAGGCGATCTTTCAAACAGGGGTTTAGACATAGCACATAGCTATCTTTTCAGGAACTCGATGACTGCGACGACTACCCCGCGATTTGGCTTCTTCAGTCCGACCGTCATCCGCAGCGCATTGGGAAACCCTTGCCTGCAACGCCTCGCAGATAGTCGCGCGCCATGAGATCGTCGGGCAAATGCGGACATGCGGCTTGATCTCGTCCTGGCTAATGGTCTCGTCAAAAAACCCCTCTCTCTCGTGCTCTCAATTTACCAATCTTCGGCGACGAATCACTCTTCACCTGAGGGCGCCTGCGCAGGTGCGAAGACGTGAGAGGTCGCTAATTGTTCCTGTTCCGTTGGAAATGGTGTGATCGACCAATGAATTGAGTCAACGGCACGCTGAACTATTGCGTTTGTCCGAGCGCGGCTGGGTGATGCGGCGAGGACATATCCGATGAAGTCTCGGTAATCGCCTTTCCTGACGATCGGCGTCTTGGGTTTGATATACAATTTGGCCTCGACGACGCCTGGTATGGCAGCCGCTCGACTTTCGCCATCGATCCAATCCAGGATACCATCGCGATCAGGAATCAGAAGCCGCTCGGTCGCAACATGCGAATGCCTCCTGTGCAAATTCCATTCCTCGCCGATCACGAGCTTGATGTGTTCGGTGACAAGATCGATACCGTGAGCCGCCTGAACCGTTTGAGCACCGCCACCAAGACGCGGATTGACCTCAATCACGACTGGCCCACGCTTGGTCCACCGCAGTTCTACGTTCGTTGGCCCCCAGTCAAGGCCGAGAGCTCGCAAACAGCTCAGCGAAGCATCGGCAATACGCCTATGCTCGTGTTCAGTCAGCGGGGCTGGGTCGGTCCCCCCAAGATAGACAAAATACGGTGGGGGAGCGAAATCGCAGGTAGAGATACAAATGACCTCATTTCCCATTATTGTAGCGCTATACTGTGGACCTTGTGCGAATTCCTCGACCAGTATTCTCGGCGAGGAACGCCATATGTGCTTCCCGCCCAACAAATAGCTCGTATGTTCGGCTAACTCATCGACGTTGCGGCACAGTCGGACACCGATGCTGCCGCTGCCCACTGCTGGCTTAACAACCACCGGCAGGCCGATCTCAGCGGCAAAGCTTTCTACCTCCGTCGCATTCACTGCAACGCGATAAGCAGGTATTGGAACGCCAGCCTCCGCGAGAAGCTGACGTTGAGTGAATTTATCGCAGCATCCTTCAATCGATGCGGGGTCCGGTCCCGGTAGATCGAAGTGCCGGCAGAGCTTGCCAACCGTCGTAGAGACCGACTCGTCGTCGCCCGCGAGGCCAGTAATGCCAGCAATGTCATTGGTAGCACGCAGCCGAGAACATTCGCCGATCAGCGCATCGAGATTGCCTGTATCGACACGAATTGCCTCGCTTCCTTCCGCCGCAAGATAGTCGTACTGAGCCGGATCAACCGACAGGGTAATTGGATGAAGACCAAGACGCTGGGCCGCTTGCACATATAGAAGACCATTACTCCTTGTGCCTTCAACCAGGATGAGCACTCTTCTTGCCATTGGCGATGATCTCCGTTGCGTGCTGTGCGGCGGTCCGAACGCAAAATCGGCGTGGCTCATATTCACGCGTGCCTTCAGACCTTGCGGATGAACCTAGCATCGTCAGCGGTCCGCGGTTGCAAAAGATTCTGTAAAGTTATTTGAACGATCTGTTGCAATGTTTCCATGCCAGCGGTGGGCATGGAACGTCCCAACAAATTTCCATGTGTGCGATTGTTCTAGGACGCTAGTGGATCAATCGGATCAAAAGAGCCCGGTTCTGGGGTTCCGTTTTGCGGTGTGGTGTGCGGTCTAATGCACGTGCAATGGCATCTCTTCACCGTTTCGGCCAGCGATCGTCAGCGCTTGATCGTCGCGGCCACTGGACGCCCGCAGAAGCATGTCTGGCGGAGAAGCGGCCGGGCCGATTATCGTGGAGGAATTGGAGGAACGGCGGTTGTGCCGCCAGACGCTTCCATCCTCCGGGACGAATTCGACAATCTGTTCGTTGATCTGCAGCGAGGGATCGCGTGATGCAATCCCGCAAGACAGATCCGTTTCTGCTCGAGACTTTCAAGAAGAACGCGTTCGATACCATCGCCGAGGTGATGACGCTTACGAGCATCCGTACCGTGCTTTAGATCGTTCGCGCCTCACTGGATCTCTCGACCTGGGGCCAGCCTGGCGAATAACAAGCTGGATGGTGGCCAAATATCGGCGCCAACCAGTCGAACGTGCCGATCAAGATGATCGAGCAGGCCTATCCCCCGCATCGAACACCAGGCTTCGTCCCCGACACGGGTCCCGCAGGGGCAGACTCGCCATCCGGCGAGATTATCGGCTCCTTGCGAATTCAGCCACCTTGAATGTCGTTCCGACAAGCGTGCCTATCCGCCGCATGGCCTCTTTGGAGGCCTGTCAAGGACAAACCGTCGATGACCGTCTGACCTCGGGCGACGATGTCGTCGTGCTGCCGGTACTCCTCAATGAACTGGTACTGATGAATAAAAGCGACCTGTTCTGCAGCTAATGCCGGGGTGACCAGCTCTTCGCCGAGAAGGTGAAAGAGCTTTCAAATGGGATCGGTAAAAGTCGTCTTACAGGAGCTGGTGGACGCCTTGGCAAACCTCTGTTGAAAGCGCTGGCGCTGAAACAAAAACCACGGAGGGAGGATCAGCGCGAAAATTACGCGTGTATCTTGCCCACCTTGGTCAGTGACCGCGTCGCAAGCGATAGGCAATTTGGAAGGCCAGCGCCGTACCGCGGCGAAAACGCAGTCGGCGCTGGACTGTGCATCGGCATTCGCGGTGTGCGGATTGCGCGATCGCTCTGCAGATCCTGGAGGCGTCTCGGACCGCGCCTTGAAGGCCAGGATCTCTGCCGCATTAGTGGACCGAGCGGGCGGCCAACGCTACCGGCATGCGGACAGCGCATGCTGATCCTCGTTGCCGCCGCCCGATTGCGGAAGAAGCCGGCGGCGTTGGCGCCGACCCGGCGTCCTTCGGCGTAACCATGTTGACGAGGCGCGGGGTCTCCTCCACGAGAGCGTGCGCAGGTTCATCATAGGGAATCATCGAGTTTGCGCTGAACGCAGCACCAGGTGCTGTGGTCCCCTCACCCGCCATTTGTCGCGAAACGGCCCAGTTTGCGCCGTAGCCGGTGTTCCGGGGAGCGCATAGGCAACCGCCTTGACCATAGATAAGGCGTGCCTCTGCTTCATCAGACGCATGACTGCCGGGACTAACTGCGGCGCGATAGGTTCAAGAGAACTCTCGATCATACGGCAAACAGAATGCCTTGTTGCAAGGAGCTGACTTGGGAAGCACCGGTTCTCCATGCGCCCCAAGTCAGCTCCTTGCAACTCACCAAACGCACCAAGAGCAAGCCAGCCGTCTACCACGGCGGCACATTCAGCGCTAACCCGCTCAGTATAACAGCTGGGCTGGCGGCGCTGCAATCAAACACAAAGGATGCCGTGGCCCAGATGGGCGATACGATTCGCAGCGAAATCATGTAGCAACTGAGAAGGTGCGAACTACCCACGCAGTTACCGGCACGAGCTCCTCTTGCGGCTCCACCTGAGGAACCGGAGTTATCCGAAACTGCCGGACCTCGTTCCCGAGCGCATTGCAGAAGGCTGCGCTGGCAAAGGTGCATCTTGCAATGCTGGAACGGGGGTTTTCTGATGACGACGAATTGCTCTGACGCGCTCTCGACCCCAATGAGCGATACCGATGTCAAAGATTTAGGCGCGGCGCTCGTGGATGCCATTCATGAAGTTTGGAAACAATCTCCGTGAGACTGATCGAACAAACGGTGGAAAACGCAGTCGCGGCAGCGCTCGCTCGGCGGCCTCGCCGATATGGGTCGCGGTCCGAAGGGCATATGAATGACCACGCGACTAATGCAGAAGGTTCGGCGCGAACGCCGGCCTTGAGCAGTTGGAGGAAGCGTTCGCACCTGCGTTGTCGATGTTTCGCGACGGTACGAGCAAGTAACAATCGAACGTAATCCAATTCCGAAGTACATGGAGGTTGGGCGAGGGCGCTTACCTCACCAAGTGGACGGGCACCCTTATCTCGATTTGGACGGGAATTTCACGACTCTAATCCATGGACGTCAGAGTTCGCCGTCCAGCACTTAGCTCGATTGGAAGCAGCAAGCGAGGTAGCGTGTCAGCGTGCGGAATGAGGGCTGCCTACTCCGCCGGGACTTTCCCTCTCTTCTTGCCGCCCCGCCTTGCCCGCGGAAGATTCGAGCCCGAGCATGGAGAGCACGATGATGAGGGTTGCCAAGAGGACGAAGGCCGAGGTGGCGATCCGCCCTATGTGGAAGGAGGTTGTAATCTGCACCGCGATAAAAGGCCCGCCAGCGCAAAGAGCTGGCAACCGGCACCATGTTCAAGCGATGCGAATGCCTGACGCAGCGGTCTCCGCGCCATTAGATCGCAGATTTACCCGGCCGAAAAGTTCAATTCGATGCTGAGCACTTCAAAGATCTGCGCCCATTGACGCCTTCATTTCAACCCGCCGTTTCAGCCCGGTTTTCAGCGCCACGACCGGACAGATGGCATACCTCGCGCCAGCCTAAAGACGGGCACGTCACCCGTATGGGACGCAACGACCCATGTTCGGCCAGTCGGGTCCGGAGAGCATTAATGAGCGGACGGCACAATCTGCGCAGTCGCTTCGGCCTCTGCCGCGTCATTCTTCTGTCGTTTTGACGAACGGCTTCACGTGAACACGTGGCAGCAGGCGAAGTTCATGGCCGAGCTTCGCGATCTGATGTCCCTAACAATGCGCCGTCTCGCACGCCTCCATCGCAACGATGCACCTCGGCGGCCCCGTAAAGAAGACCGGGACCTGCCCGCGTGACGTAGAGCGGGAATTCTCGCACTTCTCATCAGCAAATTGTGGGAAATGTTTGCAAGCGGCGCGAAAACGCCGAGTCCCTGCCCTGATAGGCCAATTATTTGCGCAAAGTGATCCATTCGCGCTGCTATATTCATGAAGCGGACATTGAGCCGTCTCTTATCGAGGATTGGCCTAGAAGGACGGAGACTGGGAATAGAAATTACTGACAGCAGCCTGATTACTGAAGGTCGAATGTTCCGGAAAACTACTGGTGATTGACTGAAGTGTTTGCCAGGGAGCTTTGGCATTGGCCCGTGCGAGATTGTGCCGCGACGGCCCAGCTTCATTCATGTTCCGGCTGCCCGTCGGCTGCCCGGGGGAAACGACCGAGCACTCCGAGAACATTCACGGGTTTGCTGTGCGGCCGCGCCGCTATCCGATGAACTTCTTAATTCACTGCGCCGTGATTGGTTGCAATGCCCCTCCGATCGGCCGTTACGGTCAGATCGCGCGCTTCCGCGAAGCAGTCGCACATGCGACGCGTCCATAAGCGTGGGCCTTCCGGTGCGCTCCCGAATGTCTCCTGTCCCACATTTTGGGGTGAGGCGGTCGGCGATAACATCTATCATCTTCGTCGTTGCTTGAGGGGAGTAAATTGTGGCAAAAAGATCATATACATTCCGGCTGCTGAAAGCGCATATCGCCGATCCAGCGGATTCGCTCAAAGACCAAAATCGGCTAGAGGAAAAGCCCCTTACGGGGAATCCCGATAACAAGCGTCTGTTTGCAGGCCAAGCATACAATTGTCCGCCGGGCTGGATATCCTTTTTCAATGCTGCCGACCAATTACAGTTCAACGGGCTGTACGGCGGGCAAGCGGCTGCGATTCTATTTGTCGGCGTCGAGCTTGCTGTTGAGGACGCCGACCCGCAGCGCAGATGGCTTGCTGTATGTTTCGGGATGGGGTTTCAGGAATTTCGCCCGGAAGCCCTGGAGAGCCAGTTCGGATTGAAGGTGGCGCTGAACCGGCTTGGCCGCGAGCGGATCAAGAGTATCGACACACGCAGGCCCGAAGACTCGACCATCCAGACCCGCTCGCAAAACAGCCGCATCGGCGAAATCTTCGATTTCGGCGTCGACACATCGAGTATCATCCTTCAGGCAATTACCGGCAAATCAGGGGATGAAGCGTTCGGTGGTACGCTCACGGGTAGCGACGGACTCAAGTTGAGCTGTGAACTCGATTATAATGGAATCGATGACAAGGGCCTGACGATCATCAACTCATTCAACGATACGGCATACCAGGAACTATTTCCCTGGTACGGCAAGATCACGCCCATCCGGGATCGTTCGCGCCTGGACGAACTCAATGAGAACCTTGTCACCCGGTTGCAGAATGGGCACCTCAACGGCATACATCTCGCACCGCCGGAAATCATCGACTATCACAATGTCGATCGGTTCAAGTTCTCCGGCAGCTCACGGGCGGATGCGTTCGACGATCTTCGTCTTTCCGATTATCTGGCCCTCTTCGATGACGAGCTTGAGGTTACGCTTGCCGATCTGAAATCGGATAAGGTGCGTATCGCGAGCGACGACGGACCCTTCCATGACCGTTGGTCCGTGTTCAAATGTCTATGCGCCGAGGTCCAGTTCAACGACCAGCTCCATATCCTCGCGTCGGACGAATGGTATGTGGTAAAGGACAATTTTGTCGTCACCGTCAACGCAGCTATGGCGGAAATTCCGCTGGCAGCCCTCCAGCTCCCCTTCTACACGGCCGGCGAGAAGGAGGGCGATTACAATGCCCGCGCGGTCGATACCCAGGCCGGCATGTACCTCTACGACAAGAACCTTGTGAATTTCGAAGGAGAGCGTGGTCGGGTCGAATTTTGTGACATTCTGACCAGTGGCGGGCAGATCGTGCACGTGAAGCGCCGTAGCAAGTCACAAACGCTAAGTCATTTGTTCCTGCAAGGACAAGTATCCGCCGAAGCATTCCTCGACCATCCACCGCTTAGGGAACAAATTCGGGAGGCAATGCCAGCTATCGTCGGCATAATTCCGACGGAGAGGCCCAATCCGGCCGACTATGAAATCGTCTACGCCCTTTTGCATGAGGGAAGTCCGACGCTCCCCTTCTTCAGCAAGGTGGCTCTGATGAGCATCTCGAAACAGCTTCGGCGAATAAACTATCGCGTAGGCCTTCTGTGGGTTGGCCTCGCTCCGGCCAATCCGGTTTGAACCCTAGTAGTGAACCGCCTGAGTCTCTTCGGGACCAATACAAGTCATCGCGCTGTTCTAGGCTGTAATGCACCGGCTGACGCCGGCCGGTGGCTCGCTACCGAGATCGATGTGGGAATGGCAGCTTCTTGGCTTGCCCTACCAATACGGGACAGTTAGCTGGACGCTTCGATCAAGGTCCTGCTGGAAGCGGTATTCGTCGGCCGTGAACAATGAGAGGGATCAGGCTTCGAGCTCTTTCGGCTGACTTTGTAAGGCTGCGATGAGAAGCCACAAAAATCCCTTCAGCCACCTGAGCAGGAGAGAGAAGTTATATCCGGCGGCGGCCAGGATGGCGTTGAGAGCGTCGCCCTGCTGGCCGGCGAGGTAGTTGCGGCCCATGCGGTGTTCGTTCTTGATGTGGCCGATGACGGGCTAGACCGCCGACCGCCGTCGCATCTGGCGCTTGATGGCTGGGGTGACGCGGCGTTTCTGGCCCGCGGTGAAGACCCTGAGCTTGTGGCTCTGGGGTGCGTTGTGGCCGCGATAGCCGGCGTCGGCGAGGATGCGGCCGATCTCGTTGCCGATGGTCTTTTCCATGTCGGGGATGACGCTTGCCAGCGTGTGGCCGTCATAGGGATTGCCGGGCAGTGCTTTTGCATGCAAGGCGAACTGGCCACCCTTGGAGCGCTTCAGCGTGGTGGCCACCGACACCTTCACCCCGAACTCGTAGGGCGCATGCGCCTTGCCCTTGCCGATGCATTCCACCTCGTGCGCGTGCAGGCTGTAGATCTTGCGGCCGCGCTGGCGCTGGCGTTGCTCGAGAACGGTGGCGGCCTGGTAGAGCGGCCATTTGAACAGCGCGTCCAGCCCCGCGTCGCCGGCGATCTGGCGACCAATGTCGCGAATGGTCCGGCCGAGATAGGTCTTGAGCTTGCGCAGCGCCTTGTTGGCCCGCTTGAACTGCTTGGCGTGGGCATAGCGCTGGTGGCTGATCAGCGCCAGCTTGCCGACCCGCACATAGCTCTGGCGCAAATGGAGACCCGTCCTCTTGGCCAGCCGCACCAGCCGCTCGCGCGCCCGGTGGATGAGCTTGGCGTCGGTCGGGAACATGACGTTCTTCGGCTGCACGGTGGTGTCGGTCCTCGGACTTGATCCGGGGATCACCTGGCGCGTGTCGGCCGGTTTCATCGCCCCGGTCTTGACCGCGAGGCTGAGGCTCTCCTGCAACAGCACCATGATCCGCTCCTCGCCCATACGGCTGCGCCAACGCGTCATCGAGGAGCGGTCGAACGGCAGCGTATGGCAAAAGAACGTCTCGCCGGTAAGATACTGGAAGTAAGGGTTCTCCATCCAGCGCTCGCACAGCACCTCATCCGACAGGTTGAAGGTGTGCTTGAGGATCGCCAGCCCCGCCATCAGCCGGGTCGGCAGCGGCGGCATGCCGGGGCCGTCCGAATAGACGGCGCCGAAACGCTCCTCCAGCACCGGCCAGTCGATCGCCTGCGCCAGCCGCACCAGCTCGTGCTTCATGTTGATGATCTGATCGAGCCTGGAGCGGAACAGGTCCTGCTCTCCCGTCTCGCGCTTCTCGCGTGGCCTGGACATTCGCCGTCCCCTCGATTCGCCGCCGCCGAACCGAGTGAATCACGCTCCGCAGCACAAGGGAATCGCAAAACCGAATTGCAGGAAAACAGCGTCCAAATACCGCTAATCCTGCAATTCAAAAGACGCTATCCGCCTCAATCAACAGGCCAGATCAATGGCTTGCGGATAGTTCACGGCCGACGGTATTCAAGCGGCGGCAATTTCTCGGCTTTCGCCGAGGCCTTTGGCTCTTTCGGGGGGTAGTGTTCATGCGGCAGCTATGCGCTCCAGGTAGTTCAGGCGCTTTATGTTGTATGCGAGATTGGCCATGCCGATCTTCGTCGTGGCCCGCGCGATGCCGATGGTTCGGATGAACAGCCCCATACGGCTCTTCTGCCGGAGAAGACATGCTCGACGCGCGAACGGACCTTCGACTTGATGTTGTTGGCGCGCCGGGTGGTTTCGGGCATCAGCCTGCTCTTGGGCTTCTTGCGGTGGACCCGGCTAACGAAGCCTTGCTTCTCCATGGAGATCTCGTTGGCCGCCGATCTGTAGGCGGTGTCGGCCCATACGCTCTTCGAGGTGTTGGTCTTGTCAGCAGGCCTTCGCGCAGCCTGGCTCCTTCATAGGCGGCCGCATCCGTAGCGCGATGGTCGGATGCGGCATGCGCCAGACTCGCATGCGCACTCGCAAAAGGGGAATCCCCAGCCGGACTCTTATGACAGGCGTAAACCACTAGGCTCTTACCTGCTGGCAAGCGGCCCGGCCGCGCATCGGCCGATGGACGAGGAACTGAATAAACTGAGCGCTGCCGGGGATGAAAAGGCGATCCTTGCGCTGGTGCAGGCGGTTCGAAATGCCGCCTTGCACTACAGAGAAGACGGCGTCGCGGCTGAAGACCCTCATTCGTCAGAGCAAACGGCTCGTTCTGCTGGCGAGCAAGAACAGAAAAGAGTCGGTGGGTGCCCTGGGAACTCGGCGTCGGATGGGAGGGTATCCCGAAAATCGCCCTTTTCCCGTCCGCCGGACGACCCAACCGACATGACATGGCCTCCCGGGAATATCTCGGCCGGTAGGCGCCCGTCAGATATTTCTTGCTCGCCTCGAGGTCGGCCTCGGTCAGCCCCTCGTCCGCCATCTGCTTCACCACCTTGTGCACAGGCCAGCGTCCCGGCCGCCCTGTCCGAACGTGTTGCCGTCCTAGCCTGCAGCGCGTTGGAATGCTGGTGGTCGACCAAGCTGGAAGAGGCGCCATAGGTCAAGCCGCGCTGTTCGCGCACATCCTCCCACAGGCGCAATGTGACGGGCGAGCCGCCGAGGATTTCGTTCAGCAGCTCTGCGGCGTAGAAATCTGGCGCGCTACGCTTCACGCCGGGATAAGCCAACTGCAGCAACGTCTGCGGCAGGTCGTAGCGACCGTCACCTGCTCGCCGAGCTTGGGATCGACATCGGCGACGGAGGCGAGCGTCTGCCTCTCAAGCAAATCGCCGAACAGCTGGTGAGTTTTATACGCAGCGTTTTCGCATCAATGTCGCCAACCACCGCCACATGCAGGCCCTCACTAGGCCGTCACGGGCAAAAGTGGCCTTGTGGCAGGAGTTGAGATCGGCCGGTGTCATGCCCAGCGAAGCCCTCTTTGGTGCCTTCGTGCGACCTGGAATAGGGATGTGTGCCGTAGATCGCGGGCAGCATTTGTGCTCGGCGATCGCCTCGGGGTGGCGCTTATTGGGATGATGGCGGAGAGGGCCTGGGCGCCGGGTGCGGTCGATCGGCTCCTGGTCGAAGCGCCGAAGTGAATGGCAGTGATCGGCGTCGTGCGGTCCTTCACCAGCCAAGCGTCGAAGCCTTTTTCAGATTTCACCTCTTCGATGTTCAGGCGTTGAGCGCCGGCAGGATGAGGAACGAAATCGCGAGGAGAAGGGTGTCGCCAGCGGCATGGCGAGGCGCGCTGCCCTCCCGTCTCCGAGGGGAGCGCGCCTGTGCGACGACGCCACAGCATTGGTTTTCAACAATCAATTCTCCCTCGGGCAAGAGATAGCCGGTGCTCGAATGGTCGAGCGCGTGAAAGCGGGCGGCGACCGCCGTCACCTGATCGGCGGTGACCTTGCGGATGCGGTCCGGCCATTCCTCGACGTCCTGCACGGTGCCGCCGGTGGCAAGCCATACACCTCGGCCACATGGTACTGCTTGTCGCCGCCGAAGATCAGCGAGCGGACACAGCGGCTCTTGGCCTTCCAGCTCGTCACCTGTCACACCGTATTTGACGATGCGGGGGGGGCCAGTTTCTCAATTCGCCCGACAGTCTCGCTTCAGGTCCTTCCCTTCGCTACAGCCCTTCGGATGCGGTCCGCCGCTTTCAGCGGGCCTAATCGCTTTCTGGCGCGCACCCCACGGGGACAGGCACGCGAGACTAGTATGGAGCGTTGCGGTTAGCGCACGAACAGCAAAGAACCGAAAAAACAGGCAACTGTCGCAGTATGGCTGAACCAGCCATCGTGTCGGCATCTAGGAGCCGCGTGTTCGCCTTGCGCTGACACGAAGCTCAGACATGACGTCCGGGAGACGATGCTGGCAAATAGTCTGGCTGAAGCATTCCACCCACAATACCAAAGCCCGTCCCGATTCAAAGCGCTTCTGAGCACTCCATCTCAGGCGCGGGGCCAGCTGGCCAGTTCACCTTCTTGGTCCGCCGGAAGAGAGCCCCGCCCTCTCGACAATCGGCTTCATGAGGTCTCGCCCTGCAGTGTCGACCGTAAAAAAGGGCGCGCGAGGCGCCCTTCATTTAAACCGGCAGTCGGGAAGCAGACTTCACTCTGATATTCAAAAGCGGTAGGTGACACCTGCGCCTATCAGCCAGGGATCGAGCTCCGCCTTCCCCGTCAGCTTCGCGCCGGCCACCGTGACGTCGAAGTCCGGCTTCAGGAAAAGCTTCTTCACGTCGAAGTTGAGGCCCCAGTGCTGGTCCACCATGTAGTCGAATCCGACCTGCAGCGCCGTGCCGAACGTGTTCTTCACCTTGAGAGCATCAGCGCTGCCAGTGTCCTGGTTGTAGAAGATCGTGTAGTTCACGCCGGCGCCGACATAAGGCTTGAACGCGCCGAGATCGGTAAAATGGTACTGCAACGTGAGCGTCGGCGGCAGCAGCCAAACTTTGCCGATGTTGCCCAACCCTCCGATCGTCCCTTGGCCCGCGATGTTGGCATAAGTGGTACCGAGTATGAGTTCGGCGGCGATGTTGTCGGTGAAGAAATACGAGATATCGAGTTCCGGCGTCACCGTGTCCGAATACGAAAGACCGGAGCCGGGAAGCGTATCAACGTAGCCCAGATCTTTCGTAACGACGCCCAACGCCCGCAGGCGGACCTGCCAAGGGATTGGCGCTTCGGTGACCGAGGCTCCCGTCTCCGCCAGGACGGTCTCTGCTTGCGCAGGCTCCGCGGCGACGGCCTGCTGTCCCACCATGATCAGGGCCACCGCCGCTGCTGTTGCCCGCGCTACGCCCATTCGCGTTCTCGCCATGAGATTCACTCCTTGATGTTCAGAAAGGATGCACTGCACTATTTCGTCTCCTGCTCGAATGAATTGTTGATGGACCTCAAATGCCCCTCTTGCGTTGCAACGCGTTCCGCCGTCTCCGGAAGGTGATCGTTGAAGCCGATTGCGCTGCGGAGAAAATTGGTGCCTAGACTGATGAATGCGGCTTGCTCCCGATTGTCCTCGCCGCAGCCGTGCCCGCCTGCGCTGGCCTCGTAGAAGTAAGCGGGATAGCCAAGAGCCTGCAGTTTTGCGGCCATCTTGCGCGCATGGCCCGGATGGACGCGGTCGTCGCGTTTCGTGGTGGCGATCAGGATAGGCGGATAGGGCTGTCCCGGCGCTGCGGCGTGATAGGCGGAGATTTCCTTCAGGAAAGCCCAATCGTGAACCTTGTCCGGATCGCCATATTCGTCGATCCAGCTCGCGCCCGCCAAGAGCTTGGTGTAGCGACGCATGTCGATAAGCGGTGCTGTGCAGAACAGAGCCCCGAAATGCTCAGGATAGCGGGTCAGCATGTTTGCGATCAGCAGGCCGCCATTTGAGCCACCCTCGGCGGCAATCCGCCTCGGCAGGGTGATGCCCCTTCGCACGAGGTCGGCGGCAACGGCGGCGAAATCGTCATGGGCGAGACGCTTGCCCTCCCTGCGCCCGGCTTCGTGCCAGCGGGTGCCGAACTCGCCGCCGCCGCGGATGTTCGCCTCGACACACGTGCCGCCGCGCTCGAGCCACAGCTTGCCCAGCGGGGAGTTGTAGTAGGGCAGGAGTGATACGCCGAACCCGCCATAAGCGGAAAGGTGAATCGGAGCATCTCCGTTCCCGTTCGCCGGACCAACCTGCGTATAGGGGATCAGCTCATGATCGATAGAGACTGCCTCGTGGCGCGTGACCACCAGTCCGGATGCATCGAAATTCTCCGGGCTGCGCTTCAGGATTGCTGAAGCGCTGAGAGACGGCGCGGCATTCAGATCGAACAGCAAGAGCTGCGGCGGCGTGATCGGATCCTGAGCACAGATCAGGACCTCTCCATTGGTCTCGTGAACTGCCGCATCGAATGACCAGACGTCGACAGTACCTTCGGCGGGCAGGGTGTTCAGGACTCGGCGCGTCCATTCCTGGTGGCCGGGAGTGAACATCTCGAAACGCGGTGCGAGATTGACGAGGTAAGAGATAATGAGCTTCCCGTCATTCCAGAAGAATGACTGCATGGAGCGCCTTTCCCCTGGTTGAAACAGGGTCTCAAAACGGCGTCCGCCAGCGAGGAAAGAGGAAAGCGAGATGACGATCAGCGCGTCGGCGGGATGGGTGGTGCCTCCCACCGTCCAGGGCTTGCGCGGCCTTACCGCCAGCCAGTCGCCGAAGACCCGCCACGACGCGTCGCGAGGAAGATCGATCTGCCTCCTCGGCCCGCTCCTATCGCCGATCCAGCTGATCTTCTCGAAGAAGGCCGGCTGCTCGATGAACCAAAGGCGCTCGCTGCGGCCGGTGCGGTCCGAATGACCAGAGACTTGGAAGCTTTCGAACCCGGCCTCGAAGATTGCCGGCGTGGTGAGGGGATCCGCGTCACGCTTCCACAGTCGAACGGTGCGCGCATAGCCGGAGCGGGTGGCCATGCCATTACCAAGCGCACTGGAAAGCAGAAGCGTGTCAGGGTCCAGCCAATTAACGTAGCCTTTGGCCTCGGGGAGGTTGAAGCCGTCGGCGACAAAGCTCAGAGAGATCAGGTCGAATTCGCGATGCACGACCGCGTCGCTGCCGCCGCGCGACAGGCGCAGAACGGCTCTTTCCCGTCTCTCCGGCTCGATGGACGCGCCGTCCCAGATCCAGTCCTCTCCGTCGCTAGCCGCGAGAGCATCCAGATCGAGCAGTAGCTCCCATTGGGGATCCGCCTTCATGTAGGCGGCAAGGGTGGTCCGGCGCCACAGTCCGCGTGGATTACCGTCATCTCGCCAGTAATTGTAGAGGTACTGACTACGGCGCGCGATCAGGGGAAGATTGTCGCGATTGTCGAAAATGGCTGTCAGAGCCGCGCGGTCGCGCTCGAACTGCGTTCCACCGAAGTGCTTGAGAGTCCTTGCCGATTGGCCGGCGGCCCAGGCAAGTGCCCGCTCGCCCTCTACATCTTCAAGCCAGACATAGGGATCGTCGTCGGGAGCATCCAGCGT
Organism: Mesorhizobium sp. M7A.T.Ca.US.000.02.2.1; assembly: GCF_003996995.1. Lineage (GTDB taxonomy): Bacteria > Pseudomonadota > Alphaproteobacteria > Rhizobiales > Rhizobiaceae > Mesorhizobium. The sequence continues at coordinate 5,290 of NZ_RZTT01000062.1, read as the reverse complement.
TGGACGGACATCAAATGCGTTCATGTCCGGACAGCCTTCAGAAAGAAGGGATAGAGGCTTCCGTCGGCTCGGGAACGCTCAGTGCTGGTAGCGGCGCCCACATGTTCGAAAAGCGTGATCATTGATGAGTTCTTTCAGTCGGTGCGGCATCGCAGTGCTTTTGCGCATAGGACCGCAACCGTCGTGCCAACTGGGAAAATCGTTTCGGAACAATGCGATCGCTCTGGAAGCGTTGTGTCACATGTCCGACATCGTCGAGAATCCGACAACGAGTGCTCCTCCTAATCACCGATCAACCTCCGGCGCCAGGCGGTGACACCGTGCAGAACTCGAGCAGTGAAGCTCATTGGTGAACCTGGTTGACGCCCAACATCTTCGCTCTGGAGCGCTTCACGCACACGGATTCATCGCAGACACCATGATGCGATCGATGCGGTTAGAGACCAAGCTGGCTGCGCCTGTGAGTTTCAGCCGCCAGCTGGAAGCAGCTGAGTTCTGAGGAGAAGGGTGGGGCACCCCTTGGGCGACCTGATGGTTGCCCAAGCCCTGCCGCAATCTTGGCCTGCACCGTCGCCTGGATTGCTGTCGATCAAGCCAGGAAGCTGCATTCGGGCGAACGCATGGGGCTGGTCCCCATGGCAACTTGGGCTGATGTGGGGCCGTCCGATATGCGATACGAGGGTCTAGGATAGGGGAGCTCGGGCTCGGTAGTATCTCAGCGAGACGGCTAATGGTCGACGAAGTCTTCCTGACGCCACGCATTGGTATGCCGCAGCAACAGGGGCAGTGCGGACGCAAGTCTGGTTGTGAAATCGGCTGCTACAGGGGCATGCCGCGCTTCATCTCCATACCGTCAGCGAAGAAAGCGCGGCGCGAGCATCACCAAAGAGAAGCGGCGCGCCTTTCGTTTTGCGGTCCACTGACCAGTCGGCTTCACCTGTACAACTACGGGCTGGCATAGCGTGAAACTTGGCCCCCAATGGCGGAAATTTCCCCCAGGAGACCTAGATGACTAAGCTTATTGCACCCGGGCTACGACAACCTGCCCACCACCAGCGTCGAAGCCACCGCCACGCCACCAAGTCTTCAGGGAACGTCCTGAACGGAACCCAGCCGGGTACTCCTATCAAAGCGACTCCCTTCGCATGCTCAGGCCGCGCTTGCTGTCGCTGCGCGGGACCGACAGCCTGCTTCTGCCCTGCACAGTGCCGACGACACATGCCTCGACGAAATGGCGTCATCGAGGTCGGGTGGCTTCGGCGCCGGTGCTTTGCCAAATTGCATGTTTGGACGTCCGTGGGGGCGGGCAAGGGGGCACAGTCGTGCCTGCAGTTCTCGTGACTGGCCCAGCAAGTCGAGTTCGCAACCGCGCACCACATTCGGTCGACGAGATGAAGGCTTTTGCCGCCAAGTTCTCTGCCTGGTCCGGCGAAAGCTATACGCTCGCCGCGTAATGGCTGGACATGATAGCCGACGCCCGTCCGAATGGCGGCGGCTTTTTCGTATTATATCGACCTGATCGGCCAGCTTCGCGGGAATGCCGGGGCTACGACTTTGAATGGTCATTTGGCGGCGGAACGGCTATGATGATCCAGATCGGCCATCGTGAAAGCCACGACATCGATATTTTCCTCGACGACCCTCAATTGCTCGGTCATCGACCATCCCAAAAGCCACCTGCACTTTGAAACGATGCCGTCCGACTATTTGGGGGACGGGCTTCGGTTCCAGAAATTCGCCTTCGAAGACGTTGGCGAAATCGACTTCATCGTTGCCGGAGCGCTAACAACGAAGCCGTTCTAGACCCGCGTGGTGGAAGGCAGGACCGTGCGGCTCGAGACCATCCCGGAAATCATCGCCAAGAAGGTCTATTACCGGGGATTTCGGAAGCCAACCCGCGCGACATCTTCGACATCGCCGCCGCAGCCCGGTCGCAATTGGACGAGGTCGTCAACGCTCTGCGTGCGCTCCCAGAACAGGTCGCTCGAACCAGACAGCGGATGGAAAAACTCACCAATGAATTCGTCGGCCGCGCCATTGCACAGCTGATGATCATGCCCTGACTACGAAGCGTCGGCCGCCGACAGTCTGGACGCAGCGTTCGCTGTGCTCGACGAGGTGTTGTCATCACTCAAAGAACCTGACCCCCACGACCTAGCGACCAACCGAGGGAGGGGAGGGGTTTCTCAGAGCCCGGACGCCTTGGTGAGGTTGGTCCGGAATCTGCCGCGCCTCCGCTGATATTTGCGGGTCATCTCGGCCGAGGCATGGCCGAGCTGCTTCTGCACGTAACGCTCCTCGACGTCGGCCGACGAGGCAAGTCCGGCGCGCAGCGACTGGCCCGAGAACAGCAGCGCCCGTTACCCTTCCGGGAGATCGGAGGGGAGGCCGGCGGCGATCGTCACCTGCTTGACCAGGCGGGCGACGTGCTTGTCGGAGAGCCGTTCGACGTCGACGGTCTTGTTGTCCTTGAAAATGCGGCGGAACAGGGGTCCACGTGCGATGCGGCCAAAGCGGATCCAGCTCTCGAGCGCGACTACGGGGTAGGTGTGGTCGCTGGAGCCGCGGCCGACCTCGACCTCGCGCCAGCCGGTCTTGCCGCGCAGGGTGACCAGCAGCCCTTGCCGTCAAAAATCTCGATCCAGCCGGCGCCATCGCTGTTGTCGTCGCGCATGACGTCGAGACCGACGATCTCGGAGCGCCGCAGGCCGCCGCCACAGCCCAGGAGCAAAATAGCGCGGTCGCGTAGGCACCTGAGGTCGTGGCCGAGCGTGGCGATCATCGCCAGGACCGCCTCTTTCTGCCGCGGTGGCTTTTGCGTGCTTGCGCGGCGAATGCCGGCAAGAACCGTATAGATATGCCGCTCCGCGTGGTCCAACGGCCGGCCGCGCTGGGTAAAGTTCCAGGCGAGGCCGGAAAGCCGCCGCTCGATGGTCGCAACCGAAAGGGCAGGGGCGCCACGCTTCGGATCGCCGGCGGCGGTGCCCAAGGCACAGGCGCTGATATTGAGCCTGATCACCTTCGAGCCCGGAGGCAGGGGATCGAAGCCAGCGCGCCGGCACCAGGAGGAAAAATGCCGCCAATCCTTGGGGTAGGCGTCGCGCGTGTTCTCCGAGGTGGCGTTGTAGCCCCTCGCGGTCTCGACCAGTTCCTGGACATGCGCCGGGACTCTTTGAGCCGGGTCTCCATCTCCTTGTAGAGCTTGTCAAGCTCGCCATCGACTGGCTTCAGGTCGTCGATTGAACATTGCGTCATCATAGGCTTTGTGCCTTGTTGTAGCAGGCATCGTCCGTTCGCGCGGCGGACACAGACATCACCGTCGCTGAGCCGAGAACGACGGTAAAAGAAAATGCACTCACTGACTTCATAACCAATCTCTTTTGCGGGTGATTTAGAAACGGACGCCGAGCTTGGCGCTGAACCCGTGTGTCTGGGCATCCGAGGCGATCTGTCCCTGATAGGCGATGCCGAACGTCGCGTTCTCGGTGATGTTTACGTCCAGCCCAGCTTCGAGCAGAGCTGCGTTCTTTGCGATCGGCACGCCCTTGATGGCGAAGGAGGAACCGCCAGCAAAGGCAAGAGCGGTATCCGGCCGAGGGTCAGTACCGTCGACGCACGCAGACCTAGCGTGGTAAACGCCGTGTCGCTCGAGCGATCCCCGCTCGACAAGGCGGCTGCGCCGCCCTTCTCGGTGAAGCCATCGGCGTCAAAATTCACATAAGCGAGATTAGCGTAGGGCTCGAAGGAAGCCGAAGCCGTATTGATACGGTAGCCGAGCTCGCCAAAGGCCTGGAACGTGCCGGCGTCGTAATCGGCCGAAAGGCTGTCGGCGAAGCCTGGAAAGACCACGGACCTGCCGGTCTCGATGCTGTGCCAGGTATAGGCAAGGCCGGAACGAAAACCGAGATTGCCGTTTTGCGTGCCGGCAACAAGACCGAGATGGTAATTCTCGCTCGAGCCCGACGACGCGCGATCGTCCGCCTCCAAGGAGGTATGGCTGTAGCCGCTGATGAGGCCGAGCCGCCAGCTTTCGCCGACAGCCGCGTCACCGCCAGCCAGAAAGCCGCCTGTCGAGTGATCGAGACCGGCGGCATTGCCGTCGCTGTCGAGATGACCCCAGGCGCCGAAGCCACGGCCCCATACGGCGAAATTCTCACTCGTTGCCGGGGCCAGTTCCAGACCACCCAGCCCATAAGTCATCACCGGAACGCTGGAGGCACCGACGCCGTCGAACGCCGCACGGATCCGTTCGCTCGCGGCATCGCGTACAGAATGACTGTCCTCGATGAGGCCGCTATGAATGGAAGCATGAACCTCGCCTGATAGCATATCGAAAGCGTTGCGGGCTTCCGGCGCCGTCAGGAACAGGATGTTGTCCTGGATCGGATTACCGCTTCCAAGCGCCTGAGCCGCTGCGGCGACCGAGCGTTGATTGAAGGTGCTGGCTACATCGGCAAATGCCGTCGATGTGCGGCTGATATCGAGATAGACATTGTTGGCATCGTAGACGAGCTGGAAATCGACGAAGGGCGTCGCGTCTGTCGCCAGAGCCCCCGTCAGCCCGCCATAGGTGCCGCTTACGCCGCCTGCTGCGGAGAGCAGAGTATATCGGGCATCGACCGATAGCGTTCCCTGCCGCAGCAGCTCGATCTGCGCGCCGCTGTCGATCGCCGCTGCTCCGCCAACATCGATGAGATCGGACGACCTTGCGAGGTCGACCTGATAGATCGATCCGGACTGCTGCGCGAAATCGCCCGTGACAGTCAGTGTGGTGACGATCCTGCTCGGATCGGTCGCACTGCCAGGAGCGACCGTGCCGCCCTCGGAAATGGTGACCGCACCGTAGGTGCCGCCGCCTGCGACGACACCGCCGCTGTTTGCGATAGCCGTGCCCCCGATCTGCCCGTCATTCCCGAGAAAGCCGGACGTGGTCGCATCATGGGAAAGCACACCTGTATCGGCAAGCAGCAATCCCGCGCCGGAACCGACCGTCGTCATGCCGGAAAAATTGTTCTTTCCGCTCAGCGTTTGCACGCCACCGGCAACGAATAGTTTGCCGCCCATATTATTGTTATCAACGTCGAGGTCGTTGATGCTGCCGGCGAAAGTGTCGTTCGAAGCCGTTAGCACCAGGGTACGCTTGCCCAGTTCGACCGTTCCGCTGCCACTCAGGCTACGAATACGGGCATCGTTGTAGGCGTCGGAGATTCCCCAATAGTCGCTGCCATTTCCATGTTCGGAGATATCGAACGTGCCGTCTGCAACGACTTTCGCTGACCGTTGGATGTTG
>NZ_RZTT01000629.1 GCF_003996995.1 Mesorhizobium sp. M7A.T.Ca.US.000.02.2.1 | reverse complement strand
TCCGCATAGAGTCACTCCTCACTTTTTGTCCTCACTTGGTAAAGCTCCAGCTGCCATTTAGCATGAAATGACGGCCTTTGCTGCTGCAATCTATTGTTGGTGAAGATAGTCTTTTTCTGGGCCTGCCGCGTTCGACGCCATTACCAGGCTGGAAATTGCCAAAGAAGCGTCAAGCGTACCATCGGCGCGCACGTTCCAGACGATCTGATCATAGTCGTCTTCAAGCACCGGATCGACGGCAAGACATTTGGCGACGATGTGATCAGCCTGCCCTTGCACGTCGCCCAAGACGAATGGGCGCTCGGCCACACATTGCTCGGCGGTCGCGAAAATGCTGACGGGCACCTGGAGTTCACGGCAGTCGGCCATCGTGTTCGAGCAACCGATGACCAGCAGCAATGCAGCGATATGTTCCATGGCGGGAAAGTCCTCTCGCCATAGTAACGGTCCACATAAGCCAAAGTTCCTGGCGCGCTGGCCGGGCAGGGAAATAAGACGGCGACAATTGATTCTGTCGCCGGCCGAAACGAGCTGGCCTCAATAGACCAGCTGGTACAGGGCGACCACCACGATCACCGCCACCAAGGCCAACGCAACAAGGCGCAAGGCTCCGTTGGGGACAGGGGCCAGCGGTGGCGCGGATGACTCGGAGTCCTCAAACTCGCCCATGGAAATCCGGGCGGCCTGCTCCAGTCTGTTCATATCGGCAACCGTCAAGGCATTCCCTCCCGCACCATGCTGCAAATCCTGCTGCGGAAATGTTCGGTGATGCAACAGGTTCCAGCGGTATCTGGGAAAAACAGCATCTGCTTTTATGGTGAACAGCTGGTTAAGAAAGCTCGGGTCGCTCAATCCGTCTCGAAATTGCCGTGTGGAACGACAAGGCGGTACTCGAGACGGCCAGCCGCGATTTCGAGCGTCGCCGTTCCGTTCAGTGACGCCGGCACGACCCGTTCGAGTGCGACGCTGCCGAAGCGCTTCTCGCTACGCCTGACATCACTGGCTCCGATTGCCTCGGCCCATGTCAACGACAGGGAGGTTCCCGTGTCGGCGGCGGTCAGGTTGGCTGTAACATTGACGAATCCATCGGGCCGCGACAGGGCGCCATAGCTCACCGAATTGACGGCGAGTTCATGCATCGCAAGGCCGATATGCAGGGCAGCGTTGGGATTGAGATAGGGGTTGGCCCCCTGAAACCTCAGGCTGCGAACCGGATCGCCGCCGTAGCGGCCCACCTGGCCCGATACGAGTTCGCGAAGTGCGGCGCCCCGCCAGTTGGAAGAGGTCACGAGATCCTGGGACGAAGCCAGCGATTGCAGCCGGCCGCGAAAACGTGTCAGGAAATCGCCGATGCTGTCGGAGTAGCGACCGGTCTGGGTGGCTATGCTCTGGATGATCGCCAGCAGGTTTTTCGAGCGATGGCTCACCTCCCGCAACAGCGTCGTCAGGGTCTGCTCACGGCGCTTCTGCTCGGTCGTCTCGACCATCGTGGTGACGACGCCTTGCACCGTGCCGCCGTCGCCGTGGTCGGCATCGATCCAGACCTCAAACCAGCGGCTGCCATCCTCGACGGGAACGCTGATCTCGAGACGTTGGGGGTTGCCGGATGCAATGACGTCGCGCTTGGCCGCGCCGATGCGGTCGGCCTGCGCCTCCGGCAGAATACCGATGCTGTCGGCGGTGTCCGAAACCCAGGGCGCACGCATGTTGCGCGCCCATACGGTTTTCATCTCGCGATCCTGGTAGAGAACGGAAATGCCGGCATTGTGCAACGCGTGAAGAAGGGCGCGGCCGAGCTGCATGCCGCTTTCGGCAGGATGGAGGGCGATGACTTCATCGCTTTGCACGTCGTCCTTCCTGTTTCCGGTCCTGGAACCCATCGGCCAAACTGTCCACCCAATTCAGGCTGAACGGCTCACCGGTGAATGGGTTCCAAAGAGGTTTCCCGAACCCGCCGCCAAAAAACGGTCCGCCGGACGGCGTCCTTTGAAGGACACCGCCCGGCGGTGGCTGGAAACCGTTTGAGGGGTGCGGCTTCCAGTGTTCGGCCGTCCGTCTTTACGAAGCCCTTTTGAACAGGCCCGCAAGAAGCGAAATGACCAGGAAAGCGAGGAAGATGAAAAACAATATCTGCGCTATGCCTGCAGATGTACCGGCGATGCCGCCGAAACCAAGCGCGCCGGCGATGATCGCAACGACGAGAAATACGAGCGCCCAGTAAAGCATGATGCATCTCCTTCGAATGATGCGATAAAAACGTGGGTGGTTGCGGTTTGTTCCCAGCTTTTGCCGAAAAAGACCGAGCTTGCAATTCGTTCGGCAGCCGGACGCGCAGGAAATTCGCCCTCACCGCCCGATGCGTGGATCAGGCGGCCCGAAGTGAAGAATTGAAGAATTGAGGAATTGATGAATTGACGATTTTGATGATCTGGAGAAATCGGCGAGCGAGGCTATCGCCTTCAATTCCTCAATTCCTCAATTCCTCCAC
>NZ_RZTT01000628.1 GCF_003996995.1 Mesorhizobium sp. M7A.T.Ca.US.000.02.2.1 | reverse complement strand
ATATAATACTGTCAATTTCCATATAAAAAATGGGATGCGGAAACTGGATTGTGGCAGCAGAACGGTCGCTGCTATAAAGGCAATCAACATGGGAATCATAGAATTGTAAGGAGATCTCTTACTTCGATAAAAGCCAGACTCACAATCAGAGTTTTAACGCTGGCAAGAACTGTGCATTCTTTACGGCGCCAGACCTTGAGTTGCACCCTCGGTCGTGGCTGCACTAGTCGGACAAGATCCGGGGTGGCTGCTAGCCCGTTTTCTCACCGCATCTGGCGTTAGGCGGTGTTTTGGCCTGGCCAGGAGCCGGTATCGTGCCCCGATCTCGAAGACGGTGCGCAATCGCCGCGTGTGTGCGGCGATTTGAGCTTGTGCAATGTACCTTTTTTGTTGGCGGGAAGGGTTCGGGTCCTGCGGCGCCATCTGGGCGCGGCCCGTATTCGGGCGTGTGCCAGGGCGAATTCGTCGGCATAGGGACACGCCGAAGCATCGCGACCTTGATGCGCCGTACCGAGACGCGGACCCGCGCACCGATTTTCAGTAGCTTCAACTCGATCGTGCCGCAGGTGGGCTCGGCGGGCCGGGTGTGGGCGAGGCCGAGGCGGCGCAAGGCGCAAATGAGAACGTAGACAAACGAGGCAAACCAAAGCCGCAACGATTGGCGCGCAGGTATGGGCGCTGGTGCGATCGGGTAGACGGAAAGCGCCCGTGCCGCCTAGCGCTCTGGCTTGAGGACGACACGATAAAGCGCGGATTGGCACCCAGCGTCGTGCACTCGGCCTGAGCCACAGCCCTTCTTTCGTCAACCACAGGAAAGTCGCCAAAGACGCGTGCGACCTGTGACCTGCCACGGGTAATTTCCTCCATCTGAGATTAGAGTCCGGCCTCGATTGAAGGACGGACTGATGAAGAGAAGGCGGTTTACAGAAGCAGATCATCACGGTTCTGCGTGAGCATGAGGCGGGAGCAAAGGCGGGCGACCTGGCGCGCAAGCATGGGATCTCCGAGGCGACGCTGTATAACTGGAAGGCGAAGTATGGCTGATGGACGTCTCCGATGCCAAACGGCTGAAAGCCTTGGAAGACGAGAACGCGAAGCTGAAGAAACTGCTCGCCGACCAGATGCTCGAAGCGTCGGCACTGCGCGAGCTTCTTTCAAAAAAATGGTAGGGTCCGCCGCCAAGCGCGAAGCCGTCGCGCATCTGCAGGCCGTCATGGGTGTGTCGGAGCGTCGGGCCTGTTCCTTCGTCGGTGCCGATCGCAAGATCGTCCGCTATCGGTCCCGGCGTCCGCCGGAGACGGAGCTGCGCAAGGTTACGCGACCTCGCCAACGAGCGCCGCCGCTTCGGCTATCGACGCCTGTTCATTCTGCTCCAGCGCGAGGGCGAGCCATCAGGGGTCAATCGCATCTACCGGCTCTCCCACGAGGAGGGTCCGGCGGTGCGCAAGCGCCGGGCACGGCGACGAGCGGTCGGCACGCGGGCGCCGATCCTGGTTGAGGCGAAGCCGAACGCGCGCTGGTCGCTAGACTTCGTCCATGATCAGTTCGCCTGCGGGCGGCGGTTCCGGGTGCTGAACATCGTCGACGACGTGACGCGCGAATGCCTTGCCGCGATCCCGGACACGTCGATCTCCGGCCGGCCCCTTGCTCGGGAACTGGCTGACCTGATCGCCTGGCGCGGCAAGCCGGACATGATCGTTTCCGAACACGGCACAGAGTTCATCTCGAACGCCATCCTCGCCTGGGCAGATCAGAACAGCGTCGAATGGCATTACATTGCGCCCGGCAAGCCGATGCAGACGGATGTTGTAGAATAGCCCGTTCTTCTCATTCGGCATTTTTTTCCACAGCCTTCGGCCTTTCCGGCCTCGTTCGCCATCGGGAAGTCGCGGCTGCATAGGCAGCTTCCGCCTTCTCGACGCGGAATCGTTCTTCGGCGCGCTTGGCCGGGATGTTATAGGTCGAAGGCGGTGCCGCGTCTGGCGTGGCTGGTCGGAAGGCCGGCACGCAGCTCGACCGATCTGAACTTGCGGGCAAGCAAGGCCGGCCGGACCCAGATGTAGTCGGTATCCTTGCTCAGCATGTGCCAGATGATCATTGCAAGCTTGCGCGCAGTGGCGACGGCCGCGATGTGCTTCCCGCGGCGCGAGGCGATCCGCTTGTGGAAGGCGCGAAGAGGTCCTGGCGATCGCACAGCCGCCCATGCTGCCTCGACCAGCATCCCCCGCGCATGGCCGCGGCCCTGCTTCGTGATGCGCCCGTGATAGGCTGGCCCCTCACCGGACTGCCGCACGCTCGGATTGAGGCCAAGATAGGCAACGAGCTTCTGTGGATCGCTGAAGCGCCGTATGTCGCCGATTGCCGCGGCAACGCTCGCAGCCACGGTGACGTCGAGGCCGGGCAACGTCATCAGGCGGCGGATTGTCTGATCCTGGAGGGCATGTACGGCGATATCCGCCTCGACCACCGTCAACGCCTCGTTGATCTGGTTA
>NZ_RZTT01000627.1 GCF_003996995.1 Mesorhizobium sp. M7A.T.Ca.US.000.02.2.1 | reverse complement strand
GTCTTAGCCGCATACCGCTTTGAAGACGCGTCGACTTGCCGGCGCCGAGCGGGCTGTCAGAATCGTTTATGAACAATCCGCTGCTTGACGTATCGGTGACGAAATATCCATCTCGCCCACCCGAGATCCTGCAATGAGCTCGCGAAACGAACATGTCGGGATCGTCGATCTGCCAGCCTGCGTCCGCGCTGCGGCCGATCACCAGCTCGCCTTCGTCCAGCCGGGTGTGCCGTACGGCCTGGGTGCGTGGCCCTTGCTCCAGCGTCAGCAGCAGGCTCATGCCGCGACCCCCGCCATTTCCGGCTGCCATCCGACGATTGTGCGCAGCCGCAGATCGTCAGCATCGCCCCTTTCAACAGGCCGCGCAAGCCAGGCAGTTCGGCCGAGCTGTACCGCTCCGAGACGGGGCGGCGGCACGGCTTCCCGCGCAAGCACGATGCGCAGATCGACGTCGAGCGATTCCCCGACCATGTCGCGAACGGCTTGCTTGAACAGTTTGAACCGCTGGCTACCGGGCAGGAACGCCTTGAAGTCCTCGTACCCCAGCGGGCCGACACGGAGCTCGATTCGGCTTTGGCGGTTGAAAACGCGCGGGCCGATCGTCGCTCCTCGGCCAAGCCCTGCATAGGCTTTTGCAAGACGGGTCTGGAGCCCGGTTGGGATGGTTATCCAGGCGGCGATGAACTCCTTAATCTGAACCGGCACCTTGAACGCTTCCGCTAGGAACAGCGTCAGCCGTTCCGAGCCGTCGACTTGGCTGGCGAGCGAAGCCGCCTGGCGAAGCTTCACCGTATCGAGATCGGTGTTCTGGGTGCCCGGAAGTCCTATTCCCGCCATGGCTTCGAGCATGGCGCGAACGCGCCCGCCGACCGCGCGTTCGACCTGTACGGCCGGATGCGCATCCGCCCATGCCCGATAATACAGGGCGATCATGCGGTGCTGAAGAATGTTGACGAAGTCCACGAATGTCGTGTCGCTGGTTTGCTGGGCATCGGCGCCGGTGAACCAGCGCTGCGACAGACGATCGAGCACCCAGCGTGTCAGATGCAGCGGCAGCGGACCTTCGGGTCCCATCAGGCCGAGATTTGCGACGGTGACCCTGGCCGGAGCCTTGTCCTTCGCGTCGTGGAATTCAACCACGTCCCTGGCCGAAAAGCTAAGACGCACATGCTGTCCGAGCCTTGCAGGCTCGCGCTCTGGCGAGCCGGAATAGCCGAACAGCCCGCCCCTCCGTTCGAGTCGGCGCAACAGTTCGAAGAAGTCGAACGTCCCGGACAGCGCCTCGGCATGGTTCGGGTCGACTGTGTCTAGATCAGGTAGCGATTGCCGGGCGTCATCGGCCATGGCACATCCTCCTGCTTCTGCAGCAGCCGCGTACGGGTTCGCACGAAGCCGTTTATTCCGGCGTGCCGGGCAAACAGCCGTGCCAGCAGGGCCGAAAGCAGCAATGTGCTTTGCCCTGCCAGGACCGACTGGTCGACATGCAATGTTACTTCCGTGCCACGTCCAAAGCACATCGGGCCGTCGATCTGCAGCCGTTCGATGACCGACCGCGAGTCGATGCGAACGATCGAATGCACGTTGCGGGCAAGGCTCGGATCTCCCCGGTCGGCGTAAAGATCAAGCAGCGCATGCAGCGGATCGACGCCGCGGCCTTCCTTGGCAAGGCTGAGAAAATTGAGCGCCAGTTGCGCCACCAGCCGCCAGGCGAGATTGTCGGCGCGCGATTCGCCCGCCGCGCCCGAAGGCAGCGCCGCGGGGATGGCCGGGCGAGGCGGACGCAACGCGCCGAGAAGCCGCACCGTTTCGACCGGGTCGCCGGCCTCCAGCGTCAAAGTGGGATTATCATCGAGGATCGGCAGATCGCGGTTGGTGCAAAGCGCCACGATGTCGACACGCTTCAGCGACCGGTTCGCCTGGCTTTCCACCGGGCGTGAAATTGCCAGGAAAACATCGTCCCCTGCGTAGGAGGTGCGGGTCAGCCCGTCGCGCCGCTCGTCTTCCGTCGCGCGACGAGGACGCCGCTCGGTCGAGTAGACCCAGCCACTGCCACGATTCTGACCCAGGCTGAAGAGCTCCGGAATTTCGGCATCGCTGCCCCCGGTGTCGGCGTCCTCCACGCGGATGACCCGATGGATTTCGAAGTCACGCGCCCGCGTTCGGTCGGCATGCAGCACCTGGCGCGTCCTGCGCGGATCAAGCTCGATGACGTTGCACTCACGCTCGAAGAGATTGATGATCGGCGTTGCGAAAAGTTCGAAATCGGCCGGGGTCAAGTCGGCAAGCTCGGGCACTGGACGCCTGAACATGAAGATGATCTCGAGCCCGGCGGCGCATCGGCGCACGACGGGCTGCAGTCCGGAAACCCGCGCATAGTGAAAGCGCTCGGGCATCATGAAATATTCGCGCAGCAGACGGTACCCCTCGAATGTCGGACGGGTCCGAGGCATCAGGGCTTCGTCGTCGCTGATGCCGATCATTTCGGGTTCCGGCAAGGG
>NZ_RZTT01000626.1 GCF_003996995.1 Mesorhizobium sp. M7A.T.Ca.US.000.02.2.1 | reverse complement strand
GGCGCTGAGTGGGTGGATGTGTGCCAGAGATAGCGTTAGCACCAAGCCTGGAGCTCAAGCGCACAGGACATGGTGCCCCGATCCGAGATTTGGCCGGGCTGACCGGGGCATCTGGAGGGGCGGACTTCGGGGGAAAGTCCTGCTTTGAATTGGTCGGAGTGGCCGGATTCGAACCGACGACCCCTTGACCCCCAGTCAAGTGCGCTACCGGGCTGCGCTACACTCCGGACCGGTCGCGATGTATCGTGATAACCCCGTGCGGGTCAACCGAATTCCGCGACTTTTATACCGCTGCGATTGCCGGTGCCGGCGAGCCCTGCAAGGCAGGCCGCAACAGCCGTTGGTGCCTGTATTCCAGCGCGATGGCGCCCCAGATCAGGCCGAGCAGCAGGTAGACATGGCGCCAGTGGTCGATGTCGATGAAGGTGCCGAGCCCGATATTGCCGATGAAGGCGACATAGGCACACAGGAGATAGGGCTGCCACGGCCGGTCGCGCAGCAGGATGCGGAAGCCGGCTGCTATCGTCCATAAGACGAGCGCCAGGAACGACACGAAGCCGAGCCAGCCATAATCCATCAGCATCTTCAGCCAGATGTCGTGGGTGTCTTCACCGAAGATCGTGCCGAAGACCAGCGGGCCGATGCCGAACGGATGCTCCATCGCCATCTGGAAGCCGATCCCGTAGCGGGCGAAGCGGCCAAGGCGGGCGGTGTCGTAGCTCTGTTCGAGATGGGCACGGTTGGAGAACATCTCCGACACGCCGGGCAGCTGCAGGATGACGATCATGGCGACGACCAGCAGCGCCAGTGCGGCTATCGTCATCACCACCACACGCAGCCGGAATTTTCCGCTGGCGCTTTGCAGGAACAGGCAGCCGGTGAGCAGGACCGCCGAGACGGCGAACATGCCCCAGGCGCCGCGCGAGAAGGAGAAGAAGATGCCGGCGGTGATGATCAGCAGCGGCACCGCCAAAAGCGGCATGCGCGTCACCGGTCCGGTCAAAAGCAGATAGAGCAGATAGATGCCGGGCAGCACCAGGAACGGTCCGAACACGTTCGGGTCCTGGAAGGCGCCGGCGGCACGGTCGTATTTGGTGAACATCTCCGCGCCCGGAAAGGCATGGAAATAGCCCGCAATGCCAAGCAGCGAGGTGGCTACGGCCGAAACCACATAGGCAATGAAGATCAGCCGGTAGAGGCCCGGCTGTACGGCGGTGATCGATGCGAAGAACACCGCGCTGAAGGCGAGAAACAGCGAGACGGCGAGATAGAGCGGCGTGTTGGCGAGGTCCGCCATCTGCGTCATGGAGATCATGCCGCCGATGTTCATCGTCACCAGCAGCACCAGCAGCGGCGTGGCCGCGCGGGAAATCCTCAGGCCGAAAAGCGCCCAGATGGCGATCAGCCCGGCCATGTAGAGCTCATAGGGCGCCGGCTCGCTGATGACGAAGCCGGACAGCAGAATGCCGAGGAAGACCGCGCCCGAGGAAATCAGCGCGATCAGCTTGGCGTTGACCGCCGCGCGCGGCACGTCATGGGCGATCGCGCTCAATAGGCGTTTTCCGTGTTGAGCAGCCGGATCGGCGTCAGGAACAGGATCCGCAAATCGAACAGCAGCGACCAGTTCTCGATGTAGTAGAGATCATACTCCGTGCGCATGCGGATCTTCTCGTTGGTGTCCATCTCGCCGCGCCAGCCATTGATCTGCGCCCAGCCGGTGACGCCGGGCTTGACCTTGTGGCGGGCGAAATAGCCGTCGACGACCTCGTTGTAGAGCAGGTTATGCGACTGCGCGGCGATGGCGTGCGGACGCGGGCCGACCAGCGACAGCGAACCCAGAAGCGAGTTGAAGAACTGCGGCAACTCGTCGATCGAGGTCTTGCGGATGAAGCGGCCGACGCGGGTGACGCGCGGATCGTTCTTGGTCACCGTCTGCTTGGCGGTTGGGTCGGCCTTGTCCGTATACATCGAACGGAACTTGTAGACCTCGATGATCTCGTTGTTGAAACCGTGCCGCTTCTGATGGAACAGCACCGGACCCTTGCTGTCGAGCTTGATGGCGATGGCGGTCGCCAGCATCACCGGCGAGAACACCACGATGCCGATCAGGCTGAAGACGATGTCGAAGGCGCGTTTGGCGACAGAATCCCAGTCGTTGATCGGCTTGTCGAAGATGTCGAGCATCGGCACCGCGCCGATGTAGGAATAGGCGCGCGGGCGAAACTGCAGCGCGTTGGAATGCGCCGAAAGCCGGATGTCGACCGGCAGCACCCACAGCTTCTTCAGCAGCTGCAGAACGCGCGATTCGGCGGTCAGCGGCAGCGATACGATCAGCATGTCGATGCGGGCGATGCGGGCGAACTCGATCAGTTCCGAAATGGTGCCGAGCTTGGGGTAGCCGGCGACGATGGGCGGCGAGCGCTTGTCGCCGCGATCGTCGAAGATGCCGCAGATGCGGATATCGTTGTAGGGCTGCTTTTCGACCGAGCGGATCAGGAT
>NZ_RZTT01000625.1 GCF_003996995.1 Mesorhizobium sp. M7A.T.Ca.US.000.02.2.1 | reverse complement strand
GGGTCTGACGGTGATGATCGCCATATCAGGTTGGATCTCCGAACGTTCGCCTGTCGATGGGGTTGGGCTGATTTCGCAGCAATCTGTCCTGCTGGTGACAATTGCCCTGGTCATCGCGACGATGGCGACAACTTGGCTGCGGCTCGCTGCTCTGCCATTCGCGCTGGCAGGCTTGCTGACCGTCTCGGATACGCGCACGCCGGATGTGCTGATCTCGGAAGACGCCCGGCTGGTGGCGTTGCCGATCGGTGGCGGCGAGCTTGCCGTCAGCCGGGAACGGCCGAACGAATTCACCGTCGACAACTGGAAACGCGCCCTGACATCAGAAACCATCGTCGTGCCAGAGGTGTTCGACAAGAGCGATGGGCAATTCGACGTCGCGGACGCCGTTGAGCTACCGCCGGGATCGCCGTTCTATTGCTCCTCAGGCGTTTGCGTGGCCAGGCATATGTCCGGTGCGATCATTGCCTATGTCGAGGACCGCAAGGACACCTGGAAAGCCTGTGGCTTCGCCGAGCTGATCGTCATCAATGACGCCACCGCCTATGACGCCTGTCACAATCCGCTGGTTCTCGTCATCACCAAGCGGCAACTGGCTCGCAAAGGCAGTGCCGCGGTCTTCTTCGATCGCCAATCGGCGACCACGCCGGCGACAATCAGCTTCGCGGTGGGCAGCCCATATCGGCCCTGGCACACGCATCGCAAATACTCTCGTGAGGCGAGGGGGCTGGCACCCTTCAAGAAACCCGAGAAGCCAGCGGCCAACCCGCAGCCGCCTCAGTAGCGGCGGATGAGGCCGACGAGCTTGCCTTGCACCTTGACCCTGTCTGGGCCGAAAATACGGGTTTCATAGGCCGGATTGGCGGCTTCGAGAGCAATCGAAGCGCCCTTGCGGCGGAACCGCTTCAGCGTCGCTTCCTCTTCATCGACCAGCGCCACGATGATCTCGCCGGGGTTCGCCGTGTCGGCATTGCGGATGATGACGGTGTCGCCGTCGAAGATACCGGCCTCGATCATCGAGTCGCCCTTGACCTCCAGCGCATAGTGGGCGCCGCCCATGATCATGTCCGGCGGCACGGAGATCGAATGCGTCTGATGCTGGATGGCATCGATCGGCACACCGGCGGCGATACGGCCCATGACCGGGATCGACACGGCGGAGACCGCATCGTCATCATTGCCGGGCGAGGGCATCCGCGAAGGCGCCGGCTTGATCTGCCGGCCAAGAGCACCACCCTGACCGAGACTGCCCTGGATGACGCTTGGCGAAAACTTCTTTGCCGCGTTGAGGCCGGGCGCGATCGAGTCCGGCAATCGCAGCACTTCCAGCGCGCGTGCCCGGTTGGGCAACCGGCGAATAAAGCCGCGCTCCTCAAGTGCGGTGATCAGCCGATGAATCCCGGATTTGGAGGCAAGGTCGAGCGCCTCCTTCATCTCGTCGAAGGATGGCGGAATGCCGCTCTCCTTCAGGCGTTCATGGATGAACATCAGCAGTTCATGTTGCTTGCGTGTCAGCATGGCGGCCCCCAGATTACCTGAAACCAGAATCGAAAAACAAACCCAGAACAAACACTATCTGTTCCAGTTGTGTTCTGCAACCGTTTAAAGTTTAATGAATTTGTTAAGGCTGCTGAAATTATTTGGGCTTGCCAGCGGGTCGCAATCGACAGGCGCCAACACGGCGATGCGCCTGCTCACATTGAAACCATTATGGTTAATGACCTGTGGCTCATCCTCAACCCGAGGCTTGGCATCATCTGCCGGCCGACCTCCACAAGGGACGATATCAATCTTCGGGACGTTCGTTTGCCGTGAACGAAACGGAGCCAAAACGCCAACGTCTGTTGGCATTTGTGGCTGGAGTTCAGCCCTCCGTCATCCGCCGGGCAGTGAGGGCGGCGACGGCAAATCGCGGAGATCGTTGCGTCAGGTAACGGCTTCCTTGATGGCGAAACGCTGGTCCTTCCATGCGCCCGTGCGCAGAATGTCTTCTAGCACTTGAACCGCCAGCCACACATCCTTGTAGCCGATATAGAGGGGCGTGAAGCCGAAACGGATGGTCGATGGCGCGCGAAAATCACCGATGACGCCGCGCTCGATCAGCGCCCGCATGATTTGATAGCCGTGATCGTGAAGGAACGACACCTGGCTGCCGCGCCTGGTCGCGTCGCGGGTGGTCTCCAGCGTGAGGCCATAGGCGCCGCACTTTGCTTCGACGAGCTGGATGAACAGTTCCGTCAGCGCGACGCTCTTTTTTCGCAATGCCGCCATGTCGACGTCGTTCCAGATGGCAAGCGCGCCTTTGAGCGCCCGCATCGACAGGACCGGCTGGGTGCCGCACAGAAAGCGGCGGATACCGGTGCCGGCAACATACCCCCGTTCGAAGGCAAAGGGCCGCGCATGGCCCCACCAGCCGCTGAGCGGCTGGCTGATATCGCCGTGATGGCGCTGCGCGGCATAGATGAAGGCCGGTGCGCCCGGACCGCCGTTGAGGTACTTGTAAGTGC
>NZ_RZTT01000624.1 GCF_003996995.1 Mesorhizobium sp. M7A.T.Ca.US.000.02.2.1 | reverse complement strand
TCGCAGCGGGCTTCCGGGCACCGCCGGAGACGAGCTCGAAGGTATTGGCTACGACCGCGTCGAGATACTGCATCGCCTGCGGTTCGTGCCACCATCGTCGAGCTTCCGCGCCGGGTATGCCTACAGCAATTTCGGATTGACAGAGGGTGCCGTGGCAGCCGCGAGGCCGACAGGAAAGCCCTGGGAGGAGGTCGCCGAGGAGAAGCTCTACCGTCCGCTTGGCATGGCCTCGACCAGTTCCCGTCATTCGGACTTCGTCAAGCAAAGCAACCGTGCTGCGCTTCACGTCAAGGTCGATGGCGCCTGGGCCGCGAAGATAGAGCGCGATCCGGATGCGCAGGCGCCCGCCGGCGGCGTCAGCTCCACGGCTCGTGACCTCTCGCAATGGGTGCGCCTCATCCTCGGCAACGGCGTTTATGCCGGCAAGACACTGATTGCCGCCGATGCGCTAAGCCAGACGCATGTTCCGCTGATAGCGCGCGGCAACAACCCCGTCTCCGGCGGCGCATCGTTCTACGGCCTCGGCTGGAACGTCGAATTCGGCCGACACGGCCTGAGCTGGGGCCACGCCGGCGCCTTCAGCGTCGGGGCGCGTACGCTGGTGACGGTCTTCCCAAAGGAGAAGCTGGGCATCGTCATCGTCGCCAACGCCTTTCCGACTGGCCTGCCGGAGGGATTGTCCGACAGCTTCGCCGATCTCGTCTTCGACGGTAACGTCGAGAAGGACTGGGTCAAGGCGTGGAATGATATCTATGCGGGCCTGTTCGGTCCGGCGGTCGCGGCGGCCAAGGCCGCCTATGCCGCGCCGCCGTCTCCGCCACGGCCAGCCGGGCCGGGCAGTGTCTATGCCGGCCGGTACGCCAACGACTTCATCGGCGACGCGATTGTGTCGGAAGCGGGAGACGACCTTGTGCTCAAGGTAGGCCCGGCCGCTGGCCGGTCCTATTCATTGAGGCATTTCGACGGTGACCTTTTCCTGACCTTCCCCGACGCGGAGACGCCGGACAGCCCCTCGGGCGTAAGTTTTGTGGTCGGCGCTGACGGCAAGGCGTCGGCCATGACCGTAGGTTTTCTCGACGACAATCATCTCGGCACGCTGCAACGTGTGGGGGACTGACTTCCAAATCGAACGGTGCCGCCGGGAGTCAGGATGCCGGGCCGTACCGGAGCAGTTTGAAGCAATCGCCGTTGCCCGATTTCGTCTGCGCCAGCAAGGGCTTCGACCTGTCGATCCATTCCTGATGTGATCTCGCATCGGCCTCGATCGCCTCGACCGGTGCAAGACTGACGAAGCTGCGTCCGTGGCTGAGGAGCCAGCACGCACGGCCGAGAAATCGCCTGCTGCGCTGGCGCAAGAGGTCGGCATCGTAGAAGATGTCGAGCACCTCGTGCTTGATCTTGCGCTCGGTTTCAGGATTGGCGATCGCAACCTCGATCGGCTCGCCGCCGATCGCATCCTGCAGGTCCTTGTAGTCGAGGGTGAGTTGGGTGACGGCATATTTGATCTCGCTCTCGTCGCGCACGATGTCGAACCATAGCGTCGGATCGAGCTCGTTGACGACGAACGACGACTCGAAATCGCGCGACAGGTTGAGGATGTCGAAGTCCCGGATGTCGACGTCGCGCTCAACCAGCAGGATTTCGCGGACCTGCTTGCCAAGCTCCGCTCCCTGCGCGCCGATGGCGGCGTTGGTTCCACCAAGTTCGGGACTAATATAGGCCCCGCCGTCATCCAGCAGCCCGTCGAATTCGCCAAGTGACTCGACGAGGGGAGCGCCACGAGCGATGCGCGCCGCCAGCTTGGCCAGAACCTGCTGAAGATCCGCTTCGCGTCTGCGCTGGTCTTGGTAATTCTGCTGGAAAAAGAAGATGAACAGGGACACGCCGATGCCGATCAGGATCACGCCCAACTGCGAGAAGATGTTGCGGTGGTATTCCAGCAGCTTTTCGCGATGGCGCACGTCGTCGCGCACACTGTGGGCGACGCGCAGATTGACGATCAGCGACAGGATGAGCAGCCCAGTACCGACGAGGATGAGGCCGCCGATGAGCAGGTAACCATGGCCCGTGCTGAAATCCATTCGTTTTCCCTGAAGCCCAGACTGCGCAGAATAGTGCCATTTTGGCTAAATACCTACGGATTTGCAGGCGGTGGATTTGATGGCGGCGACCACCCCGGAAGGTTGACCCGCATGGCCATCCGGCCGATAGCTCCGCCAGAAACTGCCCCCGAGAACCCTGATGACTTCAGACACCAACCTCCACAATGCACCCGCCGTCGGCCCTGACACCGCCTGGCAGGCGGACGTCCGCGCCGGCGTGCGGCACGTGCGCGACCTGGCGTCCCTCCCGTTGTCCCCAGCCGAGCGCGCAGCCGCCCAGGCCGCGGCGGTGAAGCACAAGGTGCGCGCGCCCAAAGCCTATCTCGACCTGATCGACTGGAACGACCCGGCCGATCCGATCCGGGCGCAGGTCATCCCCTCTCCGCAAGAACTGGAGGAGGTGGAAGG
>NZ_RZTT01000623.1 GCF_003996995.1 Mesorhizobium sp. M7A.T.Ca.US.000.02.2.1 | reverse complement strand
TAGCCGAAAGCTGCGGTCTTATCGTGCAGCTCGGCCTGTTTGCCATGCAGCAGGCGGCGGAAGATCTCGCCAGCTGGCAAAAACAGATCGGCGACGCGCCGCTGTCGGTCTCGGTCAATTTGTCCAGCCGCCAGTTGATCCGCCGCGACCTGGTCAGTGACGTCCGCTCGGTCATCGCGCGGGCCAATCTGAAGCCGCGCTGCTTCCGGCTGGAGCTCACCGAATCGCTTGTGATGGACAATCCCGAGCAGACCGCCCATGTGCTGACCAAGCTGAAGCAGCTCGGCATCGGCCTGTCGCTGGACGATTTCGGCACCGGCTACTCCTCACTGGCCTACCTGACGCGTTTCCCCTTCGACACCATCAAGATCGACAAGAGCTTCGTCGACGACAACACGCCCAAGCGCGCGGTGCTGCTGAAATCGATGGTCAACATGGCGCATGAGCTCGGTCTGTCCGTCGTCGCCGAGGGCATTTCGGACGAAAGCGATGCGCTGGAACTGCGTCAGATGGGCTGCGAATATGTGCAGAGCTTCATGTTCGGCGCCCCGATGCCGGGCGACCAAGTGCTGAAGACGCTGAAAGAGCAGTATCCGCTGACGCAAGCGTGAGAGCCCGTTTGGAAACTCTACTCTGGCGGCCATCTGACGGCGTTTTCTGCGCTTCCGGTGCTCACGGACCCGAATGTCCGCTGCGCTCCGGTTCTCGAAAACACCACCATATGACTCTCCAGAGCGAGTTTCGAAACGGGCTCCGCGATGAGGCTGATGGGGTTTAGGCGTGTCCGGCCGCCAGGCTGAGATGCGCAAGGTCGATACCAATCGAGGCGAGGATCCGGTCGTATTTGCGCTCGATATCGGTGTCGAACAGAAGCTCGGCATTGGCCGGACAGGTCAGCCAGCCATTTTCGGCGATCTCGGTCTCCAGCTGGCCGGCGCCCCAGCCGGAATAGCCGAGCGCCATCAGCGCATGACGAGGCCCGCGGCCGGACGATATGGCGCGCAATATGTCGACGGTCGCCGTCAGGCAGATGTCGTCGGAAACGGTCAGCGACGATTCCACCCGATAGTCTCCCGAATGCAGGACGAAGCCCCGGCTGCGGTCCACCGGGCCGCCATTGCGCACGACGAAGTCGCGCGCCTGCGCCGGCAAGCGGATCGCCTCCTGCTCGTTCATGATGCCCAGTTGCACGAGCAGATCCGGAAACAGCATCTGCTGCGTCTGGTTGATGATCAGGCCCATGGCGCCTTCATCGGAATGTGCGCAGACATAGATGACCGAGCGCGTGAAACGGTCGTCCTTCATGCCGGGCATGGCAATCAGGAACTGATCGTCGAGAAAGCCGCGACTGGCGACCGTCTTCTTGTGGCGCAACAAGTCCATGAAGGGAGCGTAACGCGTTTCCAAAGCGCCGAAAAGATGCGCCGTGCTGGATTCGACCAAAGCCTGTTGCGGCGGCTCGAACATTCTTCTCCCTCGAAGTCACGCAAATATGATACCGGCAAGGCCATGAAATCATTGCGCGGCCACGAACGGACGATCAAATCACCGCCATGCGAAGCTTGAAAATCCTGCTGCTCGGCGCCGCCATCGGATCGGCAACCGCTCTTCCCGCCGCCGCCTCCTCATCGGCGTGGTACAACAGCGAAGGCGGCAAGGTCCGGCTGGTGACATCAGGCAAAGCCGACGACACCGGCCGCATCCAGGGCGTTCTCGACATAGCGCTCAAGCCCGGCTGGAAGACATATTGGCGCGATCCGGGCGACGCGGGCGTGCCACCGCAACTCGACATTTCAGCCAGCACCAACATCGCCGACGCAGCGCTATCGTTTCCGGCGCCGCAGCGCCATGACGACGGCTATGGCAAATGGGCAGGCTACAACTATCCGGTTTCTCTGCCGGTGACATTCACGCTGGCGGCGCCGAACCAGCCGGCGTTGATCGATGCCGACATCTTTCTCGGCATCTGCGAAACGATCTGCATCCCGGTGCAGACGCGGCTGACCGTCGACCCGGCCTCCGATCCGGACAATGCCGAGGACGCAGCGCTGGTGAAGGCGAGTTTCGCGGCGCTACCAGCGCCCGCGAGGTCCGATTTCGGCATCGCTGTGCTGCCGGGCGACCACGAGACGCTGATTGTCGAGGCGAGCTTTCCCGGCGATCCGGAGGCGGCGGATTTCTTCGTGGCCGGCGAGCGGGACTACATGTTCGGTACCCCTGCCCGCAGCGAAAAAGACGGCAAGCTGATTTTCACCGTGCCGATCCTCGATCGCCCCTCGACGACGCCGACCGATGGCGGGCTTCACTATACGCTGACGAGTTCGGCGGGCGCGGTCGAAGGGGTTCTGCCTTTCCCTTGATCCAGCCCACCCCAACGGTTGCAGGAAGCCGTTGGGTTCGCTAGGCAAAGACACGTCCTTCCCCATTTTCCCAAGCGAGGAATCCATGACCATTTCCGTTGGCGACAAGCTGCCTGACGTGACCTTCAAGACGATGACCGCCGATGGCGCCAAGCCGATCAC
>NZ_RZTT01000622.1 GCF_003996995.1 Mesorhizobium sp. M7A.T.Ca.US.000.02.2.1 | reverse complement strand
GTCAACATCTCATCGTCGCAGCAGGTCCAGCTCAATGTCCGTTTTGTCGAGATCAACCGCCAGGCGGGTCAGGATCTGGGCGCCAAATACGCCGCCAATTTTGCCTACGGCCTCGGTGGCCGCGACGTCTCGATCGATCCGGGTACAGTGCCGGCCGCCGGCACCGGCGAGATCATCGGCAGGCTTTTGTCGAACGGCGTGTCGATCGATATCGCCATCAAGGCACTGGAAGAGCGCGGCCTGGCGCGGCGGCTGGCCGAGCCGAACCTGATCGCCCGGTCCGGCCAGACGGCGAGCTTCCTCGCCGGCGGCGAATTCCCGATCCCGGTCTCCGAAGACGACGGCAAGATCTCGGTCAGCTACAAGAAATACGGCGTCAGCCTGGATTTCACGCCGACCGTCCTCAAGGATGGGCTCGTCAGTCTGGACATCGCGCCGGAAGTCTCCTCGATCGACGCATCGGCCTCCTACAATATCGGCACCATCTCGGTTCCCGGCTTCATCGTGCGCCGTGCCAGGACGTCGGTAGACCTGAAGAACGGCCAGAGCTTCATGATCGCTGGACTGCTGCAGTCGCAAAACGACATCACCACGTCGCGCATTCCCGGCCTCGGCAAGATGCCGGTGCTTGGGGCGCTGTTTTCCTCGAAATCCTATCAGCGGCGCGAGACCGACCTCGTCATCATCGTGACGCCCTATCTGGTCAAGCCGGTCGATCCGTCGAAGAAGCTCGTCGAGCCGACAGATGGCACGCAGCCGGCCAGCAACGCCGACTATTTTCTCAACAACACCGAGGAAGTGAAGGATTCCGATGCCGGTCGCACCGTGGCGCTGGCAGACGGCCGCGTCACTCAACCTGCAGCGGCCGCTTCGGCTGGGCATTTCCTCGACCTGCCGAAGGATTGAAGCCATGCGTCTGGTCTTTGGATCGAGCGTCGCCTTGCTGCTGACCGGCTTTGCCGCCGGCTGCACCAGCGACGACTATGTGCGCAGCGAAGGGCCGACGGCCGGCGCCGGAAATGCGCAGGCCGCCAACACCGTCATGCAGATGGTCGATCCCTGGAAATACGGGGTCCAGAACACCAGGCTCCTGGTGCCGGCCCAACGAGGCAGTGCCGCGGCTGTCACACCCGATCAGGCGGCCGGTGCCAAGGCGTCGCAGTCCAGCACGACCAATTGATCCCACGGGCAACTGATCCAACGGGCAACTGATCCAACGGTCGATCGACCTGACAGGCTGACAGAATGGCAAACGGCATCAAGACCAGGAAGATCCTGCTCGTATCGACCGACAGGACATTTGCGCAGGACACGCGCACCGCATTTTCCGCCTCCGAGATCATACAGCTCTCGACGGTGGAGAAGAACGTCACCGAGTTGCGCGGCGAGATCCAGGAAGCCGACTTCGGCGCCATCATCGTCGACATGGATGCGGCAAGGCTGGAGGAGGTCGAGTCGCTGCAGCGCATTATGCGCCGGCTGGAGGACAAGGTTCCGGTCGTCGTCGTCACCCAGGAGTTCAACGCCGCCGCGGTGCGCATTCTGGTGCAGCTCAAGGTCGCGGATTTCCTGGTCAAGCCGATCACCACGGCCGATCTGGTGCGCTCCGTCGTGCGGGCGCTGCAGGGACCTGGGCGCGAGGAAAACACCGAATCGCAGATCTACACCTTCATGCCTGCCGCGGGTGGCGTCGGCACCACCACGCTGGCGCTGCAGACCGCTTTCCAGCTGCATCACTCGGTGACGCGCGGCGCGTCGACCTGCGTCGTCGATCTCAATTTCCAGCAGGGCGCCTGTGCCGAATATCTCGACCTCGAACCGCGTTTCGACATCACCGAGATCGAGAACCAGCCCGAGCGTCTCGACCGGCAACTGCTCGACGTGATGCTGTCCAAGCATGCCAGCGGGCTGTGCGTGCTGGCGGCACCGGCGCATCCAGCAGAGATGCGCTCGTTCAAGACCGATGTCGTGGTGCGCATGCTGGACCTCGTTTCGGCGTATTTCGACAATGTCGTCATCGACATGCCACGCACCTGGTTTCCATGGACGGAAACCGTGCTGCTCGGTTCCAACAAGCTCTACATCGTCGCGGAAATGACGGTGCCGTGCCTGCGCCACACCCAGCGGCTGATCCAGGCGGTCTACGAGACTGCCGGCAAGGAAGTGAAGCCGAACGTCATCGTCAACCGTTTCGAACAGAAGATGTTCGACAACGGCATCAAGCAGGCGGACGTTCAGGAAATTCTTGGCGAGCATTTCGTCGGCGGCATCGCCAACAACTACCGGCTGGTGCGCGAAGCGGTCGATCGCGGCGTGCCGCTGCACGAGATCGATCCCAACGCCAATGTCGTCAACGATCTGAAAAAGATCATCCTGCCGGAGGAAGCGGTCCCAACTCGGGCGAAATCGCGCTCGCTGTTTGGCATCGGCCGTGGATTGCTGAAGAGGAAAGCCGGATGACCAGCCGCTTCTCCGCCCTGCAGAACCGCGATGCGCTTCCGCAGCGCGTGCCTGAGACGACGC
>NZ_RZTT01000621.1 GCF_003996995.1 Mesorhizobium sp. M7A.T.Ca.US.000.02.2.1 | reverse complement strand
AGGATCGCCATCGTCGTGTTCTTGTCGAACAGATAGTCCGGATCGATGTCCGGCACATGCTCCGATGTCACCGAATAGGCCGGCACCACCATCTTGGACTCGAAGCCGAATTTCTCCTTCACCGACACCGTCGTGTCGGGCAGGTTGGCGATGTCACGATCGACCTTGTTCATATCTCTCAACGTCTCCACGGGCGAAACGTCTGATTTCGCCGGCAATCGATTTTGTCCGGGGGCGGTCTTAGAGCCTTTTCCAACCTTATGAAAGTTGGAAAACGACACGAACCGTATGGCCGCTCAGCACAGGCCCGCCTGTTTGAGCACGCGATAGGCCTGCAGCACATCGCGGAACCGGTCTTCCGAACCTCTGTCGCCACCATTCGCATCCGGATGGTGCAGTTTCACCAGTTCCTTATAGCGCGCCTTGATCTCCTTGCCAGTCGCCTTTGTATCAAGACCAAGCGTTTCCAGCGCCTTGGCCTCAAGCGGCTTGGCCTTGCGCTCGCGCGCCTCGCGCGGATCCTTCGGTCCCTTGAACAGGTCAAACGGGTCGCGCATGCGGTTATAGTAGCCGGCCCGGCCGGAACGCATCTGGGCCATATCGGGCGACGATCGCGTCGAGGCCCCGTTGGCGCCCATCTTCCAGGTCGGCCGGTGCCCGGTCATGGCTTCCTTCTGGAAGCGCGCGACCTCGGTGTCCGGCACGCCGGAAAAGTAGTTGAAGCCCTTGTTGTACTCGCGCACATGATCGAAGCAGAAGTGGAAATACTCGCCTTCCTTCATGCGCCCGACCGGCGCACGATGGGTGCCCGCTTCCTTGCAGCCGTCCCACTGGCAGATCGGCGAGTACGACTTCAGCTCCGCGTCCTTGTCGGGGCGGACGCGAATCTTCTCGAAATATTTGGGGTACGGCTTCATCTTACCCATTTATGGGGCGTTCGCAGATGCGAAACAAGAATTGACATTTTCGCGATCATCGCCCTAACCGCTGAATCGCGGCATAAAGCAGGCGAATGGCGGATTTTGTTGCTCGGCGGCGGCCCCTTGCGAAACCGATTTTCGGTTTCCAGGCCGAGACGCCAGCGATATGTGGTGAAGGGAGATGGCGATGTCCATACAGGCGACCATGGAAGACAAGCTCAATAAGGCATTTTCGCCGGACAGGCTGGTTATCATCAACGAGAGCCATCTCCATGCCGGCCACCACCATCACGGCTCCGACCATCACGGCACTTATGACGGCACCGGCGAGACGCATTTTCGCGTCCGCGTCGTCGCTTCCGCCTTTGCCGGCATGAGCCGCATCGACCGTCACCGCGCCGTCAATGAACTGCTTGCCGACGAATTGAAGGCCGGCGTGCACGCGCTGGCGATCGAACCGGCGGCTCCCGGCGAAAAGACCCGCTGGTAGCTCGGTTCCGCCGATCGTGTTTCGCCGCGCTCAGAGCACCGCTTCAATGAGGAACGGCCCGCGCCGTGACAGCGCGCTGTCCAGCAGCGCCTCGAAGCGCTCGCACGTATCGGCGCGAGCCGCCTCCACGCCCATGCCTTTGGCCAGCGACACCCAGTCGAGCGAGGGATGGTCGAGGTCGAGCATGCGCCTGGCGTTCTCGCCGATGGCGCCGACGCCGACATTCTTCATCTCGCCATGCAGGATCGCATAGGTTCGGTTGGAAAACACGATCGTCACCACGTCGAGCTTTTCCCGCGCCTGCGTCCACAATCCCTGCACCGTGTACATGCCGCTGCCGTCGGCTTCGAGGTTGATCACCTTGCGGTCCGGACAGGCGATTGCAGCCCCGGTCGCCATCGGGATGCCGCCGCCGATCGATCCGCCCGTGCCCATCATGTAGTCGTGCGGCGCTGCAAAGGCCGACAGCGCGAAGAAACGCCTGGCCGAGGTGACCGCTTCATCGCAAACGATCGCATCGGCCGGCAGTCTGCGCGCCACCGACAGCGCGATGGCATCTTCCGTCAGCCTGCCGTTCGGCGTTGCCTCGTCGGGAAAAGCGGCCGCGAGCACCTGTTGCGACGGCTTGATGCCAAGTTCGTCGCGAAGCGCCTCAAGCGCCGCATGCAGATCGTCGCCATGGGCGGCCAGTGTCACCACCTCGCAGCCTTCCCGAACGAGCCGTCCCGGTTTTCCCGGATAGGCGAAGAAGGCAACCGGCTCCTTCGCGCCGACTAGGATCAGAACATCGACATCCCTGAGCACAGCCATCGCCGCATCGACCGGATAGGGAATGCGGGTCGGCGCGACACGCCCGCGCCCGCGCTGCATCCGTGCGATCAGAACCTCGCCGAACAGGCGGACGCCGTTGCCCGTCGATATCTGCCCGGCGATGGCGAGCGCATCGGCGCGTGCGGCCTTTCCGCGAACGATCATGCCTGCCCGGCCCGGAGCGGCACGGATCGCCGCGGCGACCTTGCGCACGGCGTCCATATCGACGGCCGGCGCTGGCATCAGCCTCAGCTTGCCGACCGAAACCGCGTCGACTTCGCCCCAGGCGGCATCCGCCGGCAGGATC
>NZ_RZTT01000620.1 GCF_003996995.1 Mesorhizobium sp. M7A.T.Ca.US.000.02.2.1 | reverse complement strand
TGGCGGTTCCAGACAGCGACAGGCCCTGCGCGGCAAGCTTCTGGCTGAGCAGGCCGAACGGCACGACGCCATTGAAGTCGAGCACCAGCGCTGGCGTCCCGGCCGTCGTCACGGTGCCGCCGCCCTTGACGCCAAGGCCGGCTCCATCGCTGACATTGGCATTGAAGGTCAGTTTGTTGGCGCCGAAGGTGCCCGACGAGGAGACACTGACCGCACCGACACCGGCACCGCGGGTCTGCGAGGTCTGCACGCCCGCCGCGTCGAGATTGAAGGCAATGGCGGGATTTGCCGGCGCGCCCGTCACCTTGACCGTGCCTGAGATCGAGCCGGCGGCATCGAGCCCCGGCGAAAAACTGTTGGCGAGCGACATCGGCACCCGCGCCAGCGTCGCATTGATGTCGAGCGCCGTGCCGACCTTGCCGGTCACCGTCGCCGTGCCACCGCCAAGGTTGAGCACCAGCCGGTCCAGCGTCGTCGTGCCATTGGCTATGCTGACGGTCGAGGCCTGGGCAATGGCCGCCTTGATGCCCTGGACGGTCGCCTGGCCGGAGGCAAGCTCGATAGTTGTCGTGCCGTTTGCCACTTTCACCCGGCCGGCGGCCCGCGCCGGAATGCCCTTGACGGTTGCGCCGCCGGAAAAACCGGTCCAGTCGCCGTCGCGCTTCAAATCGACATCGATGCCGCTGATCACGGTACCGCCCGAAATGACGGTGTCGGCGCGGATCTTTCCGGAGATCACGGGCGCCGCCAGATAGTTGGCGACCAGCGCATCGATCGAGACGGCTTTCGCCTGCAGGTCGCCGCGCGTGATCGACGCTGTCGCCGCCTTGATGGCGACCTGCGGTGCGGTGCCGTTCTTCGAAAAGGCGATCGTGCCGCGCACGTCGCCTTCGGCCTTTTCCAGGGCAAGTGCCGCCAGCGGGCCGATATCGGGCAGGTCGAGCGCGATGGTGCCGACCGGCACGAACTTCTCGTCCAGCGCCAGATCGCCGGAAATCCTGTTCTTGCCGAGCGACAGCAGCAGGCCGTTGATGGCGCTCTTGCCGTCCGCCGTCGCCAGCACCGCGCTGCCTTGCAGCGCCTGGCCGGCGACATTGCCGGTCAGTTGCACGTTGGCCGCCGGATTGGCGGCATCGGCCTTGCCGGTGGCGGTCAGCTTCAACCCGGTGATCTCTCGCGCCGCCACGAGAAGGCGCTCGCTGTCGACCGTCAGTGACAGATCCGGCGCAGTGGCCGGCCCCTGTGCGTTCAACGCAAAGGCGATGGCGCCCTTGGCATCCTTCGACAGCAGCGAGATGTCGCTCAGCGCGCCCTTGATGTCGGCGGCCACCTTGTTGTCGGCAAGGCTGGCTTGCCCGTCGGCGGTCAGCGCACCCGAGGCCAACTTCAATCCGCCTATGTTGATGCTGCCGTTGGGGTCGCGCTTCAGCGTGGCGCTGATCTCAGCGCGTTCGCCAAGCATGCCGCGCGCCGCCGCCGGCAAGGCCGACGATGGGGCATCCGCCTTCAGGTTGAGGTCTATGGCACCGTCTCGCAGCGATACCTGGCCGGCGACCTGGCTGTTCAGCGCATCGCTCTTGAGCGAGCCGCTGTCGATGGCAAACAGGTCGGCCGTCAGGCGGCCGCTGACGGCTGCCGTGACCTTGCCGGCGATCAGCGGCGCGATCACCGGATTGTCGAGACCGACCTTGTCCACCGACACCGTGCCGGAAACCGGCCCTGCACGGTTCTTGAGATCGAACGCATCCGAATGCAACGCCAGGGCAAGCCCGTCTACCCTCGCCGGACTGGTGACGATCGAGGGCAGGATCGCGGAGACATCCAGGCGGGCCCGCGTGCTCTCGCCCGCCACCTTTGCCGACAAGGACTGGATCTCGATCTTGACCGGGCTCTCGGCGCTGCCGACAGTCAGCGGCAGGCTGGGGCCGGATGAGATGAGATCGAGCGCAAAATCGCTGGCGCCGTTCGGGTTGAGGGTGCCGGTTGCCTTGCCGGAAACCTTGTCGCCGGTCAGCGTCACCTCCGGGAGCACGGAAATCGGCGGCATCGGCGTCGACCTGAAGCGTGACGGCGACTGGACCAATTTTACCGGCGGCGCCACCATGGCGGGCATTCCGGCGACGGCTGCCGGCCGGGTGAAGATCGCCGACGGCACGACCAGCATCGAGATTGCCTCGGGCGAGGCGACGGTTCGCGGCATCAAGGCGGCAATCGCCCAGGCGTCGACATTAAGCATCGCCAACGGCACGACCAGCATCGAAAGGCTGGCGCTCGACGTCGGCGGCGGCTCGGTGACCTTGTCCGGGACAGCTGGCCAGACGCTCGATCTCGCGGCGCAATTTTCGGCACTGCCCGTGGCGCTCGCCAATGGATTTTCGCCCGGCCTCGATGCTGTGGGCACGCTCAGCGGCACGGCTGGTTTGACCGGACCGCCGGCCGCTCCCGACGTCCGCTTCAATGCGCAACTGGCCGGTATCCAAACCAGCCAGACCCGGCAGGCCGGGCTCGGACCGCTCGCCGTCGATGCGGC
>NZ_RZTT01000061.1 GCF_003996995.1 Mesorhizobium sp. M7A.T.Ca.US.000.02.2.1 | reverse complement strand
ATCTTGCTTTGCGTCGTGGTTCTGAGTTCCTCGTCTGCCGGCGCGAGAGCCTGTCGAGCCGCAAGGTCGGCAAGTTCAGGCGCGCCAATAGCTTCGGCCAGGGCGATGAGAGAGGCCCCTTGCTCTCGAAGCTGCTGCACGTACCGTAGCCGAGATTCCACGGCGGCGAGATCCGCCTTTGACATCGACAATTGCTGGCTGAGGTCGGCCCGTTCCCTGGCTGCATTGTCCGCCGAGCCTTGGTCGATGGCTCCGTGACTCAGCCGATATTTCTCAAGGCGGTCAGCCGCTGCCTGCAGATCATTTTGCAGCCCGGGCAGACTGGCGGTGATTGCATCGAGCTCTTGCTGGTCGGATGCCTGCCTTTTCTTCGTTAGGGTGTCGACATAAACCTGAGCGAATGTGTTGGCCACGAGCGCCGCCCGCGCGGGGCTGTCATCGGCGAAAGCGACGGAGATCACTCTCGATCGCAGCTCCTGCCCGACCCGCATGCCTCGCCGCAAAGCTCTCAACTCGGAGGCATCCTCGGCTTGTGGACTGTTGGCTGCCTGGTCCGCCCCTGGCCACAGCCGGTCCAGTAGACCGTCGGCAAGTGAGCGTGTCCTTGGGGGAGGGGTGGCAGACGGTTCAAGCCGGGAATTCCTGCTAGCGGAATTGTCCTGTCCGGTTTCCGCCGCACCTGTCTTGCGTAGTGCCGCCATGACGCGGCGCAGGTGATCTTGCGACGATAGCATCGTGATGTGGTCATCTATGCTTGAATCAACGAGGTCCTGCGAAGACGGGGCGCCGACGGGCAGTGAACCGCGCGAGGGGGCGTCGACGATAAGCTGGGTTGTTGACTCATAGAGAACTGGTCGGAGGCTTCCCAGCAATCCCGCCAACAAGCCGCCCAACACAGCGAAAGCAATAATAGACCATTTTCTCCTTGCCAAAATCACGAAGAGTTGGCGCGACGCGGTGGGCGGCTCGACATATTCACGCAATGACCGCACGTGCACTCTGCCATCGAGAACCGGTGCTGGCAGTTGATTGACCCGTGGCAGCTGGATCGGGCTGATTGCGGAACCTACCATCTTACACTCCTGCCAGGTCGAGTTCATGAGTTGGGCCGGTTTGCTGTGCTTGCCGATTGGCCTTGCTCCGCCAGGCCTGGAACATCAACGCGGACCACAATTCGCGCGAGCGGTTCTGGCCATCAATGTGATCGCGCCAGCAGGCGTCGATCTTCGCGGTGTCCAATACGTCACTGCTTTCGGTTCGCATATCGGCGAGAAGATCGGTGGCCCAGTTGCGCAGCGGACCCCGCAGCCATCCAGCGATAGGGACATCGAAGCCTTGTTTCGGACGCTCGATCAGGTGCTGCGGGAGATAGCGGCGTAGCAATTGGCGAAGGATCCATTTGCCGGTGCCATCACGAACTTTCATGTTGGATGGCAGCCGCCAGGAGAATTCGACAACGCGGTGGTCAAGGAGAGGACACCGACCCTCAAGGCTGTTGGCCATGGTGGCACGGTCCAGCTTCACCAAGATGTCGCCAGGCAAGTAGCCCGCCATGTCATCGTAGAGAAGACGGGAGAGCAGGTCGTCAAGCGGCGGATCGCCGTAGTCGTAGGCTGGTTCGGTCGGCCGCTGAGATCCCAGGTTTTCAGCCTGTGGCCGCGCCAGCCGCTGAAACAATTCGTCTTCATTCGATGCCGTGAGCAGCCGGGCGAGGCGTTCCATTCGGTCGCTCCGGATAAAATGCCTCGCGCTCGCAGAGAGCGGCAGTTTGCCAACGACATCGTCACGTCCGGCGCGTGCGAAAAAACCTGCTCCTGCCGCCAAGGTTCGGCGCAGTTGTCGGGGCAGGCGTAGGTGCCGTTTCAGCCGCTCCGCCATAAAGTGGCGCCCGTATCCTGCGAAGCATTCGTCACCGCCGTCGCCCGACAGCGCTACGGTGACGTGCTGACGAGCGAGCCTGGCAACGAGCAAGGTCGGTATTTGTGATTCATCGGCGAAAGGTTCATCCCAGGCCTGGGGCAACTCGGGAATGACGTCACGTGCGGCGCTTGGCGAGAGGTGAAGTTCGGAGTGGTCGGTACCCAGATGACGGGCAACGGCCGCTGCATATGGAGCTTCATCAAAGCCGCTCTCTGCGAACGAGATCGTGAAGCTGCGAACCGGCTTGCAGGATTGGGCCTGCATCAAGGCGATCACGGCTGAGCTGTCGATGCCCCCCGACAGGAAGCCGCCCAAAGGGACGTCGGCGATCATGCGTTCCCGCACAGCCAGCCGAAGCCGGTTGTCCAGTTCGTCAATGAGGTCTTCGTCCGTGCCGATGACGGGGTTCCGTCGCCCATCGGCAGCGACGTCAGCCAGCGACCACCAGCGGTGAACGCTTTGGGAAAGACGGTCCGCGCTGCGGTCTTCGGCAAAATTCGCCGCCGTGACGGAAAGGACGGAACCAGGCGGCAGTTTGAACACGCTTCGCCAGATGCAGCGATGGTCCGGCACCCATCCCGTCGAAAGCATTGCCGCGGCGGCATCAAGATCAAGGTCGGGAGAAAAGCCCGGAAAGCAATTGATCGCCTTCAGCTCAGAGGCGAAAACCAGCGCATCTCGGATCGATGCGACATAGAGGGGCTTTTTGCCCATTCTGTCGCGGGCCAGATGCAGGGTTCTTGTCTTGAGATCCCACAATGCGAAGACGAACATCCCGGCAAAGCGATTGAGGGCGGCCTCAAGCCCCCAATGCTCGATTGCGCACAGCATCACTTCGGTGTCGCTGGCGCCTTGAAAGGTTTGGCCCGCACTCTCGAGTTCGCAACGCAAATCGCGAAAATTGTATATCTCACCGTTGAAGGTGATCACGTACCGACCGCTGGCGGAATGCATCGGCTGGTGCCCGGCGGCTGACAGGTCGACAATTGCCAACCGCCTGTGGCCCAGTGCGATTCCAGTTTCGCGGTCGATCCAGAGCCCCTCGCCGTCCGGCCCCCGGTGACGCAGCGATGCAGTCATCCGCCCGATCGCTCCGAGCGGCTTTATGTCCGCGGCGTCGGAAGCTAATAGAATTCCCGCGATCCCACACATTAGGACACCCTCGGTTCAGCAAGCTGCCGCCGAAGTGCGGTCGGATTTCCGGCAACGAGGCAGAAAGCCAGCGAAAACCACACGATCGGGTGGCGGATGATCAGGTGAGGCATGCTGAAGATTATCGTCGAGACACCAAGCACCAGCAGGGCGTCGAATCCCGCTCGCCAGGCGAAGGACATGGCGGCGCCCACGATCCAGACCAACGCCATCACGGCAAGCAATCCGCCCTGCAGGTAAAGGTCGAGAACGGTATTGTGCGCTTCGAAAGGTCGCTGCAGAAATTGACGGTCGGCGACGGGCGGCCGCTCGAGGTGGGGGCCAGGACCCAGTCCCAGGGAGCCGGATTTCAATCCTTTTTCCACAGCCTCCTGCCACAAATAGAGCCGGAGTTCGAGCGTTTCGATGGTCCCTTCCCCGCCTTCGTCTTTGGTAAGGCTCTTGGCAAAATTGGCGACGCTGGTCTCCTCGGTGAGCGCGTACGGCGTCATTGCAAGCGCTAGAGGCAAGGAACCCGCCAACAGCAGAATTGCCGCCATGCGGGGCATGCTGGCGCGGCCACTCGTTGCTATCCATGCACGAAGCCGCAATCCGATAAAGATGAGGCAGCTCAGGATGCTGGTGTAGAGATAGGTGTCGCTCTTCGTCAGCCGGCCGACATAGAAGGTCAGGAGCAGGCATGAGAATGCAAGCAAACGAGCCCATGGGTTGCGGGTGGTCGTAGCAAGATGCAAAGCCAGTGGGCCAAAAAGCGCGCAATAGAGCGCAAGTTGGTTCGGGTTCTCGGACCAGCCACGGAACCTGTCCCAGAACCAGGGATCAACGCCGGACTGGTGGGCTACCCCAAATGCCAGTCCCAGCTGAATTACGAAGCTCCCGTTGGCGATGGCGATCACCCACCACGCACTGCGGCGAAGGTGACGATCGGCGTCGGGCTCCGCGGCCGCCAAGCATGTGAAGCTTGCCAGCAACACATAGGCCATAACGTCATGTACCAGCCCGGTCAGGTAAAGGACGGTGGTCAGGTAGCCGACGATCGTGCCGATTCCCAAAGCCAGCGACAAGATCAGCCAGAAGCTCGCAAGCTGGACAAAAGCGGGCGTGACCTGGAGATGACCGCCGGCGAGTATTCGTCCAATCGCCAGAACGATCCAGATCGCGATGAACAATTCGCCATATCCGAGCGGCAATCCCGGAACGCCCAGTTGCGTCGCATAAGACATCGCAACTCCCAGGGCGAGCAAGGCGTCCCGGATCATTGATGTGCCCCGCCTCGGTGATTTGCGAGGCCGCCTCCAAGTCCGACGGCAGGGAGCGGTCGCATGTGCCCCGCGCGGAGTGTGTTGTCGTAAAGGTCGCAGTACTGGTCGACCACCAGTGGCAGGGCAAATTGCCTCCGGACAAGTTCAACAGAACGGGCGCCCATCGCCTTGGCCGCCGCGCGGTCGGACAGCAAGTCTATCGTTCGCGAGGCGAGGGCATCGGCATCATGCGGCGCAACCAGGTAGCCATTCCATCCGTCTTCGACGACGTCGCTGCAGCCTGGCATCCTTGAGGCCACGATGGGTAGTCCCGCCAGCCCCGCCTCCAGCAATACACGCGGAACCCCCTCGCGATACTGAGTGGGAAAGGCGAATACATCGGACATGCCAAGGAGATCGGCGACATCGCGTCGTGGACCCAAGGCCAGCACATGAGGTGCATGCCGATCGAGCTCCGATTTGTCGATTGCGAATGAGCCCTCGGATTCTCGTGGGCCGACGAGCACAAACCGCGCCGCGGGCCTTGCGGACAGGATGCGAGGGATCGCATTGAGAAGGGTCGCCACGCCTTTCTGGCGCGTCAAACGGCCGACGAAGATCACCACTTCCGCGGACTGAAGGCCGAGGTCCTTTCGCATCTTCGTTGCTGAGGACCCGAGATGGCGCACCGTTGCGAACGCATCGACATCGATTCCGGAACTGCGTATCAGTCGCGAAGTTCCGCGGCCGATCAGCCGAAAGCGCTCGAAGAACAGTTGGTCGTCGCGATTTTGGAATACGGTCGATGCCGTCCAGGAAGACGCAAGCCATTGCAGTGCGCAATAGACCGGACGCAAGGCCAGGGCTCGAGGCTCCAGCGATGAGAACGTCCACCCCAGTCCGTTGATGGTGCGAATGACCGGAACAGTTCCCAGTACCGAAAGGGGCGTCAACAGATTTGGCTTGGTGTCGAAGCTCTGGATGATGTCAGGCTGAAGCTCCTGCATCAAGCGGCGCATCGTTCGGAGAGTGCGCCATTCCCCGCCTCCGCTTGCAAAGCGGTCGAAGGAGAACCTGTGATGCGAAATGTCATGCCGAAGAAACGGTACGGGAGAACCGCTCGAGACCGCCGTAACGCGAAAGCCTTTCTCTCGCAGCGCGATGAGGAAGGGAACTCTCAAGGCGTGATCCTCGCCTCCCACGCAGACCAGGTGCGGGTTCATCTGCCTCTCCCAAGCGCACTGACCGATTGGCTCTCGATGCTGCCATGGCCCGGTTTCATCACCTCTGAGCGCATGCCGCCCGAGTGCACGCTAGGGGGACACCAGGTGCCTGTCCTCGTCCGTTTGAATGACACAAGGGATGTTTGGAAGGGTAGCGACCAGCGAGGCGAGATTCCCTCGCGATTGCCGGAGCGTTCATGCGACTCGTGTCTTGCGGGATGAGCGCGGTGCTTGCCTGAGCCGGTAGGGGTGGCTGGTCTGCATCACCTTGGTTGTCCAAGGTTTTCGAGTGTCCAATTGCGGCGGCGCGGTGCCTGAGCTCCGCGGTTCGCTGATGGCAAAAAATCTTTGACGCGTAGTTGCGCTGGGCCGTCAAGTCGGCCCTCGGCCTGCGTGGCCGGTCTTCAGGACGGAACCGGCACGTCAGCTGTTGGTCCACTCATCCGGAACATCTGTCGGCGAGGCCCAGGGGCCTCGCCGACTTCTTAGAGCATTTCTTCGCTGGGCTGGTTCAGGTGACCAGGAAAGACGATGCGGTAATCAACAGATGCGGAGAGAGGCTCGCGAAATGGATCTGGTTTGCGCCTCCGACGCCGTCGCTGTCGAAAGAAAGAGCTCCCGTCGAACTGTTGTAGACAATGTGATCGGAACTGTCATGCGCGGCTTTGCCGGCAAAGAAAGCGTCCGACGAGAGGCCCCCCTGATCGAGACCGGCAAAGATGGAATGATCGAGGTGGATTTTGTCCTGGGCTTTGTTGAAATCAGTGATCCTGTCGACATTTCCGTCGCCAAGAGCGGTACTGAAAACGAAGACATCACTGCCGCGGCCGCCGGTCAAAGTATCGGCTCCACCGCCGCCGTCGATCTTGTTGGCGCCGGCGTTGCCTTTGACGGTTTGAGCGAACTCATTGCCCGTCAGGTCGATCGCGGCCTTGCTGGACGCCTTGCTGGTCGCGAGTTGTTCGATGTGAGAGCCAGCCGATAGGGCGAAACTCACAGAGGCGAGGACTTTATCGATGCCGCTGCCCTTCTGCTCCACCACCTTGTCGTGAGCATTGTCGACGGAGTAGGTGTCATTGCCACCATATCCGGTCATCTTGTCGGCGCCACCGCCACCATTGATCTTGTTGGCGCCGCCATTCCCGTAGATGGCTTGGCCGAATTCATTGCCGGTCAGGTTGATGGCCGTCCTGCCCCCAGAGCTAGCAGTGGAGAGCTGCTCGATATGTGAGCCCGCCGAAAGAGCGTAGCTGACCGAGGCCATGACCTTGTCAGTGCCGCCGCCTGGCGCTTCCATCACCTTGTCACGAGCGTTGTTGACAAAGTATTTGTCATTGCCCGTGGTCGCGTGAAAAACGTCTGCGCCGCGCGTGCCATGGAAGACATGATCGCTGTCCGACGGGGCCGGCGCGGCCGGCACTGGAGCGGCGGCGTCTGTCGGAGGCGTGGCCGGAGCAGGGGCGGCGACGTCGGTTGGAGGCGGGGTCGTGGTATCGCTCGGATCGGTTACTGGGGGGGCGGCCGAGCCACCGGTGCTTTGGAGATTGTGCTGTTGGAACAAAGCCTGCAACTCCGGCGAATTTTCCAGAGCTGTGTCACCGTTCTGCGAGCCCCAGGCATAGGCATAATCGAAGGCAGGCGACGGAACCAGTGCTGCCCAATGATCTATCATCGTTTGCATCTGTTCCGGCGTCGGCATCTGATGCTTCCCGCCCGTGTCGGTGGTCCAGTTGCCACCGCCAAAAGTCTGATAGACTGGAATGATTTTGTCGATCGGGATGCCGGACTTGACGGCCGCAGCCACGGCCCTGTCGATCATGTTGTAGTCGACCGTGCTCACGTCATCGCGCACCGGGTAGGGGTCCAACCCATAGTAGTCGATGCCGGTATTTGCCGGATTATACGTGTTGGAAAAATCCGGGTTTGTTGGAGAGCCCATATTCATCATGGTGATGAACGTCTTGGCGCCCGGAAAATGGGAATGGATCCAGTCCGACTCCGCCTTCAGGGTTTCGGCACTTGCATATGTGCCCCATCTGCCGGTGGGATCTGGCTCGTCCATCAGGAAGAACCCGAACACCTTGGGATTGTTGAGAAAAGGCGTAACTTGTTCGATGAAAGAGGAGGTGACGCCGTCGTGGGCGCTGAGATAGACGAGGCCTTTCATGCCGTCCGGCAAAGCATTGACCTGCGAGAGATATTGAACATCGACCAGGTTGAACCCGGCGGTTGCGACTTCGGTGGCTGATCCACCGGACGCATAATGGAGTGTCATCCAATGATCCTTTGGTTGATTCGATTTATGCCCCGCGTCTGCTTAGGTGATTGCTACATTAGGATGAAATCAAATACGAAACACAGCGGGATAGAATGTTTGATTGATCTAAGTTGTTACTCAGTAGCAGGTATTTTGCTCAGCCGAGCGTGGCACCTTTGAAAGTGTTTGGGAGCAAGGACATACGCCTCTTTTGCCAGCTCCGTTC
Source organism: Mesorhizobium sp. M7A.T.Ca.US.000.02.2.1 (assembly GCF_003996995.1). GTDB lineage: Bacteria > Pseudomonadota > Alphaproteobacteria > Rhizobiales > Rhizobiaceae > Mesorhizobium. Next base: position 12,180 of record NZ_RZTT01000061.1, on the reverse strand, counting down.
TGACCATTTCCTTTAGCGAAAATCGTCATCTTTCGGGAAGTTATCCCCAGACAGGGAGACGTCGGCGGTCGCGTTTCGCTGGTTCAGGCCACGAATCCGCTGCATTTTCCTCAAAGTCGACGTATGTAAGCAGAGCATAATAAGGGGGGCGACGGATAGCGGCTGCTATGCGCACCAAGAAAGGTTTGAGCCATTACAACTTACGGAAGTAACGGCGCGGCAGTGTCGCGCGAACGACCGCTGGTCATGAAAACATCGGGGGCCGGTTCTCCCGAGCTCCGTTCCGCCATTCTCGCCTGCATGCCTGGGCTGCTTGGCGTGGCGCTGTTCTCGGCAGTGATAAACATTCTCGCTCTGACCGGTTCGGTCTACATGCTGCAGATCTATGATCGCGTTCTGCCGTCGCAGAGCGTTCCCACCCTGGTGGGGTTCACGATCGGAATGCTGGGTCTGTATGCGGTCTATGGGCTTCTGGATTTCGTGCGGCTTCGCGTGTTGGTCCGCATCGGCAGCCGTCTCTATAGGAATCTGCAGCAAAAGGTGTTCTCCATCTCCCTGTCCCTGCCGCTCAAGGCAGGGCGTGATGCGGACCGTCTGCAGCCTTTGCACGATCTCGACCGACTGCGCGGCTTTCTTTCCGGAACGGGACCGACGGTTATCTTCGACGCCCCGTGGATCCCCTTTTATCTGCTGATCATTTATTTGCTCCATCCTTCGCTCGGCCTGCTGGCGACGGTCGGTGCGATCGCCGTGGTCCTCCTGACAGCGATTGCGGAAGTGTTTAGTCGAGGCCCCGCCGCGCGTGCCTCGGAGGAGCTGCTGTCGCAGCGGGCGCTTGCCGATTCCGGCCGCCGCAACGCCGAAGTCGTTCACGCAATGGGGCTTTCTGGTCGACTGGCTCGACGCTGGAGCGACGTCAGCAGAACCTATCTCGCCCAGCAGGAACGTCTCTCGGACGTCGTTGGTGGCGCCAGTTCGCTGTCGAAGGCCCTGCGGATGGCGTTGCAGTCCTGTGTTCTCGGTCTCGGCGCTTACCTGGTGATCGGCGGCGAGGCTTCACCTGGGGTGATCATCGCATCTTCCATTTTGCTTGGCCGCGCCTTGGCCCCGGTCGATGCTGCGATCGCAAACTGGAGAGGCTTTCTGTCGGCCCGGCGCAGCTATTCCGAGCTGGCAGCGGTCATGGCGGCATTCGGCCGCCAGGACGAGCCAATGGAGTTGCCTCGGCCGCAGGCGCGGTTTGCGGTCGAGCAATTGACCATTGCGCCGCCCGGCTTGCCAAAGCCAACCGTGGTCAATGTGAGCTTCCATCTGTCGAGAGGCGCTGGGATGGCCGTAATCGGCCCAAGCGGTTCCGGCAAGACAACTTTGGTGCGTTCGTTGGTCGGGGTGTGGAAGCCGCTCCATGGCTCGGTGAGATTGGACGGCGCCTCTCTCGATCAATGGAACTCGGAACAGCTCGGCGCCCATATCGGCTACATGCCGCAGGACGTGGAGTTGTTTGACGGCACAGTAGCGGACAACATTTCGAGGTTCCGAGGCAAGACGGATCCAAAAGGCGTCCTTGCGGCGGCAAGAGCAGCCGGCGTCGAGAAAATGATAATGCAACTCCCTCAGGGGTTTCAGACCCGCATCGGCGAGGGCGGAGCGGCCCTGTCCGCAGGGCAGAGGCAACTTGTGGGCCTGGCCAGAGCACTTTATGGCGAGCCGTTTCTTGTCGTGCTCGACGAACCGAACTCGAACCTCGACGTGGACGGGGACGCTGCCCTGGCCGGCGCCATACGGGCAGTGCGTCAGCGCGGAGGCATCGTTATTGTCGTTGCGCATCGTCCCTCAGCTCTCGCCAACATCGATCAGGTACTGGTTATGTCGAATGGAACGGTTCATGCCTTTGGCTCGCGCGAGCAGGTCTTGGCGAACGTGCTCCGACCTTCACCGCCTGTTTCACCTCGGCCAGCTTCTTTGGCGCCGATACCGGGGGTTGCCGGGCATGCATGAGGCACTGCTCGAAACATTCGTCGCCTTCTCGTCGTACGCTCGGACCTTTCGTGGCGGCAAACGGCCTGCCGTGAGCGCGCCGGATCTGCCGGACGGTATACGGGCCAACCTGATATTCGGCTTGGCGATTACCGGTCTGCTGGTTCTTGGCGGCGGTCTATGGCTGGGATTGACCAAGATCGCCGGCGCTGTGGTTGCACCAGCCACCGTGGTGGTGGAAAGCAACGTCAAGAAGGTCCAGCATCAAACCGGAGGCACAGTGGGCGGGATTTTCGCGCAGGACGGAGATCATGTGCGAGCCGGCGACGTGTTGGTCAGGCTGGATGACACGCTGACTCGCGCGAACCTGCAAATCATCAGCGAGGATCTCGATCGCGCGACCGTCCGCCTCGCTCGGCTGGAGGCGGAGCGAACGGGCCTGGCGGAAATGCAACTGCCGGTCGACCTGAAGGCGCGAAAGAACCAACCGGAGCTGGCTGCGCTCGTCAATGGCGAGCGCGCCCTCTTTGAAACGCGCGCTTCGGCTTTGGCTGGACAGAAGGCACAGTTGAGAAGCCAATCCCAGCAACTTGAACGTCAGATCGACGGCCTTAAGGCGCAACAGAGCGCGGTGGATGAATCGGTTGCTCTGCTGAACAAGGATTTCGCGGACGTTGATTCCCTCTACGCCAAAAAACTCGTCTCCAAGGAGAGGCTAAGCAACATCAAGCTGGATGCCACCCGGGCCAGGGGAGAATCGGGGCGCCTCGCTGCAGCAGTAGCTGAAGCGCAGGCGCGCATCAGCGAAACGGGGTTGCAGATGCTGCAACTGGATGACCAAAGGCGCACTGACGTGACGACCGAACTCCGCGAGACGGAAGCCAAGCAGACCGAACTCAACGAACGGGGGATTGTGGCGCAGGATGAATTGACCAAGACAACGATCCGCGCGCCGCAGTCCGGAACGATACAGGAATCGGCTGTCCATACCGTCGGCGGCGTTATCGCGCCTGGCGAGATGCTCATGACCATTGTACCTGATGCCGATGATCTTGTGGTGGACGCGCTGATCCCGCCGTCGCGGGTCGACGACGTCCGCCCGGGGCAGCCGGTATCGATCCGTTTTCCGGCGTTCGACGTGGGAACCACTCCGGTCTGCCAGGGGTCAGTGAAACACATCTCGGCAGATCTGATTAAAGATCCGCAACGTCAGCTTTCCTATTTCTCGGCGCGTATCAAGGTTGAAAGCAAATCGAACTGCCTGACCGAAGCGAAGGTGCTGAGGCCAGGTATGCCCGCCGAGGTTCATATCCGCACCGATGAACGCAATGTCTGGTCCTATCTGTTGAAACCCTTTGTGGATCAGATGTCCAAGGCGTTTACGCAGTGATGGCGAGGTGGAGGAGGGCGAGCCAATAGGATGTCGAGATTTCTGGCGGCCCGACGGCTTTTGGGGGCGGGCGGCCGTCGAGCCTAACCGGCGACGCGGGGATGAAGCGCCTCCGGCTGGAGGAAACATGCGCGTTATGTGACGCCACCGCATCATTCGAATAGCGAGGCCGGATTACCGTCCCCAGACGACGGCATTCTCGTGCCGTTTGATGATGTGCTTTAGATTCTCGAAGGCGGTCGTGACGTGGCCGGCGAAGCGCTCTGCCGCGGGCGAGCGTGGCCCGCTGACCCGGCGCAGGATTCCAAGCGAGCGGCTGGGCTGCGGAATTTCATAGGGTAGCACCGTCACCCGGTTTTCCTTGCGCTGCGCGAAGACCACGGAGAATGGCAGCACCGCCAGCGCATCGGTTTCGGCAAGGAAGTTGATCACGCTCATCAGCGAGCCTCCCGAATAGCGGACGTTGAGGTCCGACATGCCGATGCTCATCAGGATCATCTGCAGGTCCGACATCAGCGGAGAGCCGGGTAGGGGGGCTACCCAGGGAAAGCTGGTCAGGTCATGCGCCCTGAGGCGGCGATTTCGCAGCAGGGGATGGTCGGGCCGGCAAGCCACGACGTTGCGTCCGGGCAGGATTTCCGTGAATTCGAAGCCGGGTCCCAGGTCGAGCACGCCGATCGGCACGATCCCAAGATCGATCTGGTTGCTCTCCAGCGCCGCGACCATCTCGGGCAGGTTCATGTAGCTTTGCTGGACGGTGACCTCGGGCTCGAGCTTCTGGAATTCTCCGATCATCCGGCTGATCATCGCATCCATGAAGAAAGGCACGCCGCCGACACGGACGACGCCCTTGGTGCCTTTTATGAAGCCCTGCACCGCATCCGACGCCTTGCGCGACGCGGTGATGATCGTGCGGCCCTGCGCCGCCAGCTGGAAGCCGAGCGGTGTCGCCTGCAGCGGCCGGCGACCCTTGAGGAAAAGCGGCTCGCCAACCCGTGCCTCCAGCATGGCCAGCGATCGACTGACTGCCGGCTGGGTCAGGCCCAGCATAGCGGCTCCTTCCGACACGCCGCCTGCATCCAGCACCGCGGCGAGCTGCATGAGGTGGCGCTCGTTCAGCTTCATAGCAAAACGCTATACAAGGGACGCCACATCTCATCAAGCATCGCGTCGGGCCGTGCTATCCCGCTTGGCAAGGGGAAGGGAGGCCCCGGCGGAATGCACGGCCAGCACGACCCTAAGCGAGATGAATTCCCCAAGGCGATCTCGACGCAGGCCGAGGAATTCTCACGGCGCCTGACGGCAATGGGCCAGTCCCGCCTGGCGGCGGCGGCGCAGGCAGCCGTCGACGGTTTGCACGCGCTGATCGTCGAGTTGCGGCCCTCCGGCGAGGAATTCCGGCAGGCGATCGATTTTCTGACCGAGGTTGGCCACTACGCCGATGCGCGGCGCCAGGAATGGGTGCTGTTCGCCGACGTCCTGGGCGTGTCTTCGCTGATCGAGGATCAGAACAGCCCGCGTCCTGTTGGGGCGACCCCAAACACCCTGGCCGGCCCTTTCTACCGGGCCGACGTGCCGGAGATGCCGCTCGGCGCGAACATCTCGCGCGATCACAAGGGCGAGCCGCTGGAGGTTGCGGGCCGGATCGTCGCGCTCGACGGCGATGCGATCGGCGATGCGATGGTCGAGATCTGGCAGGCCAATGCCGAGGGTCTCTACGAGAACCAGGAACCTGATAGGCAGCCGGAATTCAATCTGCGCGGACGCTTCCGCACCGATCCGCAGGGGCGGTTCCGCCTCACGACGGTGAAGCCGAAGGGCTACACGCTGCCGTCGGACGGTCCAGTCGGCCAATTGATGTCGGCGCTTGGCCTTGGCCTCGAGCGGCCGGCCCACATCCATTTTCGCGTCTCGGCGGAGGGCTTCGAAACGCTGACGACCCACATCTTCGACCGGTCGGACCCCGCGATCGGCCGGGATGCCATCTTCGGGGTCAAACCCGAACTCATGGCCGAGTTCCGCGCGCTGCCGCCTAACGGAGGAAAACGGAAGCACGCGCTCGACCTCAACCTCGTGCTCTGCCCGCAGCGGCGGGGCGAAACCGAACCCTCTGGGAGGAGATGACCGATGGCACGTGTCAGCGGCTACCACCATTTGACGCTCTCGACGGACAGCGCTCAGGAAGATTTTGATTTCTATACCAAGGCACTGGGCCTGCATTCGGTGAAGCGCACCGTCTTGTTCGACGGCGTCATCCCGGTCTACCATCTCTATTACGGCTCGCCCAACGGCGATGCCTCGACGATCATCACCACCTTCCCGTTCCGCAAGCCAGGCGTCTATGGCCGCCGCGGATCCAACCAGTCGCGTACCATCATGCAGTCGATCCCCAAGGGGGCCGCGGATTTCTGGGTCGACCGGTTGAATGCGCGTGGCATCGAGGCCATCAAGATCACCCGTTTTGGCGCCGACCGTGCGGCTTTCGCACATCCCTGCGGTATCCCGCATGAGCTGGTGGAAAGCGACAGGGATCCACGCGCGCCCATCGCCAACGAAACGCAGGGCATCGGCAAGGCCCACGGCATCAAGGGAATCTACGGCGCCGTGGTGGCGGTGATGGACCGCACCGCCATGGACGACTTCCTGACCATCGCATTGCCGATGGAGAAAGAGGCCGACGACCACGAAGGGCTGGTGTTCCGCGTGCCCGACGCGGCCGGCGTCGCTCAGCGCGTGGAGGTCATTGTCGACCGCGACAGCCCGCAGGGCACCTGGACGCTGGCGGGCGGCACGATCCACCACCTCGCCCTGAACACCGGCGACGAAGAGAACCAGTTGAAACTGCGCGCCCATATAGAGGGCCTCGGCTTCACCGATATTTCGGAGCAGAAGGACCGCAACTACTTCAAGTCCTGCTATGTCCGCTCCCCCGGAGGCGCGCTGTTCGAAATTGCCTGGACCACGCCCGAAGGCTGGGCCAAGGACGAGCCCCCGGGCCAGATAGGCAAGACGCTGGTCTTCCCGCCATGGTTCAAGGACCGCGAGAGTGAATTGCAGGCCGGCCTGGAAGAGGCGGATTTCGCGTGAGTTCAGGCAGCGGTCCGCTCCGGCTTGGGCCAAGAGGCCCGGAGGCGAAGGCGATTTGCGTCTTCGTCCACGGCCGCGGCCAATCGCCCGAAGAGATGCAGTCGCATGTGCTGTCGCGGCTTTCTGCGTCCGCCGTGGCCTTCATCCTGCCGCGCGCACCGCTCGGCATGTGGTGGGAGGCGCGTGCCGTCGACCCGTTGACGCCGGTCGCACGGGCGCAGCTTTCCGACGCGCTCGACCACCTTGCGGCCGCAATGGTCGCGGCGCGGGCCGAACTGCCCGGACTGCCGCTTCTTCTCGCGGGCTTCTCGCAAGGGGCGTGTCTGTCGATCGAGTATCTCTGCGCGGGGCTGCCGCCGCCGGACGCTCTGGCGGCCTTCACGGGCTGCCGTGTCGGTGTTCCGGCGGACGAAAGATCCGAGGCGGCGCCGGCCGGAATGCCGATCTATCTTTCCGGCGGCGATGCCGATCCCTGGATACCGGTCTCGGCGTTTGCCGATGCCGCGCAATCGCTGGGCCGGTTTGGCGCGAGCCTGCGGGCCGATCTGTTCCCGGGCCGCGGCCATGAGGTCTCGGACGCCGAGATCGCCATGCTGGGCACGATCCTCGACGACCTCGCGGCCGGGCGTGGCCCGCGCATGGAGGCGGCGCGATGATGGACAGCTTCACCTTTCCGGGCCTGACGACACGGGTGGTCTTCGGTGCCGGCACCATGGCTCGCGTCGAAGAGGAAGTCCGGCGGCTCGGCCATGACAAGGTGATGGTGCTGTCGACACCGCACCAGATGGGCGATGCGGAAAGACTGGCCGCAAGCCTTGGTGGCCTCGCGGCCGGGATCTTTGCCGGCGCGGTCATGCATACCCCTGTCGAGGTCACGGAACAGGCCGTCGATGCCTTCCGCAGCAGCGGCGCTTCGGCGGTCGTCAGCCTTGGCGGCGGCTCGACCACGGGGCTCGGCAAGGCCATTGCCGTGCGCACCGGCGCCGACCAGGTGGTCATTCCCACCACCTATGCCGGCTCGGAAATGACCGACATCCTCGGCGAGACGGCGGCCGGCGAGAAGACCACCCGCCGCTCGCCGGACATCCGCCCCGAGACGGTGATCTACGACGTCGATCTGACATTGAGTCTGCCGGTAGGTCTCACCGTGACCTCGGCGATGAACGCGATCGCTCATGCGATGGAGGCCTTCTATGCCCCCGACCGCAATCCGGTGATCGTGCTGATGTGCAGGGATGCCATGGTTGCCTTCCGGGACGGCATTCCAAGGTTGATCGGCAATCCGCAGGAGCGCGCAGCGCGGACGCAGGCGCTCTATGCTGCGTGGTGCTGCTCGACCGCGCTAGGCTATGTCTCGATGGCGCTGCATCACAAGCTGGCGCATGTCTTCGGCGGCTCGTTCGATACGCCGCATGCCGAAACCCACGCCATCCTGCTGCCCTACACGACCGCCTTCAACGAAGCGGCAGTGCCCGATCTGCTGCGCCCCATCGCCGAGGCATTCGGCGGCGGCTCGGCGGGCGGCGGGCTCTGGGATTTCGCACAGTCGGTCGGTTCTCCGCTGAGCTTGAAGGCGATCGGCATCGAGGAGACCGATCTCGACCGCGCGGCGGCGATCGCGGTCAAGAATGCCTATGCCAATCCGAGGCCAATCGATCCGGGATCGATAAGGGAACTCCTTCAGGTGGCGTGGGAGGGACGCCGTCCGGGGGCTTGAGAATAAAACAAGAGGGAGGAACTACAGTGATCACAAGACGCAGCCTACTGAAAGCCTCGGCGGCGACAGGCCTGGCGCTGGCCGGTTCGCGCCTGGCGACGCCGGCCATCGCGCAAGGCGCCAAGATCCGCCTGGGCTATGTTTCGCCGCAGACCGGGCCGCTTGCCGGCTTCGCGGAGAGCGATGCCTACAACATCAAGGCCTTCCTCGCTTCCGAGGCGGGCAAGAACTTCGAGGTCATCGTCAAGGACAGCCAGTCGAATCCCAATCGCGCGGCCGAGGTGGCGAAGAGCTTGATCGTCGATGACGAGATCAACCTGATGCTCGTCGGCTCGACACCCGAGAACACCAACCCTGTGGCCACCACCTGCGAGGCGGAGGGCGTGCCGGTCATCTCGACGATGGCGCCGTGGCAGCCCTGGTTTATCGGCCAGCAGGGCAATCCGGCCGATCCGGCCTCGTGGAAGCCTTTCAACTTCGCCTATCATTATTTCTGGGGTCTCGAAGACATCATCGCCGTCTACACCGGCATGTGGAAACAGCTTTCCACCAACGGCAAGGTGGGCGGGCTGTTCCCCAACGATGCCGACGGCAATGCCTGGGGCGACCCGAAGAATGGGTTGAAGCCCGGCCTCGACGCCGCCGGCTTCAGCCTTGCCGATCCTGGCCGCTATCAGAACCTTTCGGACGATTTCACCGCGCAGGTCAACGCCTTCAAGGCGGCCAATGCCGAGATCGTCACCGGGGTGGTCATTCCGCCCGACTTCACCACCTTCTGGAATCAGGCCCGCCAGCAGGGCTTCAAGCCCAAGGCGGTGACGGTCGCCAAGGCGATCCTTTTCCCGCAATCGGTCGAGACGCTCGGCGATGCCGGCCACAACCTCTCGTCCGAGGTCTGGTGGTCGGCCTCGCATCCGTTCAAATCGTCGCTGACGGGCGAGAGTTCGGCCGAACTCGCTGCGGATTTCACCGCCAAGACCGGCCGTCCCTGGACCCAGCCGATCGGTTTTGTCCATTCGCTGTTCGAGGTGGCGGCCAATGTCATGGGCCGCGTGTCGGATCCAACCAATGCCGAGGCGATCGCGGCGGCGATAGCGGCCACCGACATGACGACGGTGGTGGGCAAGGTGGCCTGGAGCGGTGCGGGATTGCCGCCTTTCGCCGCGAAGAACGTCTGCAAGACGCCGCTCGTTGGCGGGCAGTGGCGCAAGAAGGCCGGTGGCGGCTTCGATCTGGTGATCGTCGAAAACGCCGGCGCCTCCGAGATTCCCACCGCCGGCAAGATGGAAGCCCTGGCCTGACGCTGCCGAGGGCGGCTGATACCGCCGCCCTCGTTCGGCGCGACCCAAGGATGACATTGATGATACTCAGGCTGGAAAACGTTTCGAAGTCCTTCGGCGCCCTGAAGGTTGCCGATTCCGTGACCGTCAGCGTGCCGCGCGGCGAAGCGCTGGGCATTATCGGCCCGAACGGCGCGGGAAAATCGACGCTCTTCAACCTGATCACCGGCAATCTGTTTGCCAATGAGGGGCGCATCGAATTGCTCGGCCGCGACGTGACCCGTGCTCCGGCCATGGAGCGGGTGCGCATGGGCGTCGGCCGCAGCTTCCAGATTCCGCAACCTTTCGAGGGGCTGACCGTGTTCGAAAATCTCTTGACCGCTGCCGCCTTCGGCCGCGGCGGACGCGAGGCCGAGATGGTCGACGATTGCGCTGGTATCCTCGAGGAGACGGAGCTTCTCAGGAAGGCCAATTTCGTGGCCGGCTCGCTGAGCCTTCTCGACCGCAAGCGCCTCGAACTCGCCCGCGCCCTGGCGACAGGCCCTGAGCTTCTGCTTCTGGACGAGATCGCCGGCGGTCTGACGGAGGGCGAATGCAAGGCCCTGGTCGCGACAATCAAGGCGATCCACGCCAGGGGCACGACAATCATCTGGATCGAGCATGTGCTGCACGCCCTGAATTCGGTGGTAGAGCGGCTTCTCGTGCTGGATTTCGGGCGCGTGATCGGGATCGGTGCGCCTGATGAGATCATGGCCTCGAAGGCGGTTCGCGAAATCTATCTGGGGCTCGAGGTCTGATGCTGGAAACGCGTGGCCTCACCGCGAATTACGGCCAGTTCCGGGCGCTGTTCGGTGTGGATATCAGCGTGGCCGCAGGCGAATGCGTGGCGATCATCGGCGCCAATGGCGCCGGGAAATCCACGCTGATGCGCTCGATCACGGGCGTGATCGGCAACGAGCCCGGCATGGTGCTGCACAGGGGCGAGCCGATCGGCGCGCTGTCTTCGGCCCAGATCATGAAACGCGGCATCGCCATGGTGCCGGAGGGGCGCCGACTGTTCCCTTCGCTCACCGTCGAGGAAAACCTGCTGGTCGGCGGGCAGGCGCGCAAGGTGCCGGGGCCGTGGAACCTCGACGCCGTCTATGACCTTTTTCCGATCCTGCGCGAACGGCGCAAGAGCCCCGGCACCGCGCTCTCGGGCGGCCAGCAGCAGATGGTGGCGATCGGCCGGGCGCTGATGTCGAACCCCCAATTGCTGCTCTGCGACGAGATCAGCCTCGGCCTCGCGCCCGTCGTCATCCGCGACATCTACGCAGCCCTTCCCAGGATCCGCGAAAGCGGCGCCGCGATCGTGCTGGTGGAGCAGGATATCGGCAAGGCGTTGGCGGTCGCCGACCGCGTCTACTGCATGATGGAGGGTCGCGTCACGCTGGCCGCCAGGACGGCCGAGGTCACGCGCGAAGACATCCATTCTGCCTATTTCGGGGTGGCGTCATGACCAGGGATCCGAGATTCCGTCATCTGCTCGCACAGCGCTCTCATGGCCTGATCGAGGTGGCGCGGCGATGATCTGGCTGGACACTCTCGTGCAGGGGATTCTGCTGGGCGGGCTCTATGCCCTGTTTGCAGCGGGATTGAGTCTCGTCTTCGGCATCATGCGGCTGGTGAATCTCGCCCATGGCGACCTCATCATTCTTGCCGCCTATCTGGTTTTGATGGGCGTCACGCTGCTCGGCCTGTCGCCCTGGATCGCTGCCCTGGTCGCCATGCCGGCGATGTTCGCGCTCGGCTGGCTGCTGCAGGCCGCCGTGCTGAACCGCGTACTGGGCAAGGACATCCTGCCGCCGCTTTTGGTCACCTTCGGCCTGTCGGTCGCCCTACAGAACGGCCTGCTCGAGGCCTTCTCCGCCGACAGCCGCCGTATTCCGGTGGGCGCGTTGGAAGGGGCATCGCTCGATCTCGGGCTGGTCACGGTGGGGATCATGCCGCTGATGACCTTTGCCTCGGCGATCGTGATGATCATTGCCCTGAACGGGCTCTTTTACCACACCGCGCTCGGCCGTGCCTTCCGCGCCACCTCGGACGACGCCGTGACGGCGGGGCTGATGGGGATAGAGCCGAAGCGGATTTTCGCGATCGCCACCGGGATCGCCATGATCGTGGTGACGCTGGCGGCCCTCTATCTCGGCATGCGGGCAAACTTCGATCCTTCGATCGGGCCGGCGCGGCTGATCTATGCCTTCGAGGCGGTGATCATCGGCGGCCTCGGCAGCCTATGGGGAACGCTCGCGGGCGGGATCATCATCGGCGTGGCGCAGACGTTTGGTGCCGCGCTCAATCCGGAATGGCAGATCCTGGCCGGCCACATCGCCTTCCTGGCCGTGATGCTGCTCAAACCGCGCGGGCTTTTTCCGCGCGCAGTGGATTGAGGGGCGGCATGTATCGACTGACAACCCGCACCCGCGCCGGAACCGTAACCGCGATCACGGTGCCGATCGTCATCGTCGCCGCGCTCGCGCTGCCTGCCGTGGCCTCGCGGGGCGTCATACAGGATCTGTTCTTCATCCTCACCATGCTGACGCTGGCGCAGATATGGAACCTTCTGGCGGGCTATGGCGGCCTGGTCTCGGTGGGTCAGCAGGCCTTCGTCGGCATCGGCGCCTACGCGATGTTCGCCGGCGTGATCCTGCTTGGCTGGAATCCGGTCCTGGCGATCCCACTGGGGGGGC
>NZ_RZTT01000619.1 GCF_003996995.1 Mesorhizobium sp. M7A.T.Ca.US.000.02.2.1 | reverse complement strand
GGCATGACCGGTTGGCAAAGGCTCACCAAGGTCGAGCTGCCGCTCAGCGCCCCGATCATTCTCGGCGGCATCAGGCTGTCGGTGGTGATCAGTCTTGCCACCGCGACCATCGGTTCGACAGTCGCCGCAAAGACGCTCGGCGAAGTGATCATCGCCGGGCTATTGTCCAACAATCTCGCCTTCATCCTGCAAGGCGGCCTGATCGTGGCAGCGCTTGCCGTGCTAATCTATGACGGTCTGTCGGCGATCGAGCGCTACACGGCGCGCCGCATGGGCAGAGAGGCCGAATAGTCGACAGTATCTCAGATATCGCGCTCGTTCATTTCAGCCAGCGCTAGGAGATGTCGTAGAAAGTCCGGTTTTGAGCGGTTTATTGGCATGAATAGGGATTGAAAGCCGAACAAGGCTTCCCTGCTTGCCATAGATGTGGTGGCTTCCGGCGATGCGCAAAAGCTTCCAACCTTGCCGTTCGACGGCACGCGCAAATTCCTTGCCGGAAATGGACTTCAAACAGCGATTTCCACGATCCGCCCAGGCTCCGACGTGAATGACAGCGGCTCTACTGAGAGGCAGCCTTCGATCGCTTCACGCAAATTCTGGACAAGTTCTTCCATGGTTTTCGCCCTGGGTCGCGCAACCCGGAATTGCCGGCACCTCTGCCCAGAACCCGCCTTCGTCGGCTTCGTGGATAATAGCTTTGAAATTCATGGGCTAGCTCCGGTTCGATCCTGAAGATGGGCTACCCTACAGGTCTTTGCAAAGAAGCATAGGCGCCGGCGGACGCGTTCACGCTCCACGTGGCTAGCGGATCGGGTGGGAGGAGCTGACAGCTCAGTGCCGCAGCGTCATTTCAATCGATCTAATCAGGCGACATCATTGCCAAGCACGCCGCCGTCTAAACCATTTAGGCGAAAGCCGGGCAAAAACCGAACAATATCTTGACGTTCGCAGCCCTGTTTCGCATACACCGATGCGAAGAGGCGGATTCCGTGCGCGGAATCCGGTCTTTGTCTCAACGGCCCAGGGAGGGGTTCTTTTGGGCCATCAATCGAGGAAAATCCGGCAATGACAATTATTTCCGCCGTCATCGCCTGCGGCCTGCTTTCAATCCTTTACGCCATCTGGGCGACACGTTCGGTCCTTGCGGCCGATCAAGGCAATGCACGCATGCAGGAAATCTCCGCGGCTATCCGCGAGGGCGCACAGGCCTATCTGGCGCGTCAGTACACCACCATCGCCATCGTTGGCGTCGTCGTCCTCGTGCTCGCCTGGTGGCTGCTGTCCATCACCGCCGCGATCGGCTTCCTGATCGGTGCAGTGCTTTCGGGCGCCGCCGGCTTCATCGGCATGCATGTCTCCGTTCGCGCCAACGTTCGTACGGCGCAAGCCGCATCGAACAGCCTCGCTGCCGGCCTCGACATCGCGTTCAAATCGGGCGCCATCACCGGCATGCTGGTTGCTGGCCTGGCCTTGCTCGGCGTGTCGATCTACTACCTCATCCTGACCCACTTCATGGGCCTCCAGCCCAATGACCGCATCGTCATCGACTCGCTGGTCTCGCTCGGCTTCGGCGCATCGCTGATCTCGATCTTCGCCCGTCTCGGCGGCGGCATCTTCACCAAGGGCGCCGACGTCGGCGGCGATCTCGTCGGCAAGGTCGAAGCCGGTATTCCCGAAGATGATCCGCGCAACCCGGCCACGATCGCCGACAATGTCGGCGACAATGTCGGCGACTGCGCCGGCATGGCCGCTGACCTGTTCGAAACCTATGCGGTGACCGTCGTCGCCACCATGGTTCTGGCTGCCATCTTCTTTGGCGGTACCGCCGTTCTGGGTGCGGCCATGCTTTATCCGCTCGCCATCTGCGGCGCCTGCATCCTGACCTCGATCGTCGGCACCTTCTTCGTCAAGCTCGGTTCCAACGGCTCGATCATGGGCGCGCTCTACAAGGGCCTGATCGTCACCGGCCTGCTGTCCATCGTCGGCCTCGGCGTCGCCACCCAGGTCACCCTCGGCTGGGGCGAGATCGGCACGGTCGACGGCATGGTCATCACCGGCAGGAACCTGTTCATCTGCGGCCTCGTCGGCCTCGTGGTGACCGGTCTCATCGTCGTCATCACCGAGTACTACACCGGCACCAACAAGCGCCCGGTCAACTCCATCGCCCAGGCGTCGGTCACCGGTCACGGCACCAACGTCATCCAGGGCCTTGCGGTCTCGCTGGAATCGACGGCGCTGCCGGCGATCGTCATCGTCGGTGGCATCATCTCGACCTATCAGCTCGCCGGCCTCTTCGGTACGGCGATCGCGGTCACGACGATGCTCGGTCTTGCCGGCATGATCGTTGCGCTCGACGCCTTCGGCCCGGTCACCGACAATGCCGGCGGCATTGCCGAAATGGCCGGCCTGCCCAAGGAAGTGCGCCACTCCACCGACGCGCTCGACGCGGTCGGCAACACCACCAAGGCGGTGACCAAGGGCTACGCCATCGGCTCGGCCGGTCTCGGCGCACTGGTGCTGTTTGCCGCGTACTCGAA
>NZ_RZTT01000618.1 GCF_003996995.1 Mesorhizobium sp. M7A.T.Ca.US.000.02.2.1 | reverse complement strand
TTTCCGGACCGATGAGCAGCGCCAGCCAGGCAAAGCCCATTGCCATCATGACGACTTCGCTAACCAGCATGGCGTTGAAAAGCTTGATCGGATGGCGGTCCCAGCCGCGATCCGCCGCCCAGCCGACAATTGCCGCCATGACCACGAAGCCGGCGAGATAGCCGCCGGTCGAGCCGAGCATGTAGGCAATGCCGAGACCCTTTTCAGGCGTGCTCTGGAAGACGGGGAAGCCCATGGCGCCCTCGGCCATGTAGAGCAGCAGGGTGGCGACGCCGAGACGCATGCCGAAGGCGGCGGCGATCAGCAGCACGGCCAGCGTCTGCATCGAAATGTCGACCGGCCCGAGCATTACCTTGGTCTTGGCCGACAGTGTCAGCACAAGCGTTCCGGCGATGGCCAGGAAAAGCTGCGTTGCCAGCCGCGCCGCGCCGTTTTGCGGCAGAGCCAGAGAAACAAGCGGACGCATCGTAGTTGCAATTGCCATGGTATTTCCCCAATCCGATTGCCGCACTCCGATGTTCGCGGCCTCACATCCTCCTATATTGGCTTGCGTGTTGTGCGGCAATCGGTTTTGCCGTTTCCCGAAACAAGGCACCGATGCATGGCACTGAAATTCGATACCGGCTTCGACCCCTTCTATGGCCAGGGGGTGAATGTCGCGCCCGATGTCCAGCGCATCACGGCCCGCAATCCAAGCCCCTTCACCTTTCACGGCACCAACAGCTACGTTGTTGGCCGCGATACGCTGGCGGTGATCGATCCGGGGCCGGAGGACGAGGCGCATCTGCGGACCCTGATCGAGGTGATCGCAGGCCGGCCGGTCAGCCATATCTTCGTCAGCCACACGCATCGCGACCACTCCCCGCTGGCGGCCCGGCTGAAAGAGCGCACCGGCGCCCTCGTGCTGGCAGAGGGGCCGCACCGGCCGGCAAGAGCCCTGCATATCGGCGAGACCAATGCGCTCGATGCCAGTGCCGACACGGCTTTCATCCCTGATGTCGCCCTGCCCGACGGCGAGGTGGTCGACGGCGACGGCTGGTCGATCAGGACGGTTCTGACCCCGGGCCACACCGCCAATCATGCGGCGTTCGCGCTGCAGGGAACCGGCATCCTGTTTTCGGCCGATCATGTCATGGCCTGGGCAACCTCCATCGTCGCCCCGCCGGACGGGGCGATGGCCGACTACATGGCCTCGCTGGACCGCTTGATCGAACGCGGGGACCGCTTGCTGTTGCCAGGACATGGCGGGCCGGTGACAGCACCGCGCGCTTTCATGCGCGGGTTGAAGACGCATCGCAAGATGCGCGAGCGCGCCATTCTGGAGCGGGTCAAAGAGGGGGACCGGACGATCGTGAACATGGTCAAGGCGATCTACAGGGACACCGACCCGCGGCTGCATGGCGCCGCCGGATTGTCGGTGCTTGCCCATCTCGAGGATCTGACGGCGCGCGGCCTGGTTGTGACCGACGCCGCACCGGCCATCGACGGCATTTTCACGCCGGCGGGATAGGCCAACCTGGACCGCTGCCAAGTGCCGAAGCCTTATTCGGCTGGCGCGGCGCCGACCTGACCGGCGACTTCCTGGTCGAGCTCCGCCAGGAATTCGGTGATGCGCGCGGCATTGTCGCCAAGGTCGTAGCGGCCGTAGCGGGATGCCGACCGCATGTCGACGATGACCGTGTCGCCATCGTCCGTCACGCGGATCGCCACATCGGCGGGAAGGCCGATCACGAAGCCCTTGGCGACGGCGGTGATGGTCACCTCGCTTTGCCCGGCGAGATCGGGATAGGGCTCCGACAGCTCCCAGTCGCGCCGGTCGAGTACGGTTTCGACGGCATTGACGACAGTCTCGAACGGCAGGTCGTAGCTGCGTGCGCTGACCAGCGGATAGCTATCGGCCTGCAGCCGCTGTTCGCCAGGCGTCGACGGCGCAAGCACGTTCATATCCTTCGTCCGGTCGCTCACGTCGAGCGCCGGCGGTTCGTCGAAATCCGTCGAGATATCCCTGAGCGGCGGATAGATCGTCGCCCAGTAGGCGGCGACGCCGTAGGGTGCGAGCACCAGCAGTGCCAGCAGCGCGCCGACCGTCAGGTCGCGGCCGCCGCGGTCGCCGAAATTCCACAGCCGCGAAAAGGCAAACCCGGCAAACAACAGCGCCATCGCCGCCAGCAGCGCGACAATGCCGAGCACCCACAGAAAGACAGGTGTTTCGACGAGATCGAAGCGATGGCCCACAAAGACCGTCAGCAGCAGCACCAACGAAAAAGCGGCCGTGCGCCGCGACCAGCCGGCCGCCTTCGACGTTTGCCGTTCAGGAATACTTGCCATCGATTGCCGAACCACCCCAACCCGAACGGAGACTTAGAACCTTTTTGCGATGCCATGAAGCCGAAACATGCGACATCACGTCAATCGGTCGGCAGGCGATAATCCTTGAATTGCTGGCGCAAGGTGATCTTCTGGATCTTGCCGGTTGCGGTGTGCGGAATTTCGCCGACGAAAGCGACATCGTCCGGCATCCACCATTTGGCCACCTTGCCGTCCATGAACC
>NZ_RZTT01000617.1 GCF_003996995.1 Mesorhizobium sp. M7A.T.Ca.US.000.02.2.1 | reverse complement strand
GTCATGGCGGGTGATCTGGGTGCGGCTCGGCATATTCTGGAGTTGCTCGCGGCTGAGCGATAGCGGCTTCTCGACAAGGCCTGAAACCTCCAGTCGCCAGTCGGCAAAGTTGTTGGCGAGCAAGCCCTTGTAGACATCGTCATCGGGAGCGGTGACACCATTCGGCCGCTGCGGCTGGCGGATGTCGGCCTCGGTGAATTCCGGGGCCAGCGCGTCACTTCCGGCAAGCAGCCGCTGTGCGCGGTAGGTCAGGCCATTGGCGTTTTCGAGGAAACTGCGCAGGCCGCTGCCAACACCTAGCTGACTGTCGAAGGCGTCGCAGCCCGACAGCATGATGCCGGAGACGCCAAGACTGGCACCGGTCAGGAATTTGCGGCGGCTGATCTGGAATTTTGCCATGTCAGGCACTCCTCTCGGCTGTATCGTCCTGTGCGGGAGGATCTGTCCGATACCAGCCGGTGATGATCGAGCGCAGTTCGTTGATCGGGCCGGCGGCCAGGATCATCAGGATATGGACGACGAAGAAGGCGACCAATAGCACCATGACGGTGAAATGGATGGTGCGTGCCGTCTGCCGGCCACCGAGCAGATCGTTGAGGAACGGCAGCACCGAATTCATGCTCGGCGACATGGCCAGACCGGTGATGATCATCAGCGGCAACAGCACGAACAGCACCCCGCCATAGGCCATCTTCTGCAGCGTGTTGTATTCGCGCGTGTGGTGGAATTTGAGCTTGGCGTGGTCGACGATGTCTTGCGGCAATCGTTTCAAATCGTCGAGGCGTGGCGCGAGATCGCGCCGCAGATGGCCGTTCACGGTGCTGGCGACAAACCAGACGATCAACGTCGTGGTCAGTATCCAGGCAAAGAAGAAATGGATGACGCGCGCGGTGCCGAGATCATAGTAGGATGGGATGGTCGCCCAGGACGGGAAGGCGCGGGACGTCTCCTGGCCGGCCGGACCCGACCAGCCGAGCACGCCAGTGGTGTCGAAGCGATGCCCGAAGATTTCCATGTAGCCGCGCGGACCCGCATCGGAATTCTCGGCGCCGATGGCGAAGATGGTGTTGCTGTATTCGAAGCCCGATTCTTTGCCGATATAGAGCTGCGGACGGGCATTGAAGATCTGCAGGCCTGACAGCAGCATGAAGAACAAGGAGATGGCCCAGAGCCAATGCGTCAGCCGCGTCCAGCGCGACTGCCGGTAGATCAGCGTTTTGTCGTTCGACGCAGAAGCGCCTGGATCGGCGGCGGATTGGCTTCTGGCAACGGATTCCATCGTCTTTCGTCTCCCGGCCTCGCGGCATGGCCTGCGCGTTCATTGTCCTCCTGATACGTCGCGATCCAAACCGATGTTTCATCCGATCACGTATTTATTACGGACCGCCCAGGCTGACGGCGAGATTGACGGCGGCGGCGACGATGACCGTGTTGAAGAAAAACGACAGGATGGAATGGACAAGCACGACACGACGCATATGCGTGGTCGAGATGTTGGTATCGGCGGTCTGTGCCGTCATGCCGATCACCGTCGAGAAGTACAGGAAATCCCAGCCCTCCGGCCGTTTGTCACCCGGGAACAGCAGTCCGCCGACAGGGATTTTCTTCCTGGTCTCGGCATCCACAGCATCGCCGTCCATCCAGTAGACATGAGCATAATGGAGCGCTGCCATGGCATGAATGGTGAACCAGCCGAGCGGGATCGACAGCAGCGCGAAGGTGAGCTCGACGGGATGGCTTCTGTCCTTCTGATTGATCAGTAGGAACAATGAGATAACGGCAACGCCGACGACGACAAGCGTCACAGCGAAGATGACCAGCACCGGCTGGTCCGTGGCACGCGCATTCCTGCTCAGATACCTGCCGGTGAACTTCGGCATCTGGGCGACGACGAGAATGACATAGGCGGCAAAGAACGAGTTGGCGCCGATCGAATAGGCGAGCGGGGCGTGCAGCAGCAACGCCACGAGAAGCGCAAAAACGCCAACGCAGGCCGACACAGCGAACAACATGTGGCGCTGAATGGGAGACTTCACCGGGGTTTCGGCAGCCATGTCGGTTCCAACCTTGGATGGCGCTCGGTTTCTAGTCTGGTGTGGCGGATTTGAGCGCCCGCCGCAAGATGCGGTCGAGTTCGCCGAGAAACCGCGACCGGTCTTGCGGCGCGAAGCTGGCATTGTAGCCCTTGCTTTCGCCGGTCTCGCGCAGATGCTGCTTCAGGTCACGCATCGCCACCGCCATGCCGATCGTTTCCGGCGTGAAGGGGCGCCCCGTTGGCCCAAGCACATGGGCGCCGAGTGCCACCGCGCGGGCGGCCAGCGGAATGTCGGCGGTGATCACAATGTCGTTGGTGCGTGCATTGTCCACGATCCAGTCGTCGGCGGCATCAGCGCCCTTGGAGACCACCACATTGCGGACCATCGGATCGCGCGATGGCCGCAGGCCGCCATTGGAGACGTAGGTGACAACGACGCCATGCCGGTCGGCCACTTTTTCGACCTCGGCCTTGACCGGGCAGGCGTCTGCATCGACGAGAATGGCGGGGAGTGTGCTCA
>NZ_RZTT01000616.1 GCF_003996995.1 Mesorhizobium sp. M7A.T.Ca.US.000.02.2.1 | reverse complement strand
AGTCTGGATTGGGCGCATCCCAGCTGTAGCGGACCGTCAACGGATCGACGATCTCGAAGCGTGGCGGCTTGCCGTCCGCCAGCAGGGCGGGGGCGAGCCCGCCTTGCGAAAGCTCGTCGTTCAGCCAGACATCTTCCCAACAATAGCGAAAATCCTCCGTCGTCAGCAGGCTGCCGTCAGACCATTTGTGCCCTTCCCGTATCTTGAAGGTGAAGACGCGATCATCCGCTACGTCGAAACGTTCGAGAATGTCGGGTTGCATGTTGAGCTTTTCGTCATAGCCGACCAGGCGAGAATACCCGTAGATCGTCATCATCCGGATATCTTTCTGGCTGCCGATGATTGTCCGCAGCGTGCCGCCATACTGGCCGGGCAGCCGGCCCATTGCAGCGAGATTCAGCGCGCGCGGACTCTTGGGCAGGCGCTCAGCGAGTGCCGGCAGCGCCTTGACCGTCAGTTGTTGCCGAAGAAATTCCGGCTCCAGATCGCCGGCGCGCGACGTCCCTGGCAGAAATGCCGAAGCCATGAGACCAAGGACGGTGCGCCGGCTGATCAATGGCGTAACTCACTGATATCGGCCGAATGTCTCGCCAGCACGAGGTGGCCACCGCCAAGATCGAGTGGTGACAGCCTATCTTCGTCGCCCTCGTCGCGGAATTGCGGTCCCCATGCGCTGGTGTCGGAAGCTCCGCTGAGCTTCAGCGTCTTGAAATCCATCGGCCTGTCGAGATCGGGGAAAGGTACCGCGGCGACCAGGGAGCGCGTGTAGGGGTGGATTGGTTTCCTGAGCAGAATTTCGCGCGGCGCAAGCTCGACGATACGCCCGCCGCACATCACCGCGATGCGGTCTGCCATGTAGTCCACCACCGCCAGATTGTGGGATATGAACAGGTAGGTCAGGCCCAGTTCTTTTTGCAGGTCCTTCAGAAGATTCAGGATCTGCGCCTGGACAGAGACATCGAGCGCCGAAACCGGCTCGTCGCAGATCAGGAGTTCGGGCCCTAGCGCCAACGCACGCGCGATGCCGATGCGCTGACGTTGCCCGCCGGAGAAACTGTGCGGATAGCGCTTTATGAAGCGCGGATCGAGCCCGATTGCCTGCATCAGGCTCTTGACCGTGGCGAGTCGGGACGCCGCATTGCCACGTTGATGGATCTCCAGCGGCTCGCTCAAGATGTTCTCCACCGTCATGCGAGGTGAAAGCGACGAAACCGGGTCCTGGAAGACCATCTGGATTTTCGCGCGCAATATGCGCAGGGCATCTCCCTCTGCGCCCAGGACGTCGGTCGGTCCATCGCGGCCGTTGAAGATCACAGAACCGCCGCTGGGGGTGATGGCCCGCATGAGGATCTTGCTGACGGTTGTTTTGCCACAGCCGCTTTCGCCGACCAGACCCAGACACTCACCCCGCCTGATGTCGAAGCTCACGCCGTCCACGGCGCGAACAGAGGTTTGATGACCCCCGCTGAACCATCCGGACTTGCGGGTGGTGAAGGTCTTTGTCAGATCCCTCACCGAAAGCAGAATGTCCTCCGGCCCCTTCGATGCCGGCGCAGTCTGCTTGCCGAGCAGGTTCCCAACGTTCACCGGCACCTCGCGGAGCGCCTTTAGCCTTTCACCAGGCTTCAGGTCGAAATGCGGAACGGCTGCCATCAGGCCCTTCAGGTAAGGGTGGCCCGGCCGGCGGAATATCGCCTCGACAGGCCCCATTTCCATGATCTCGCCATGGTACATGACCACCACCTCGTCGGCGACATTGGCGACCACGCCAAGGTCGTGCGTGATCAGCAGCATCGCCATGTTCAGCTTGGTCTGAAGCCCGCGCAGCAAATGCAGGATTTGCGCCTGGATGGTGACGTCCAACGCCGTCGTCGGCTCGTCGGCGATCAACAAAGCAGGCCGGCAGATGAGCGCCATGGCGATCATGGCGCGTTGCCGCAATCCTCCCGAAAGTTCAAAGGGATACATGTCATAGGCGCGTTTGGGATTGGGGAAGCCGACAAGGCCGAGCATTTCCTCGGTCCGCGCCTTGCGCTCCGCCCGAGCCATAGGCGTATGAATCTGCAAGGATTCGCTGACCTGGTTGCCGATCGTGTGCAGCGGCGACAGCGATGTCATTGGCTCCTGAAAGATTTTGCCGATGCGGCTGCCTCTCAACGCCCGGATTTCGGTTCCGTCACGCTGCATCTGCAGGATATCCTGCGTCGTTCCGGGCTTTTCAGGATCGGAAAACAGGATACGGCCGCGAACATGGGCCGTATTCGGCAAAATGCCCATCACTGCCTGGCTGAGAACCGATTTTCCGGAACCGGACTCTCCCACAAGCGCGGTGACCTTGCCGGGCAGGACGCGGAGATTTGCGCGCCTGACGGCATGCAACGGTCCCCCGATTATGGCAAAAGAGATGCCAAGATCCTCGATCCGCAGCAGATCAATGCCCGAATTCATCCTCACACCAGCCCCACTCTGGCAGTCTGCCGGGCGGCAGACCCAAAAAACGAGACTAGCGTATTGCCAGCCTAGAGCAACTTGGATTCGAATCGAATTCCGCGACG
>NZ_RZTT01000615.1 GCF_003996995.1 Mesorhizobium sp. M7A.T.Ca.US.000.02.2.1 | reverse complement strand
TTCTTCCACGGCGCAGACTGCGCCGTGACTGTGACACCAATCCGGGCGAATCCAAGGCGCACCGCGCAAAGGACCCTGAAATGACATCGCTCAAACGGGAAACAGACCCTGTGCCGGATGATCGGCGTTCGCCGAAATCCAGCCGATGACGTATAGGGCGAATGCCGCTGCGACAAGCCCGTCGACACGATCCATGACGCCGCCATGGCCCGGGATGAGCGCCCCCGAATCCTTGCGGCCATGGCGGCGCTTGATCCAGGATTCGAACAGGTCGCCTGCCTGCGAGACAATCGACAGCACGAGCGCGATCAGGCCGAGCAATACCAGATTGCCGACACCGGCAGCTGCGGCGAGGACCAGCCCGGCGACGACGCCGCCGACAGCGCCGCCGAGTGCGCCGCTGCGCGTCTTGCCGGGCGAGATAGAGGGCGCCAGTTTCGGCCCCCCAACGGCTCGGCCAACGAAATAGGCAAGGATATCGGTGGCCCAGACGACAGCGAACAGGAACAGGATGGCAATGAGGCCTGAACGATCGCCATCGCGCAGCAAGGCGAGCGACAGACCTGAAACCGCGGCATAGGCAAGGCCGCTCGCATCCCATTGTCCGGTCTTGCGAACCGAGGCGGCTATCGCCGTTGCGGCAACGATGGCCGCCACAAGCGGCAGCAGCCAGGAGGCGGCCAGACCGCCAATCAAGGCGCCAATGAAGACTACCAGCAGTGCTTCCGGCAGGAAACCAAGGCCCGTTGCCCCGGTTGGCCGCGACATGCGGGTCCATTCATAGAAGATCGCCGCTACGATCACGGCACACAGCAGCCGGAACGGCAAACCGCCGATCCAGGTCAAGCCGAGAGTGATGATGGCGAGCACGATCGCCGAAACGATACGCAGTTGAAGATTGTTCATCCCGCGGCCGGTCGCGAAGCGACGTCCTGGCCTCCAAGTCCGCCGAAACGGCGTTCGCGGCCAGCAAACTCACGCAAAGCTTCCGCAAGGTGCTCGCGGCTGAAGTCGGGCCAGTAGCAAGGCAGGAAGACGAGTTCGCTATAGGCGGCTTGCCACAGAAGGAAGTTCGACAGCCGGAGCTCGCCGCTGGTGCGAATGACCAATTCCGGGTCGGGAATGCCTTGCGTATCGAGCGCGCCGGCAAAGCTTTCGGCTGATATCGCCTCGGCGTCGAGTTCGCCACGCGCCACGGCCGCCGCAAGCTTTTGTGCCGTACGAACGATTTCGTCTCGTCCGCCATAGTTGAAGGCGATCACCAGCGTCAGCGATTCGTTTGCGGCCGTCAGCGTTTCGGCCTCGTCGAGCAGTCCCCTGATATCAGACTGCAGCCCTGCCCGGTCACCGATGATTCTAACCCGCACACCGCTCTGGTGCAGTTCAGCAAGGTCACGGCGGATGAACATTTTCAAGAGGCCCATCAGGTCGCTGACCTCGGACTTCGGCCGAGACCAGTTCTCCGACGAGAAAGCATAGACGGTCAGGTAGGAAATGCCGAGCCCAGGTGCCGCGCGCACCGTCTTGCGCAGCGCCTCGACACCGGCACGGTGGCCCGCAAGACGGGGCATGCCGCGCGCCTTGGCCCAGCGTCCGTTTCCGTCCATGATGATCGCGACATGCGCGGGCGTTGCCATGTTCTCGCTTTCGGGTCAGCCGGCGGCCATGACCCTAAACCTGCATGATTTCAGCTTCCTTATCGGAAAGCAGGTGGTCGATGGTGCTGATCGTCTCGTCGGTAAGTTTCTGGACCTGGTCCGAGCGCTTGCGCTGATCGTCTTCGCTGATGTCGCCGTCCTTCTCCGCCTTCTTCAGGAAGTCCATGCCGTCGCGGCGCACATGGCGCGCGGCGACACGGGCGTTCTCGGCGTAGGTGTGCGAGATCTTGACCAGTTCCTTGCGGCGCTGTTCGTTAAGTTCGGGAAGTGGAATCCTGAGGTTGGTGCCGTCTACGATCGGGTTGAACCCCAAATTGGATTCGCGGATCGCGCGGTCGACCGCGCCAACCATCGACTTGTCCCATACCGATACCGAGATCATGCGCGGCTCCGGCACCGAGACGTTGGCGACCTGATTGATCGGCATGGTGGTGCCGTAGGCCTGCACCTGGATCGCATCGAGCAGATTGCTGGAGGCGCGACCGGTCCGCAGCGAGGCCAGATCATGCTTGAACGCGGCAATGGCCCCATCCATGCGCCGCTTGAGATCGTCGTACTCACCACTCATCTTTATCTCCTCGACCGTCTAATGCGGCTCACTGCTTCGGGGCCGTCTTCGAATCGAACTTTCGAAAACCGGCTTCCCTTTTCGGGTCAGGCCGCCGATCAATCGTCCGCGACGACCGTGCAGCGGCCGCCGCCCCTCAGAATATCGCCGAAACCACCTTTTTCGTGGATCGAATAGACGATTATCGGAATGTTGTTTTCGCGCGCAAGTGCAATCGCAGCAGTATCCATGATGGAAAGGCCGCGATTTATGACTTCGCCATGGCTGATGCGCTCGAAACGCGTCGCATTTGGATCCTTCTTCGGGTCCGCCGAGTAGACGCCGTCGACCTGAGTGC
>NZ_RZTT01000614.1 GCF_003996995.1 Mesorhizobium sp. M7A.T.Ca.US.000.02.2.1 | reverse complement strand
ACAGGGGATGATCGTGGCGATTTCCGCCGTCGTGGTGGTGCTGATCGGCGCCGGCGCCGCGCATCTGGTTTCAGAGCGCTGGGTCATGCCCGGGGCACATCACCTGCTGCTGATGGCGGGTGCTGGATTTTTCCTGATCTTCGGCCATTTCTTCATCTTCATGGCCTATCGCATCGGACCGACCAGCGCCGTGGCGCCGTTCTACTATTGCTTCACCGTCTGGGCGGTCATTTCTGGCCTGCTGGTGTTCGGGCAGTTCCCCAACGCGCTGGCCATTTGCGGCATTCTGCTGGTCGTCGGCAGCGGGCTGACCATCGTCTCGCTGGATCAGCGTCAGCGGCGGCTGGCCGTCGTCGCCTAGCCTCGCTTCATTGCGGGAACGCCGATCTTTGTTTTCGCCGCCCCGATGCCATAGGCAAGCCACTGCTGAGCATACCGGCCTGAAGCCGGTCTTGCCTCAGCAGACTTCGAAACCCTCAAACGATCCGCAGGCGCCTAAAGCGTCCGCCTTGCGCTGAACTGATGGTAAGCCCACAGGACGACCACCGCTCCGATGACGGCAACGATCAGGCTGTAGATGTTGAGGCCGGTGACCCCTGACGCGCCGAAGGCACTGAAGATCAGACCGCCGACAATGGCGCCGACGATGCCCAGCACGATGTCCATGACGACACCCTGGCCGGTCTTGTTGACGATCTTGCTGCCGATGAAGCCGGCGACCACGCCGAGAATGATCCAGCTGATGATACCCATTTATTCCTCTCCATCCCCTCGCCAGCCGAACATTTTCATAGGATTGTCAAAACCTCAAGCCAGCTTGAAATTCCGCCCGAATGCTTCATTGTCGAGGAGGGGTCGGGCGTTGGTCGCTATGGAGGATCCACTATGGGACTTTTTGACAATGCCGTTCCCGGCGGCAATATCACCAAACCCCTGATGATCGCGCTCGGCGCATTGCTGGTCGGCAAGATGCTGAGCGGCAGAAATGCCGAAGAGCCAGAGCAGTCTCCCGCGCCCGCTCCGACCGCCCCCGTCCCGACGGAAACCACATCCGCCGATGGTGGCCTGGCTGGCGGATTGGGCGGCCTGCTCGACAAGCTCAGAAATGCCGGCCACGGCAATGCCGCCGACTCCTGGGTCGGCACCGGGCAGAACCAGCCGATCAACGCCAACGATCTTGGCGCCGCGATCGGACCGCAGATCATTCGCGAGATCGCGCAACGGACCGGACTGGACGAGCAGGAACTGCTCAAGCAACTGTCCACCGCCCTGCCCGGCATCGTCGACAGACTGACGCCGAACGGCCAGGTGCCGCAGCAGCACCAGGTCGCCACCGCGTTCAACAGCTGACGCGGCAGCCACGACAATTGGAGCGCTGCGCCTCGTGCGCAGTGTTTCGGCTATGGGATGAGCGTCTGGAGCGGGTAGCGGGAATCGAACCCGCATATTCAGCTTGGAAGGCTGCTGCTCTACCACTGAGCTATACCCGCGCCGTTCCTGAAGTACCGGATTCATCCGAAAAGCGCCATGCACTTTTCGGTCCGATTCTTGTCACGTTTCAGGGCTTCCGGGCCGGCAGTGGTGGAGAGGGTTGGATTCGAACCAACGTAAGCTAAGCTAACGGATTTACAGTCCGTCCCCTTTAACCACTCGGGCACCTCTCCAGTCTGCCGCCGGAGCCATGCAACGAGGCATTCACGCCGATCCGGACCCGAGTTATGTGTTCTCCGAAACCAGCGCAGCGCCTTATGGCGGCAAGCCCATTGGGTGTCAACCGCGCAACCATGGTTTTTCGTTTCTGTTCGCCGGCTGTAGTGACAGGCCATATCCTTGGCCGGAGGACACCGCTATAGAAGCCAGCCATGAGCGACAAAACCAACACCCCCAAAGACACCCATTACGCCAAGCTGCGCCGCGCCTATCGCGACGAGAAAAGCGGCGGCGCGCCGGCGTTCCGGCCCCGACAGCCGGTTCCGCCGGGCGAAAATGCCGCGGACGGGCTGGTGCGGCTCTACGGCCTGCACACGGTGCGCGCCGCACTCGACAATCCGCGCCGCAAGATCAGGAAGATGCTGGTGACGCGCAATGCGGCCGAGCGCCTCGAAATAGCCGATCTCGCCGCCCTGCCCTTCAAGACCGAACTGGTCGAACCCAGGGACATCGACAAGATCACCGGGTCGGATGCCGTGCATCAGGGTGTGCTGATCGAGGCCGAACCGCTGAAAGCCAAGCGGCTCGATGCGCTTGGCGACGCGAAGCTGGTGCTGGTGCTCGACCAGATCACCGACCCGCACAATGTCGGCGCCATCCTGCGCTCGGCGGTCGCCTTCGGCGCCGGCGCGCTGATCACCACGGCCCGCCACAGCCCGCAGGAATCGGGCGTGCTGGCGAAATCCGCTTCCGGCGCGCTGGAGCACATCGACCAGATCGAGGTGAAGAACCTCGCCGACGCGCTCGGTCAGTTACACGAGGCAGGCTTTCGCACCATCGGGCTTGATTCGGACGCGCCGGCCGAACTCGAAAAGAGCTTTGCCGGGGAAAAGATCGCCCTGGTGCTGGGCGCCGAAGGCAAGGGCCTGCGC
>NZ_RZTT01000613.1 GCF_003996995.1 Mesorhizobium sp. M7A.T.Ca.US.000.02.2.1 | reverse complement strand
GTGCGAGGTCAGCGACAGGAAGCGGCTGACCTTGCGGATCTCATCGACGGTGACGACTGTCTTGAAACTCTTGGTCTTGTCGTTCAACGGCCGGGTCAGATGCAGCACGGAAGGATGCGCCCCGGTGGCGATCTGGCGGAACAGCGACGACGCCGGATCGGGAGCGGCAAGGCTTTCCGGCGCGTTCGCAAAATCCGGGTGCTTCAACAGATGATGCGCAAGGTGGAAGGCGAGCGTCGCCTTGCCGATGCCGACCGGTCCGGAGAAGATCAGTGCATGAGGCAGCTTGCCCGCCCGATAGGCAGCGGTGAGCACGCCCGCAGCCTGGCCGTGCCCGACCAGAAGGGGCGTTTCGGAGGGCTCCGGCACGCCGTCGAGCGTGTCGTGCTGCTCGGGTGCAATGCGCTCGAAGATCATGCCGGCGTTGCCTGCCTGTCGCGTGCCGGCGTTCTCGCCGCCAGTGCCGCGAACACCGCCGCGGTGACGACGTTCTCGACCGCGTCGGGCTCGGCGGCTGCGTCGATGACGATGCAGCGCTCCGGCTCGGCCTTGGCGATCGCCAGAAACGCCTCGCGGCGGGCCTGATGGATCGCCAGCGTCTCCTTTTCGAAGCGGTCGGCGACTGCCTCGGTGCCGCGCCGCAGCGTTGCGCGCCTCAGGCCTTCCGCCGGATCGATGTCGAAGATCAGCGTCATGTCCGGCATCATGCCGTTGATGGCGACCTGCTCCAGCGCATCCATGAACGCCGGATCGATGCCGCCTGTGACGCCCTGGTAGACGCGTGAGGAATCGAGGAAGCGGTCGCAAAGCACGATGGAGCCACGCTCGACCGCCGGCCGGATCACCTGCTCGACATGATCGGACCGCGCGGCGGCGAAAAGCAGCGCTTCCATCTTCGGCCCGAACGGTTCGGCGGCGCCTGAAAGCAATACGTGCCTGACCGCTTCGGCGCCCGGCGAGCCGCCGGGTTCGCGGGTAAGCAGCACATCGTATTTCTTGGCGCGCATCTTCCTGGCCAGCCGCTCGATCTGCGTCGACTTGCCTGCCCCCTCGCCGCCTTCGAAGGTGATGAAAAAACCGCGTGCCAACCGAGAGGCCTTCTTGTCCATGGCTGAATGGGATTGTAGAGCTCTAGATAGTCCGCGTTCGGCCAAACGTCCATGCCGTCAATTTTTTGCTTTCATGCATGTCGTTCGCCAAAACCATGGCAAGATTTGAGCGACGTGCCTTAGCGCAGCCAGCCGACCGCCAGTTCCTTGATGGCATCGAGAGCGCGCTGCGGCAGCGTGCCGACGCCGATCGATTCGGCTGCGAAAAGCGGCGTCTCCTGGCTCAGCGTATCGCCGATCCAGACGCGCAGCGCACCCACCGGCTGCCCCTCCTCCACCGGTGCTGCAATCGGGCCGTCATAGACGATCCTGGCCGTCAGCTTGTCGCGGTTGGTGATCGGCAGGAAGATGTCGATCGGACCCTTGGCCTTCAGCATCACCCCGGGCTTGGCGCCGCCAAAAACCTGGGCTTCTCCAACCACTTCGTCCCTGGCGAAAATTTCGGTCTTCTCGAACGAGCGGACACCCCAGTCGAGCAGCTTTCGCGCCTCTTCGGCACGCTCCTTGTCCGACGCCAGCCCGCTCATCGCCGCGATCACCCGTGTGCCGTTGTGACTGACTGTACCGACGATGCCGAAGCCGGCTGCCTCGCTCGCACCGACCGCCAGGCCGTCGGCGCCGATGTCCATCGCCAGCAGCGGATTGCGGTTCCTCTGCGAGATCTTGTTCCAGGTAAAATCCTTCTGGCCGTAATAGCGGTAGAAATCCGGATAATCGCGCCACAGGTGCAGGGCGAGCTGCGCCAGCTCGCGCACGGTCGTCCGTTGGCCATCCGCCGGCAGGCCGGTCGAATTGACGAAAGTCGACGTCTTGAGGCCGATCTGGCGGGCCCGTTCGGTCATCTGCGCGGCAAAATTGTCCTCGGATCCCGACATGCCTTCGGCGATGATGATGCAGCCGTCATTGGCCGCCTGCACGGTCACGCCCTGAATCAGGTCTTCGAGCCGGATCGATGACTTGAGCTTGGCGAACATCGTCGATGTTCCCGAAGGCGCGCCACCCTTGCGCCAGGCGTTTTCGCTGACGACGAACGTATCGTCGAGCTTCAGGCGACCAGACTTGATGGCGTTGAAAACCACTTCCATGGTCATCAGCTTGGCCATCGAGGCCGGCGGTATCGGCTTGTCGGCATCCTTGGAAAACAGCACCGTCCCGGTCTCGGCGTCGATCATGAAGGCCTGTGCGGCCTTGGTCTCGAACAGCTGCGCACCGGCCGGAGCCTGGAAAAACAGCAGCAGGCCAAAAACCAGAAGCCCGGCGAGCGGGAGCAAGCGAAATTGCATGATGTTCGACCCGTTGGCCGGCACCGCCGGCAAGCCCGCAAAAAGTATCGGGCTTTTTGCACGGCGGATCAACCGCGTAGCGGAAATCCAGCCTGGCTTGTACTCAGTTGCGCACAGCCAGCGCATCGGGAGCGCCGTGCGACCAGGCAGCCTGCAACATCTCGTCCAGATTGCGGTGGCCATCGGGATAGAGA
>NZ_RZTT01000612.1 GCF_003996995.1 Mesorhizobium sp. M7A.T.Ca.US.000.02.2.1 | reverse complement strand
ACGCACAGCGGCGCACTGACGCGGCTGCTCGGTCCCGCCGCCGGCGAAAAGCTCGCCGCCTTGTCATGGAACCGCGACCCGCGAAAGCTCGAAACGCATCGCCGCGCGCATTCGGCCGGCGCCCAATCGGCGCTGGGCCAAAAACCCGCCGTGGCGCGGATCATCACACCCACTCTGCTGCATCTGGCCGACCGCGTCGCCAGCCGGCTGCGCGCCAAGGCGCGGCCCGGCCGCACGGTGACGGTGCGCGTGCGCTTTGCCGATCTCACCGCCGTCACGCGCTCGATCACGCTCGGCCAGCCGATCTCGGCGACCGCGATGCTGGCCGAGATCGCCGGCGATCTGGTGCGCGGCGTCCTCGCCGACAACCCCCACGAAAGAACGATCTCGCTGCTGGCGATCTCGGTGTCGCATCTTGAGGAAAGCTTCGAGCTGCAGCTCGAACTGCCGCTCGGCCTCGCCGACGAGAAACGCCGGCCCGGCACCCGAAAAGGCCTGGCACGCTTCGACGCCGACCGCGCCATCGACAAGATCCGCGAACGCTTCGGCAAACAGGCGGTCGGCTACGGCACGGTGGCACTGGAAGCGGCGCGCTCCGTGCCCGACGAATTCAGGGAGCTGGCGGAGAAGGAGCTTTGAGGCCAGGGCAAGGCTATGGGCCGGTACGCGAGTAGCGATGGACCCGGACGCCACTAGAGCTTGTCCCGTGCCAGGGCTCGCAGGCTATGCCGTCATGGTCGGCATCGTGAGTCGGCCAATAGCCAGGTTCGCCCCTATGCGCAGAGGCGAGGCCAACGGCACGGGCGGCAGTGCAGTTCGGGAATGCCGCAAGGTGCCTCAGCACCGAGAGAGATGTATCAAACCGAATGCCGATGAAGCCATAGATGATATAGCCCGACAACAGAATGAACGGCGCAAACAAGGCCACCCATCTCAGCCTGCCAAGGCGGCGACGGTGATAGGGTGAAGGCCGTCGCAAGAATGGCAGGAGCATTCCCCGCCAACTCCCCGGTTGGAGTGCCCGAACCAGACTAGCGTCACCCAGGTACAGTAGCAATAACGGTCATCTCCGAACGGTTTCCTGCGTTCAGAGCGCGGCTATTGGATAGCGAAACGCCAGTTCTATGCCTCGCCGTCCCAGTACCGCCTCACAGCTCCCATGTCGAAAATGCCGTCGCGCCGGCGCAAGGCGTCGACCGCCATCTTGTTGGAATCGGGATAGACGCAGACCTCGTTGGGATTTTTCTCGCCGATCATCAGATAGCGGCACGGTTCCGTACCGCTGTTGAGGAAGGAATGCCCGACCGCCAGGCCGGCGGGAAAGCAGACATAATCGCCGGCCTTCATCTCGTGACGCTCCTCGCCAAGCAGCAGCGTCACCTGCCCTTCCAGAATCAGCGCGTGCTCCTCTTCGAGCATGTGGTAGTGCCTGGGCGCCAGGCGCATGCCGGGGGCCGGCGCCTCGATCAGCATGCCGACATGATAGTCTGGTAGTCCCAAAGCCGCATAGGTCAGATGCCTGGACCGGCCGCCGAACCGCGGGCCTTCGCCCTCGACCTTCCATTCGACGGCATCGCTGGCGACAGGCGGGATCGGCACGGCTGGGGGTTTGGTGATACCGGACATCACATCCGACGGCAGCGGATCGCCGGCGGCAAGGCCGGTGTTCTCGCCGTCCCAGTAAGTTCGGGTTGCCGAGAGGTCGAAGATCGCGCGCCTGCCCAGCGCCCGCACCAGGACCTTGTTGGAGGCCGTGTAGACGACCACGTCATTCGGGTTGCGCTCGCCGACGATGACATAGCGGCACGGCGCGTCGCCGGTGTTGATGAGGCAATGCCCCGCCGCGGCACCAGCCGGAAAGCAGATGTAGTCGCCAGTCGTCATGGCATAGGCAGCGTCGCCGACATAAGCGGTCAGCATCCCTTCGAGGATGAAGACATGCTCTTCCTCGAAAATATGGTAATGCGCCGGCGACGTCTGCTTACCCGGCGGCAGTTCCTCGATCGCCACGCCGACATGGTAATTCTCGCCGAGGGCGGCAAGCGAAAGATGCCGGTAGCGCACACCGAAGCGCGGCACATCGGACCATTCCGTCCATGGCACGCTGTCCGATGCGAATGGCACGGGCGCTTTATCGTCTGCCATAGGGCCTCCCTGGTCCTGTCCCCCTGCCCTCGTCGCACTGCCATGCTGCTAGAGGATCCACGACAGGACAAAGCTGCCAGCTTCCGGCTAAACCGCCAAGCGGTGTTCGCGACGCTCCTGACAAAGCCAGACAGGAATCGCTCGCTTCAACCCCTGATCGCCTTGCCGGCCTGCTGCAGCAGCTCGAATGCCGCGAAGCGCTTGGCGTGCCAGCCGGCCAGCGTGGCATCGGGATGATAGACCTCGCCGAGTTCCGACATGCCGGCCATCGCCCGCGTCAGATCCTTGTAGGCACCGGCGGCGACCGCGCCCAGCATCGCCGAGCCGAGCAGCACCGGTTCCGGCGAGGTCGACGCCACCACCACCATGCCTGTGGTATCGGCAAGCAGCTGGCGCCCCAGCGGGCTTTGGCCGGCGCCGCCGCTGACCACGATGGTGTCG
>NZ_RZTT01000611.1 GCF_003996995.1 Mesorhizobium sp. M7A.T.Ca.US.000.02.2.1 | reverse complement strand
GTCGTAGAAATAGTCGAGACCGGCCTCGCCGATCGCCACCACTTTCGGGTGGGCGGCCAGCCGCACGAGATCGGCAGATGTTACGTCGAGCTCTTCCGCGGCATTGTGCGGATGGGTGCCGACCGAACAGTATACTTCGTCGAAAGTCTCTGCGATTTCAAGGATTTGCTGCAATCTCTTCACGCGAGTTGAGATCGTCACCATGCGGCCTATACCGGCCGCCTTGGCGCGAGCGACAACAGCAGCCCGCTCCTCGGCGAAATCTGGAAAATCCAGATGGCAGTGGCTGTCGACGAGCATCAGACGTTCGCGTCCGGCTGTTCGACGTAACGTGGAAAAACCCCTTCCGGCACGGGTAACGCGGTGCCCGGCACCAGCGTATGGTCCGCGTGGACATGCACGAAGTCGCGGCTGTCCGCCGGCACCGCCAGCAGATCGAGCAGTTTCGCGGCTGATCCCGGAGTAAAGGGCTGACACAGCACCGCCACGCGGCGCACGACCTCGGCGGTCGTCCACAGTACGGTTTCCATGCGCTCCGGATTGGTCTTCTTCAACGCCCATGGTGCCTCTCCGGCAAAGTAGCGATCGGCTTCCGCCACCACGCCGAAGATCGACGCCAGCGCCAGATGGATGCCCTGCTCGGCCATCGCTTTGCGCGCGGTGTCGAGAGCGGCGACGGCCTGGTCCAGGATCGCGCTGTCGGCATCCGT
Organism: Mesorhizobium sp. M7A.T.Ca.US.000.02.2.1; assembly: GCF_003996995.1. GTDB lineage: Bacteria > Pseudomonadota > Alphaproteobacteria > Rhizobiales > Rhizobiaceae > Mesorhizobium. Next base: position 1,879 of record NZ_RZTT01000611.1, on the reverse strand, counting down.
CAGGTCGCCGCGCTGGGGCACCACGCCGCCGCAGTTCTTGGCGATCATCGACAGCGAGCGCTGGGCCAGATTGCCGAGACCATTGGCAAGGTCGGCATTGGTGCGGTTGACGATCGCGTCATGGCTGTAGCTGCCGTCGTTGCCGAACGGCACCTCGCGCAGGAAGAAGTAGCGCACCTGGTCGAGACCGTAGTGCTCGACCATCGCGAATGGATCCACGACGTTGCCAACCGATTTCGACATCTTCTCGCCGCGATTGAACAGGAAGCCATGCGCGAAAACGCGCTTTGGCAACTCGATGCCCGCTGACATCAGAAAGGCCGGCCAATAGACCGCATGGAAGCGGACAATGTCCTTGCCGATGATGTGCGTAGCCGGCCAATAGCGCCATTGCTCGGCCTTTGTGTCGGGATAGCCGGCGGCGGTGATGTAGTTGGTCAAGGCATCGACCCAGACATACATCACATGCTTGTCGTCGCCCGGCACCGGCACGCCCCATTTGAAGGTCGTGCGCGAGATCGACAGATCCTTCAGCCCAGACTTGACGAAGCTGAGCACCTCGTTGCGGCGCTCGGTCGGACCGACAAAGTCGGGCTGGCTCTCATAAAGCGCCAGCAATTTGTCCTGATAGGCGGAAAGCCTGAAGAAGTAGCTTTCTTCCTCGTTCCATTCGACGGGCGAGCCGAGCGGTTCGCGACGCACGCCGTCGTCGCCGACGATCGTCTCACCTTCGTCGAAATAGGCTTCCTGGCGAACCGAGTACCAGCCGCTATAGCGGTCGAGATAGATGTCGCCATTGGCGGCCATCGCCTTCCAGATTGCCTGGCAGGATTCGTAGTGGCGCGGTTCCGTCGTGCGGATGTAGTCGTCGTTCGAGCCACCCATCGCCTCGGTCATGGCGCGGAAAATCGCCGAATTGCGGTCGGCCAGCGCCAGCGGCGTTATGCCCTCCTTCTCGGCCGTTTGCTGCATCTTCAGACCGTGTTCGTCGGTACCGGTCAGGAAGAAGACGTCCTTGCCGTCCAAGCGCTGGAAGCGCGCCAGGGCATCGGTTGCAATGACCGTATAGGCGTGGCCGATATGCGGCTTGCCGTTCGGATAAAAGATCGGGGTGGTGATGTAGAACTTGTCGCGTGACATGAATGAACCGTCATGAATGTCTGAATGGAAAGGCGTGGCGGTGGATATCGTATCGAGGCAGCATTTGCCATCCCGATGCCAATGCATGCCGCCCAAAAGTGGCCCCGGTTTTGGGGACAACGGCATGCATCGGGAAAACCGTCACATTCGCATTGCAGAATTCAGGCGGTCGATCATGATCAGGGCGTGCTGCTTCTTGTCGAGATTGTAGGTATCGGTCTCAGATATAGCGTCCAGCGCCTCATGCCAAGTGTCCGACAGCGTTTTGGCCCGTGCGAGATCGCCAGCCAGTGCTGCCTGGCTTGCCGCCTCCGACAACTGGTCCAGCGCCCGGCGGTTGAAGATATCGAACTGGATCGTCTGATCGCGGCCGGCCACGGCTTCGGCGAGGCGAAACGCGCCGCCGACATCGCTCTTTCTGCCGGTGACCAGAGTGTCGAGCGTGGAGGCGATCTCCAGCCCGCCATACTGCGTCAACAGGATCGCGTTGCGGGCGCTGCCCCCTGCCCGCCCGACCAGTGCCGCGCGAGCCGCCGGATCGCCAGGCGGCGCCGGCTCGGTCGTTTCCAGCACCGTCATCAGGTCGTCGGCGTCGAGCGGGTTCAATCGAACCACCTGACAGCGCGACCGGATCGTCGGCAGCAGGCTGCCCGGCGCGTGGACAATCAGGATGAACAGCGTCCGCGCCGGTGGCTCTTCAAGATTTTTCAGCAACGCATTGGCGGCATTGGTATTCATG
>NZ_RZTT01000610.1 GCF_003996995.1 Mesorhizobium sp. M7A.T.Ca.US.000.02.2.1 | reverse complement strand
CACGGGCAATGGCGCCGATATAGAAATAGACGAGGTCACGCGCAGCGCCCGCCTGGCCGAAGACGAGCTCGGCGCCGCAGGCCGATGTGGCATCGTTCTGCAAATAGACCGGAAAGTCGCATTGGGCCTGGATGTCGGCCCTGATGTCGCGGTGACGCCATTCGTCCATCACGTCGCGCGGGGCGCCGGCGGTATCGGCCCAGTTCCACAATTCGAACGGCATGGCGATGCCGAGCCCGGCGATGCGCTTGTCTTGCGCGGGCGTCAGCGCGCCGCGCATCTGCCGCATGCCGTTGCTGACGAAGTCCACCGTCTCGCGCGGCGCCGGGTAGCGATACGAATGCTGCAGCATCGAGCGGACATTGCCGAGAAAATCGATCAACACCAGTTCGGCGCTGCGGCGGCCGATCTTCAGGCCGATGAAGAAGGCGCCTTCGGGATTGAGCGCCATCGGGATGGAAGGCTGGCCGATCTTGCCGCGCAACGGGGCCTGGCGCAGCAGGAGGCTTTCTTCCTCCAGCTCGCGCATGATGACCGAAACCGTCTGCGCCGAAAGGCCGGTCATGCGGGCGATGTCGGATTTTGCCAGGCTGCCGTGCTGGCGCACCAGCGACAGCACCAACCGCTCATTGTGGTCGCGCATGCCGCTCTGGTTGGTGCCGCGGTGAATGAGACTGTCATTCACCTCGGGCGAACCATGCCTCGCAATGGCCGTTTCCACCCTGTTCCTCCCGTCGTTTCCCCTCAATGCTTTTGGGCCAGAATGGGTGAACGAAGCAAGGCTGTCAATAATAAATAAGAGTGATTTAATTATTGACAGAGGCTTCGTGCTGGTGTCTGTTGAGGCAGCGTCCACGCTGGGAGAATTTCGTTGGACGCGCTGCAGGTGCCGGTTGGCCGGCATCCGGATGGTTCCACTGGGAGGAAATCGTGACCAATACAAAACTGTTGAAATCGACCGTTTTTGCCGCCGCGGCTCTGGGGCTGATGGCGTTTGCGTCGTCCGCATCCGCGGCTGGTGTCGGTGCCTGCCTGATCACCAAGACCGACACCAATCCCTTCTTCGTCAAGATGAAGGAGGGCGCCACCGCGAAGGCCAAGGAACTCGGCGTCGACCTCAAGACCTATGCCGGCAAGATCGACGGCGACAGCGAGAGCCAGGTTGCGGCGATCGAGAGCTGCATCGCCGACGGCGCCAAGGGTATCCTGATCACTGCATCCGACACCAAGGGCATCGTGCCGACCGTGAAGAAGGCGCGCGATGCCGGCCTGCTGGTGATCGCGCTCGACACGCCGCTCGATCCGATCGACGCCGCCGACGCGACCTTTGCGACGGACAATCTCGAAGCCGGCAAGCTGATCGGTGCCTGGGCAGCCGCCACGCTCGGCGACAAGGCCAAGGACGCCAAGATCGGCTTCCTCGACCTGACGCCTTCGCAGCCGACTGTCGACGTGCTGCGTGATCAGGGCTTCATGATGGGCTACGGCATCGACGTGAAGGATCCCAACAAGATCGGCGATGAGGACGATCCCCGCATCGTCGGCCACGACGTCACCAACGGCAACGAAGAGGGCGGCCGCAAGGCGATGGAGAACCTCCTGCAGAAGGACAACACCATCAACGTCATCCACACCATCAACGAGCCTGCCGCTGTCGGCGCCTACCAGGCGCTCAAGGCTGTCGGCCTCGAAAGCCAGGTGCTGATCGTTTCCGTCGATGGCGGCTGCCCCGGCGTGAAGTCGGTGGCCGAAGGTGTCATCGGCGCCACTTCGCAGCAATACCCGCTGCAGATGGCAGCACTCGGCATCGAGGCGATCGCCGCTTTTGCCAAGGACGGAACCAAGCCGAAGCCGACCGAAGGCAAGAACTTCTTCGATACCGGCGTCAACCTGGTGACCGACAAGCCGGCCACCGGCGTCAAGTCCATCGACACCAAGGAAGGCCTCGCCAAGTGCTGGGGCTGATGCCGGTCTGACCGGCATCCAGGGAACCTGAGCGGTCGGGGCTTGATCCCCGGCCGCTTCGGGTGGACGATGGCTCGCGTGACCGCGAACAATCCCGGCGACAGACCGGAAAGGCGTGGACTGGCGTCGGCGTTTGGCCGAAGCCTACGGGGAGAAAACATGGCTCAAGCTCAGGAATTCGAGAAAGTTCTTTCGAGCAGCGACACAAGCGTTGCCGCTTTCGACGAGCACAAATCGGCCGTCAAGCGCATCCAGCATTTCCTGCATTCGACACCTGCCGCGGTGCCGCTGATCGTCCTGGTTCTGGCGATCATCGTTTTCGGCATCACCATCGGAGGGCGGTTCTTTTCGTCCTACACGCTGACGCTTATCCTGCAGCAGATCGCCATCATCGGCATTCTGGGTGCCGCACAGACGCTGGTCATCCTGACCGCCGGCATCGACCTGTCGATCGGCGTGATCATGGTAATTTCAGCGGTGATCATGGGCAATTGCGCGGTCAGCTACGGTATGCCGAGCGCGCTCGCCGTGGCGATCGGGCTTGCCGCCGGCGCGGCCTGCGGGCTGCTCAACGGCGTGCTTGTCGCCTACATGAAGCTGCCGCCCTTCATCGTGACGCTTGGCACCTGGAAC
>NZ_RZTT01000060.1 GCF_003996995.1 Mesorhizobium sp. M7A.T.Ca.US.000.02.2.1 | reverse complement strand
GGATGAACATGGATGCATCCCGTCGCGGATCAGTGGCTTGTCACAAGCAGCCCCCGTCGATGAACGCAGCCGGCGTGTTTATGATCCCGCCGGCCCAATCCGGTTGTGTCGAATTCTCCAGCCTGGCGCTCTTGTCGAAGCATTAACGCGCGGTAATTCCCTTGAAGGCGTGGGCGCTTCGCTGCCTCAACAGGAGCTGGCCATGAAACATCAAACACTCGACCAACTGCATGCCGTCGCCAAGATTGAATCGTCGGCTGCTTATTCCGCCATGACACGAAATCAGCGCATAGAGCGCTGGGCTGAACTGCTGGAGCGTAATCCCGAGCGATGCCTTGGGGCGTTTGCAGGCACCGAACATCTGCACCCTGAAGCACGTTCATTGATGCGGGGCGAGGGAACGGCAATTTCGGTCGCCTTCGAGGATCCAGTGCTGCGCGCATCGGGTTTAAAGGACGACACATACGGTGAGGCAAGGCGCTTTTTCGAGCTGAACGACTGGCAGCTGCACGACATCGTTTGCGATTGCCACGTCGGCTCAACCATGAAAGCGCGCTGGGCTGCGACGCGGGTCCGCTCAGCCATCAGCGGCAGGTTCTTTGCATGGTTGCGGCAAAGGATAATGCGCTGACCGTAGTTGGGGATCGTCGTCGCTTCGGTGCGGCATACGATCCCCTGTCTTGACGATTGGATGTCTTGCCGATTGGATGTCTTGCCAATCGGATTGTCTTGCCGACGCGGATCAACGCTTGTCCTGGTATAGCCGGTTGGTCGCCCGGTCGCTCTCCCGTTGTTCGGCGGGTCCACGCCGACGGCGTGCGATAACGGCATAGGCCATCAGCACGATCAGCAGCAACGGGCCGCCGGCAACGACGACCAACCACATGATATCTCCAAACATGGCGGCATCTCCTTTCCCAGACAACCGGCGAGGAGGAGAACCGTTCCGTGCAGCAGGCCACCTCGGTCGCCCCTGGTCATTAACTTACGAATTGCGTTCGTAGGTTCCGATGAGTTCAGCCTGCTCAAGCGAATGTTTCTGCGCCTCCCGCCAGATGCGCTCGATGCCCACGCTGGCTGGAATGGCAAGGCTCGGCGTGTCGAGCGCGGCCAGCCGGAAATGGTAATGGTGAACGCCATGTCCGACCGGCGGTTCAGGGCCGTCGTAATAGGCGTTGCCAAAATCATTCGTTGCTTGCCTGAGGGCGCCCGGACCCGGCTTGCCGCTTTCGGCCTCGGGAAGTTCCCTCGTGTCCGGGGAGATGTTGAACACCGCCCAATGACCAAACGTTCCGCTCGGCGCGTCAGGATCCTGAACGACGAGAACGAGGCTCTTTGCTTCGTCCGGCACTCCAGACCATTTCAGCGGCGGCGATACGTTTTTGCCGTCTCGTGTGTATCTTTCGGGAATTTGTCCGCCTTCGGCAAAGGCGGCACTGCTAAGGGCAAGTGGCATGGTTCACTCCTTCCGGCGAAGTTGATCGCAGCGACGCGCAGGGCAGCTATTTGTTGGTCCGCATTTTTTGTCTTGGATCGATCCCGCCAGCGGCGGTCGTGTCGTTTTCGACGTCACCTTCGACCGTGTTCTCGCCTTCAAGCTCGAACTCTTCGCCTTCCTTGATCGTTCCCTTGGAAGTCCCGATACCAGGATTGTTCGCCAAGTCGGCATCGCTCGGTTTCTTCCATTTCGGATGTTTGGTTCCGGTCATGAGAAAACTCCTTCGACGGGGATTGCAGTTTTGAAATCGCAGACCGGATAGTTCGTTCCGGTTCCACGCCTCAGCTTCTTCATTGGTTCGCCGCGCGCCGGCTAAAGCCCGAACGGGTAGGTGTCGGGAACGCCGGTTCTTGCATGCTCCGGGCCAAGTGGCGTCACTGCCGCGGTTTTGTCGAACCATAGGAACGCGTCGAACTGCCGGGGCAGGGAAGCGTCCGCATAGTGGCTGCCCAGCTCGGTTTCCGGCCGGTAGATCACCCCGATGAATCGCTCCAGCCTGCGTTTCAGCAGCCGCTCACGCAGCGTTGTGTCGAGCCCGAGGTCGAGCAGGAACCGCGACACAAGGGAATCGTGGCAAAGCCGTTCGTAGCTGTCGGCGTGCGACGCGCGAATTTGCTTCACCTCCATTTTGCCGTCCCAGTCGCTGGCGGCCGCTACAGTGCCGGAATGCGTGCCCATACCGATCAGCGCTGCCTCATCCCCGAAACGCTGCCGGCAGAGCTGGCCGATGTTCAGTTCGTCCCTGACGACGCCCATCTCGGTAAAGCGGGCATCGCCGATATGGGAATTGTGCGCCCACACCACGGCCTTGGCGTTGGGGCCGCCGGCATGCAGCAAATGTTCCAACGTTTCGAACATATGCGTGTCGCGCAGGTTCCAGGACTCCGCACCGCCATAGTACATGATCCGGTAGTAGTGTTCGGCGGACGCGATCAGCCGGGCATTCTGACTGGCGTCGAGAAAGTCGGTGCCGTCCCTTTTTGCATATTCGAGCTGTTTGGCGAGCAAGTCCCGGCATTGTTCCAGCACCGCTTTTTCGCATTTTTGATAGCCGGCGGTGAGCACCGCGCGGCCGTAGGTGGACGGTTCGTGTTGCCAGGGCGTCAGGCAGCCATAGCGTTCGCGCGCGATCTTGGCTGCCTGGGGATCGACCCGGTCGAGATAGTCGAGGACCGCGCCGATGGAACCGCTCATATTGTAGATGTCGAGGCCGTAGAACCCTGCTTGCGCCGAAGGCTCTAGCTTCTCGTTGTGACGGCGCATCCAGTCGGTGAAGGCCGCGACATCGGTGTTGCGCCACATCCAGGTCGGAAATCGCTGGAATGGCGCACCAGTGCCGGTTCGCGGCCGACGATGGCGAACATAGCGGTCGATCGCCGCCGCGTCGGGCCAGTCTGCCTCGACCGCGACGATGGTGAAGCCGTGGCGTTCGATGAGCCTGCGGGTGATCGCCGCGCGCGCCCTGTAGAATTCGGACGTGCCATGGCTTGCCTCGCCAAGCAGAACAATGCGCCGGTCGGCGAACCGATCGAACAATGCGCCGAAGGCCGGATCGTCGAAATCGGGCAGGGGTTCGGCCGCGGCCGCGATCATATCAGGCAGGCTGATCGGATGGGGATGTCGAAGCGGACGACCAACGTCGGTGGCCGTGCCGTTTTCCGACCAACCCTGCTCGCCGATCAGAGGGACGAAGCGCACGCCGCCGAAATCCTCCTCGCTATAGGTTGCGGCGCCTGTCCGGGTGACTTTGAGCAGACGTTGCAAATCCGGGTCGTCGCCGACCGGAATGACGAGCCTGCCGCCGACATCGAGTTGCTCCTGAAGGGCGAGCGGTGCGCCGGGACCACTGGCTGTCACCACGATGGCGTCGAACGGCGCCGCCTGCGGCCAGCCCTTGGTGCCATCGCCTGTCCGAACCTCGATGTTTTGGTAGCCGAGTTTTTCAAACCGCCGCTTCGCGGTTTCGGCCAAACCGGGATGACGCTCTATGGTGTAGACCTGTTCGACCAACCGGCTCATCACCGCGGCCGCGTACCCCGAGCCGGTGCCAATTTCGAGCACATGGTCACCCGGTTTGACATCCGCCATCTCGATCATAAACGCGACAATGTAGGGTTGAGATATGGTCTGGCCGTCGGCGATCGGCAGCGGGGTATCTTCGTAAGCAAATTCCTCGAAGCCGGGTTCGACGAAGGCCTCGCGTGGAACTTCGCGCATTGCCAGCAGAATCTCACGGTCATGGATGCCACGCCGGCCGACATGGATATTGACCATTCGATCACGGGCACGAGGAAGATCGAGCATCTTTTAGCTCCCTTTGGTGCAACGCTTCGAGGCTATCCTTCGCGGTACCTGCCTTGAGCCTGGCCTTCGCGATTCCAGTTTCTAACCGCCGGAGGACTTCAAGGTTCCCGCCTATTTGCGGACAGGGGCCGCAAGCCCGGCCGAGGTCGCGTCCGGTCTCTCGGCCGCGCGGGTCGCGACGCCGTCCCGGACGGCGTCAGTCAGGGGTTGCTCAAGCGCAAAGATGCCCCAGTTATCACCAGCGAACCGAAGCTGGAGATGTCGATGAACGACAAGGCTGCCGCGACGCCGCAGGCTATCGGCCACGAACGGATCGACCTCATGGACCGCTACTGGCGCGCCGCGAATTACATCTCGGTCGGCCAGATCTATCTGCTCGACAATCCGCTGTTGCGCGAACCGTTGAAGGCCGAACACGTCAAGCCGCGGCTGCTTGGCCATTGGGGCACGACGCCGGGGCTGAACTTTCTCTACGTGCATCTGAACCGCGTTATCCGCGAACGCGACCTCGATGTTCTGTTTATCTGCGGGCCGGGCCATGGCGGTCCCGCAATGGTCGCCAACACCTGGCTCGAGGGCACCTATAGCGAGATCTATCCCGATATCGGGCAGGGCGAAGACGGCCTCAGGAAACTGTTCCGGCAGTTTTCCTTCCCCGGCGGCGTGCCAAGCCATGCCGCGCCCGAGACGCCAGGCTCCATCCATGAGGGTGGTGAATTGGGATATGCGTTGGTTCACGCCTTTGGTGCGGCCTTCGACAACCCGGATCTGGTGGTTGCCTGTATCGTTGGTGACGGCGAAGCCGAGACCGGTCCGCTCGCGGCGGCATGGCATTCCAACAAGTTCCTGAACCCGATGTCGGACGGCGCAGTCCTGCCGATCCTGCATCTCAACGGCTACAAGATCGCCAATCCAACGATCCTCGGCCGCATGGACGATCAGGAGTTGCGAAATCTCTTCGCCGGCTATGGCTACGAACCGTTCTTCGTCGAAGGACACGAGCCGCTTGTCATGCACCAGTCGATGGCCGCGACGCTCGACATGGTGCTCGATCGCATCCGGTCCATTCAGGAACAGGCACGGGCTCCGGGATGGGATGGTCAACGCCCGCAATGGCCGATGATCGTGCTGCGCAGCCCCAAGGGATGGACAGGTCCCAAGGAGGTCGATGGCGAGAAGGTCGAGGGTTTCTGGCGCTCGCATCAAGTGCCGGTGTCGAACGCACGCGGAAATGAGGGCCACCGCAAGATCCTCGAAAACTGGATGCGAAGCTACGAACCGGGGGAGCTGTTCGATGAAAGCGGGCACCTGTTGCCAGAGCTCGCGGCACTTGCCCCAACAGGGACAAAGCGCATGGGCGCAAGCCCGTACGCGAATGGCGGACTGTTGAAACGCGATCTTGTGCTTCCCGACTGGAAAAGCCTGGCGCTGGAAGTTCCTCGTCCGGGAGGCGTCATCGCTGAAGCGACGCGGATTTGCGGAAGCTATCTTCGCGAGGTGTTCCGCCTCAATGCCGAGGCGCGGAATTTTCGCCTGATGGGGCCGGACGAGACGTCATCCAACCGCCTCGACGAGGTCTTCGAAGTTACCGATCGGCTCTGGATGCAGCGCATTGAACCCTACGACGTCCATCTTTCCCGTGACGGACGTGTCATGGAGGTACTCAGCGAGCACCTCTGCCAGGGCTGGCTTGAAGGCTATCTGCTCACCGGCCGCCACGGCCTGTTCTCATGCTATGAGGCCTTCATCCACATCGTCGATTCGATGGTCAACCAGCATGCCAAATGGCTGAAGACCTCCGGCGAGCTTGCCTGGCGCAAGCCGATCGCCTCGCTCAATTACCTTTTGACCTCGCATGTCTGGCGGCAGGATCACAATGGTTTCAGCCATCAGGATCCGGGCTTTGCCGATCTGGTCGCCAACAAGAAGGCTGATACGGTAAGGCTCTATTTTCCGCCGGATGCCAACACCCTGCTGTGGATCACCGATCATTGCCTGAGAACCTATAACCGCATCAATGTCATTACCGCAGGCAAGCAGCCGGCACCGCAATGGCTGTCCATTGAAGAAGCCGAAGCGCATTGCAAGGCGGGGGCGGGCATCTGGGAATGGGCCGGTACGGTTGCTCAGGGCGAGGAGCCCGATGTGGTCATGGCCTGCGCCGGCGACGTGCCCACCCTGGAAACGTTGGCCGCGACCGACATTCTGCGCTCTGCGATCCCCAACCTGAGAATCCGTGTCGTCAATGTTGTCGACCTGATGACGCTGCAGTCGAACACCGAGCATCCGCACGGGCTCGCCGATGGAGACTTCGATGCGTTGTTCACGAAGACACGGCCTGTAATCTTCGCCTATCACGGCTATCCCTATCTTATTCATCGCCTGACCTACCGTCGCGCCAACCATGACAACATGCATGTGCATGGCTTCCGCGAGGAGGGCACCACGACGACGCCGTTCGACATGGTGGTGCTCAACGAACTCGATCGCTACCACCTCGCGCTTGCCGCCATCGAACGTGTGCCGGGACTGGCCGAAAGGGCTGAAGGGCTTGCCGGCGAACTCCACGGCCGGTTGGTGAAGCACAGGGCTTATGTCCGCGAGCACGGCGAGGATATGCCCGAAATCCAGAAATGGAGCTGGCCCGACAAAGGCGCGGCAAAGGCGCGCCAATGATGCGCCAATCGATCCTGGCATTGAATGCCGGTTCGTCCAGCATCAAGTTCGCGCTTTACGATCTTGTCTCGTCGCAGGCTCTGCAACTCGTTTTACGCGGCACATTGGACCTGGGCGACACACCCATTCTCCGCGCAAAAGCGGCCGACGGAACGGTGCAGTGCGATCGGCAGCTCGCCATCGACAAGCCGCGTGACGCAGCCATAGGCGAGATGCTGAATTGGGTGCAGGGCGAAATTGGCGAAAGGAACCTGCTCTGCGCCGGCCATCGCATCGTGCATGGAGGAAGCGAGTTCATCGAACCTGTCCGTCTGACCCCAGACATCATCGACGCCGTCGACAGACTGACGCCGCTCGCTCCGCTGCATCAGCCTCGCAGTCTCGCGCCGGTCCGCGCGATAGCCGCCTTGCAACCGGACCTGCCACAGGTCGGTTGTTTCGACACCGCTTTCCACCAGACGATCGATCCGCTCGTGCGGCGCTTCGCCCTTCCGCGCCAATATGAAGGGCAAGGCTTGCGCCGCTACGGGTTTCACGGTCTCTCCTATGAATACATCGCCGGGCGGCTCAGCGGGATATCGCCAACTCTTGCGGCGAAACGCACCATCGTCGCCCATCTCGGCAATGGTGCCAGCCTTTGTGCTTTGCAGCAGGGCAAGAGCATCGATACGACGATGGGGTTTTCGGCCCTGGATGGCCTCGTCATGGGCACGCGGTGCGGCGCCATCGATCCCGGCGTGCTGTTGCACTTCCTGCTGGAAAGAGGCATCGCGGCTGAGGAGCTGCAGACGATGCTCTACGAGAAGTCGGGACTGCTCGGCGTATCCGGTATTTCGGGCGACATGAGGACGCTGGAAGGGAGCAACGATCCTCGCGCCCAAGAGGCGATGGCGCTTTTTGCCTTCCGCGCGGCGAGGGAAGCAGCAGCGCTTGCAAACACGATGGGTGGTCTTGAATGCCTCGTGTTCACCGCCGGCATCGGCGAACGGTCCGCGTCCATCCGCAAGGCCATATGCGAAAAATTGACCTGGCTTGGCGTGGTGCTTGAAGAACGCGCCAACGACATCCACGCCGAAATCATCAGTCGTCCCGAGAGCAAGGTGGAGGTGCGCGTGATTGCGACCGATGAGGAAAGTGTCGTTGCACGTCACAGCCGCAAGGTGATGCAAGCCTGAAGGCTCGCCATTGGCATCGGAAACCCGGCGTCGGTTCGGCTCGGTAAAAGCGCGGGCAAGGGCATTCCCTGTACGAAAATTACCAAGCAAGCGGTCGGGGGAACCAACTGCCCATGGAAATATTGTGCGAGCAATCTCGGCTAACCCCGAGACCGTCGGCACGATGATCACGCCGACAGCCATACTTCAGGCATTGGCTGAGGAATCCATGTTTACGGACGATGTTGCGGTGAGGCGCCTGAAAATCCTGGTCCAGCAATATGTCGAGACACGCAAGAAACGCCACGATGTGATCTCTACCGCCAAGGCCGGAACCGCAATTCGGGAGGTGATGCCAAGTTGCCCGCTTTCGGGAAAGGCCTTCGATGATCTGATTGCGGCCTGCGCCATCGAGCATGGCCTGACTGTGCTCTTCGACAATCCAGGTACATCAGGCACTGAAATCTGAGGCTGGCGCTTCCGATTCCATCATCGCAATGAGGAGTTCAGTCGGCATGTCCAGGTACTTTTTCGACCTTCGAGACGAGAGCGGAAGCTTGCAGGAGGATCCCGAGGGCCAGGAATTTTCTGATCTCGCGAGCGCCGAGGAAAACGCGATGGCGTCGGCGAAGGAAATCCTCGCCGAAGAGCTGCTGCATGGCAAGCCGCTGCGTACCGGATTGGCCTTCGAGATTTTTGACGAGAACCGCAACCTGGTGCTGCGCTTCCCCTTTGCGCTCGCGGCCGAAAAGGCCGGCGAACCCCCTTAATCCCGAATTGCCTGGCGGCCGATCCCCTGCAGGGGTCATGCAAGCCGGGCCTCAATGCGGATCCTATCCTTCCGCCTTGAAGTTTCTGGCTTCTTTCTCGACCTTGGGGCTGTCCTTGCCATGCTTTTTCATAAGCTCCTTGGCCTGCTTGGGTGAGACGTCGGTGGTCTCTGCCAAGCGCAGCGCCTTCTTGTCCTTGCTTTCGGTCTTCTGCTTCTTGGCCGTCATGGCTCTTGAACTCCCTTGAAGCCTGTTCCGATCGATCTTTGCCGGTCCCGAGCATATCCAGATGAATTGTCATTGCCTGGTTTGCTTCGACGAGACGTCAACGAGACGATGCGGGTCAGGTTCCGTGCATCGTCTGCTCATGTCCGAACTTGTCACGCCACGCGGCGATACCGATGGCGATCTCGGATGAATTCATTGAAGAAGCGGCCTTTTGAGGAAGCTTTGGTGAAAGCGGCATAAGTTACCGGAGCAACATCCTCATAGTCGTAACGTTTGCCGCTCGGAACAAACCAGACCGAGAGGATCCTGGTGGCGGGGTCGTATTGTGCGTTTCGGATCACGGTCGATGGCATGGTGGCACCCGACGGGTCTGCCCGAATAACCCGTTAGCGATCTTCAGGTTCCGCCGATGCCTTCGCGCCTTGCACGGCGACTACCGGTCGCGCGGGTTGCCCAACTTCGGGTCGCGCTTCCTCGAATATCGGTCGATGCGTGGCAGGCTGTCATCAAACTCGATGTACGGTAGCCTCAGATCCCAATAGGCATGGGCTTGCGGCTGAAAACCTTCAGGTTTGTCAAGAAAACCGACCGTCACGTAGAACTCGTCCGGCAGACCTTCGTCGCTATAGCCTATCGAGCTTCCACAGCCCCGGGCAGAACGTGCGGGTGACGCCTGGCGTTTTGGAAAAGGCCTTCGGTGTCCCTCTAAGAAGCTGAAATTGCTCAGGCCGGTAACCGATCCAGATTGTCATCGGACTTCCGATGGCCCGGCGGCAATCGTCGTCGTGATCGTAGCATATCCAGAAAGGCTCTCCGTCCATGGCTGCGGCGATCCCTCCGCAGAAGCAGGCTCCGGTCTCGCGCCGCATCGTCTGTCATCCTGTCGCGCCAAAGGGACGTTCGGAGAGCGGCCAAGCGGCCGCTCCCGTTCAAGGTGAAGTCCTCGAAATCATGCATCGTGATGCTCGGGCATGCTCTTGAGCTGATCCTTGGTCCAGTTCGTCACCGCGTGAACGTCGCCGTCTTCATCGCGCATGAATTCCAACTGGCTCGCGGGAACGGCCACCGGCTTGGCACCTATGCCGAGAAAGCCGCCGACATCGATGACGACCTGACTGGCAGCTCCAGAGCCGTGGACGTGCGAAACGCTGCCGACCTTGTTGTCGTCCGCGTCGTAAATGGTGGCGTCTTCGAGAATGTCTGGCGTCAGTTCGGTGCTTGTGAGGCGTACGTGGTTGGTGTGATCCATCGTTCGAGACTCCTGTTGGGTGGAATATTTGAACCTCTCAGCCGGGCAATCGTTCCGAAGAATTTCGGGGCGACGGACGGACGACGCAAGGACGCAAGAACCCTCAAATCAGCCTCGGCCCGAATTGACTCGCAAAGCTCTGTACGGAAGCGTACAAAAGGAAATCGTCAGCAGCACAATTGGGCGCTGACGCTTGGGAGTGACCATCGCTCTTGCCCGTCACGAGGCATGGCGTTGCATGGCAAAGGCGCCCGAGCGCCCCGGTCTGCCAGTAGTCGCGATAACCGCGCTTGCGCGGGATACAGGCGCCACTGAACAGCAGATACGTGATATCATATCGCTCCTCGGGTTCGATCGCGCCTCTATCCTGCGGGAGGCTCGTTTGCGGCGAAAGATGGTCAGCCAACAAGGCCTTCGAGTCTTCAGCAGTAACTGTCGGTTTCATACCAACGCGCCGGCTCGTCTAGTGCTGCGCGAGACGAAGTCTATGGTTCGTTACCGTCCGCTCGTTAGACGGGCGGCCGGCTAAGAGATCCCAGTGCTCTTGCCCAAGGGAAAAGAGTCTCGTGGATTACCAGACACTGCAAGCCAAGAGCGAATTGCTTCGCCGCATGAGCGCGGACGATTTCGCGCGGCTACGTCCGCATCTGGCGAGTGTTTTTCTTGAGTTGCGCGCGCCGCTGGAGACCGCGGGGCAGAAGATCGAAGCCGTCTATTTTCTGGAAAGCGGGCTGGCCTCGGTAGTGGCGAGGACTTCGCCTGCGACCGAAGCCGAAGTCGGAATCATCGGGTTCGAAGGAATGACCGGTTCGGCCCTGGTCATGGGGGACGACCAGGCCAACTTTGACTGTTACGTCCAGTCGACATGCGAGGCTCTCCGGATAGAGGCTGCCCCCTTCGTCGAAGCCCTGGAGGACAGCCCTACATTGCGGTCGTTCCTGTTGCGCTATGTCCAATATTTCCATGTTCAGACAAGCTATACGGCATCGATCAACGCGCGGCAGAGCCTGGAAGTTCGACTGGCAAGATGGCTTTTGATGTGCAGCGACCGCACTGTCGGCGACAGGCTTATGATAACCCATGAATTTCTGTCCATCATGCTTGGTGTGAGGCGTCCGGGGGTTACCGTGGGTCTCCAGATGATCGAGAGTTACGGCTATATCCGGGCGCGCCGCGGAGAGATCACGATCCGCGATCGAGATGGTCTCATAAAGTTGGCACGAGACTCTTACGGTCCACCCGAAACCCAGTACCGCCGGCTTATCGGAGATTTGGGCTCGAAGCATCCCGCGAGGCAGGAGCGGCCACTCGCTTGAGGGCCGAGGCCAACAGAGGCTTCTCCGCCACTGAACCGCCAAGAAGACATTTCGAGTGGCCGACGCGATGATGCCGGTGAGACACCGTTGCCCAAACCCGCGCCGGCCACCGCGGCATGTTTTGGGGATGCCGCGTTGCCAATCTAGTTGCTGACAATCAACTGGCAACGAAGGCTCGCGGTTTGGTAAGAACCGTACGTACATGCATGCAACCCCCTCGGTCGCATTCAAGGCATGCCCGCGAAATCCTGAGTAGAATACCGTCACCCCGATAATCTCCGGATTGGCAGGCTTTGTCCGATGCGGTGATGTCCACAGGGTGGGGTGCAGATGCTGGCTCGGTTCCGATATTGCCAGGCGGGCTGGCCTTCACCATCTAGCTGGGATGGCGGCACCCAAATCGAAAACACTCGGCTCCGGCTCATCCGGGCTCCAGCACGATCTCTTTGGTGCTGCCGACGACCTGCCGGAAGGCTTCCTCTACCAGCCTGATCTTATCACCGCGCAAGAAGAAACCGAACTCGCCCGGCATCTCGAAGGCCTGCCTTTCGAGGCGTTCGATTTCCATGGCCATCTGGCAAACCGGCGCGTCGTGGGTTTTGGCCTGCGCTACGACTACGATAGGCGCCAGGTAGTCGAGGCCCCGCCGATCCCTAACTTCCTGTTGGCCCTGCGCGACCAGATCGCGGCGTTGGCAGGCAAGCCCGCCGAGGCCTTCGCGCAAGTGTTGATCAATGAATACCGTCCCGGCGCCGGCATCGGCTGGCATCGAGACAAGCCTCATTTCGAAGACGTTGCGGGTGTTTCGTTGCTGGCGCCTTGCAGCTTCCGGCTCCGGCGGAAGAATGGCGCCAAGTGGGATCGCCGGACCATCGTCGTCGAACCAAGGTCGGCGTATCTCATGACTGGACGATCGCGCACGGAATGGGAGCACAGCATTCCGCCAGTTGACCTGCATCGATATTCGATCACCTTGCGGACATTGCGCTAACTCCGCAGGAGCATAAGAACCTTCTTTTCCGCCGACGGCGGAGTGCCACGCGATCCACCGATCTCCGGAAGATCGAAAGCCAGCGTAAAGTATCGCGTGCCGAGTTCATCGATCACACCATCATAGATTTTCCGGGAATGGGGCCAGCCGTGCAGAAGGATCAAGGCCGGTCGACCTGGATCGCCGGCCATGGATACAGCCAGCTGCATATCGCCTGCTTCGAGGGTCTGGACGAGCATCGTCTATCCATTCTCAGGAATTCAGGAGAAAACGACGAGCGGTCAAATAGGTTGCCCGCCCCGGTTTCCGCCGGCGTCGCTCACCGCCGCCTGTTCTCCAGCGGTGGTCAGTGCTCAAGAGCCAGCCCGCTCTGAGCCGGCTGGACCGTCATCAAGTGGGAGGAGGGGGCCACTCTCTCTGCTGGCCCGGCTACGGAACAAGCATTCAATCCTGGCGTTGAAATGCCGGGCGATCCCGCATGGGCTGTCGTGAAGAAGTCGGGGCGATTGCAATTAGGACAATGCAGGGAGATTCACATGCCGCTCACGGCCTTCGCACTTAATTGCTCGCTCAAAGCTTCGAACGACAGAGAAAAATCCTCCACCGATCGGTTGCTCGCCGATGTCCTGGCGGCGCTGATGCAATACGAGGTGAAGGGCGAGATCGTGCGTGCGCTCAGTCACGATATCAAGCCCGGCGTGCTCTCCGACATGGGCGAGGGCGACGATTGGCCGAAACTCAGAGAAAAAATACTGGGGGCCGACATTTTCGTACTCGGCCTCCCGATCTGGCTTGGTCAGCCCTCGAGTGTGGCCAAGCGCGTCCTGGAGCGGATGGATGCGTTTCTCGAGGAGACCGATGACAAAGGGCGCATGCCGGCAGCAGGAAAGGTGGCCTTGGTGGCCATCGTCGGCAATGAGGACGGTGCGCATCACTGCCACGCGGAATGCTTTCAGGCACTGAACGATGTTGGCTTCACCATCCCGGCCAATGGCGGGGTCTACTGGGTCGGCGAGGCCATGCAGGAGGTCAACTATGTCGATCTGCCGACGACTCCGGAAAAAGTCTCGGGTGCGATCGAAATGGCAGCATCAAACGCCGCCCATCTCGCTGGATTGCTGAAAGACCGGGGCTACTTGGGCGTCTCGGGGTGACCTTTGTTCGCCTGACATCCTTGAACCTGGCAGCGTCGATGCGGTCTCAGTCGGGAACAGGAAGGCTTGTAGCGAGTTCATAATCACATCAGCCGGCGACCGCCGCTCCGTCTAAGGCGCGAAGCCGCAAACAGGAGAGCAAGTCATGGGTCTCGGCACAATTCTTATCATCATTCTGATTATCGCATTGCTTGGCGGTTTTAGTGGGCTTGGCGGCGGGCCATTCTACGGCACCGGCTATTACGGCGGCGGCGGCCTCGGTCTTCTGCTGCTTATAGTCATTATCCTGGTCGTGCTCGGGCGTCTCTAGCCCTGGCGATGCGGTGGCAGGGTGTATCACCTGCCGCTTGCAGTCCCTTTTGCGGGTCGCTTTGAATCCATAGCAGCCCAGCAATGGCGGTCCGCCCTCTGGAGGGCGGACCACTGCTCGGACATATCAGGTCAAAATCAGGACGATCTTGAACGTATCCGGATCAACGATCACGATCCGGCCGTCCGCAAGCACGAAATACTCGTAGCTTTCGTAAGCGGGAACGATCTTGACGATACGAGCCGGCAAACGATGCAGCCTGACCTTTTGCCGCGGAACTTCGACGCCGACGGTGATGTCAAAATCGACGTTGGACACAGGCTCGACCTTCGTCTCCCGGATGATCTGAGTGAACTGGGTCTTCTGCTCCACCGTCACGTTGTTGATGGAACCGGTCGACGTCGTGTCCGGTGTCGAGGCCTTGCCCTGGGCCTGCTCGTCGGTTTGCGTCTTGGCCTTGTCCTGAGCCTGCTGGTCGGTGGTGGTGCCGGCCTTGCCTTGAGCCTGCTCGTCGGTTTGCGTCTTGGCCTTGTCCTGAGCCTGCTGGTCGGTGGTGGTGCCGGCCTTGCCCTGAGGCTGCTCGTCGGTTTGCATCTTGGCCTTGTCCTGAGCCTGCTGGTCGGCGGTGGTGCCGGCCTTGCCCTGAGCCTGCTCGTCAGTCTTCAGCTTGGTCTTGTCCTGGGCCTGCTGATCGGTTGTGCCGGCCTTGCCCTGAGCCTGCTTATCGGTCTTCAGCTTGGCCTTGCCCTGAGCCTGCTCGCCCATCTTGGAACCGCCCTGGCAGTCAGCCTGCCCGGAAGCGCAATTGGCGTCTGCGCCAGACTGGCTTTCGGGCTGTTGTGTCTGAGCCATCGCCGTTCCACAGCCGAGCCCGATCGCCAGCATGCTGGTAATGAGAACATGTTTCATGGGGAAATCTCCCTGGGTAAGGTTCGTCCCTTCAGGGCGTAGAACCAGCACCCAAAAAAAATGTTCCGAGATAGTTGAGTGAGGGCTAAAAAACGACCTCGCTTGAGATCATACGATCGCGGGCGAAAGCCGCCGCTAAAACGACCTTTTCAACTCTGCCGATTGCCCTAGCTCTCTCCTGAGAGGAGACCGGATATGGCAATTTATAGTCTGAGAGTGGTCAGCTTCATTTTCGTTGTATTGGCTTTCGTTCCGGCCGCCGCGCACTTCTTCACGATGTTCAACAAGATGAAGGTCGACGGGCCGAACTATCTGGCTGCGCAACGCGCCTATGATGGATGGAGCCTGTTCGCCATCGTAGTGCTGGGAGCATTGCTCTCTACGGCCGCCCTGGCGATCCTGCTCTACCGAGCGAGTGCATCTTTCGGCTTGGTTGTTGTCGCCTTTCTCAGCATCGGCGCCACGCAATTTGCCTTCTGGACGCTGACCTATCCAATCAATCAGGCGACCCGGAACTGGACTGTCCTGCCTGAAAACTGGGAGCTGCTGCGGCGCCAATGGGAGTATTCGCATGCCATCGCCGCCGGCCTCAACGCCTTGGCGTTGCTTATGCTTTTCCTATCGGCGCTTCGCGCTGCGGTGCGTTGAACGACCACGTCTTCACCAGCACGGCCGCCGAGCGGGCAGGAACCACCAATAAAGCGAAAACATTGACCCGCCAGATGTTTCCAGCGTGGCCCGAAAATGAAGTGGTACTATTTCGATCTTCAAAACGGTGACGGCGCGATACCCGATGATAACGGGCAGCTGTTCGAATCCCGGGAACAAGCCAGAGCGGAAGCAATTCGTATTTGCAGGATGTTGCCCAAGACGAAATGCCCGACTGCGATTTCGTCAAGGTAACCGTCAAAGTACGCGATGAGATCGGTGCGCAGATGTTTGAGGCATCGCTTGTCCTGACCTCCGGATGGAGCGTGTGATGCCGCGGTGCTAGCGGCTATACCGCACCGGGATTTGCACGACATTCTCCGATCCAGGCAGATCGAAGGCCATGGCCAGCTGACGTACGGAGGCCATCTCCACGATCAGTTCCTCGATCGAAAGATCCGGCAGGCCGGTCTTCACCCTCTGCCTCACCCTGGCCGCAAGTTCATGGACCCGCACCGGGACGAAAAGCGGGCTGTCGTCCAGCAGCTTGCTGATTTCGATGACCACATCGGCGTCGATGTCTTTCGGCAATTCCCGCATGGGCGTCACCTCCAATCGAAGCAACAGCCCGCCATATTGGTGCGGCGGGCGATCAGGCATTGAGCGCCGGGCAGTGGGATCGGAGAGGGACGTGCTCGGCGCTGGCCGATAGCCTAATTCATAAAGCTGCGGGCATCGGTGTGTCACGAAAAAATATCAGTACGAAAATTACCAAGCGGTTTCGTCTCACGCAATCCACAAGCGCCTTCCCCGAAATCGCGGCTCCGGCAGCGGCTGTTCCCGACAGAGGAGGAACAAAAAATATGGCCCGGAATTGAGACTGACGAATTGGAGGATCTGGCCATGGACAGCAGGGAAGAAAAGATCAAACGGCGAGCCCATGAAATCTGGGAACAAGAGGGCCGGCCAGCTGGCCGCGAGCAGGAGCACTGGGACCAGGCCGTGCAGGAGATCGAGGCTGAGGGTTCGGAGACTGAACGTGGCCCGGTTTTGCCTGATCCGACAGTTGCAGCCGATTCCAATAGCTTGAAGCGTTGATCGTCAGATGCCGTGGCGTCTTGAGAGGACGATCAGGCAACCAAATTGGTGGAACCTCGTTTGCCGGACAGCAACCAGAGGAGGTTTCGATGAAGAGGTTCTTTTCACTCCTGGCCCTGGCCGCTGGCCTTACGCTCGGCGCCTGCGACAACAATATCGAGCCGATGAAAGCCAACACCGGCACCATCAACAAGAACCCACAGGTTGACCATGCCGCCAGGCCAGAGCCAGCTATTGCGCCTCAGAGCCAATGAACTCCGTCTCACATTGCGACACACCTCTGCTGCGCGTCGCCTATCTCGATGGTGGACCGCAGGACGGCGCCCCGGTTATCCTGCTGCATGGCTGGCCCGACGACGCGACGACATACGCTCGGATTTCGCCGGTCCTTCATGAAGCTGGCTTCCGGACCTTTTCGCCTTGGTTGCGAGGCTTCGGGCCGACATCGTTCCTGTCAAAAGAAATCATGCGCTCGGGCGAGATTGCCGCGATGGCGCAGGATGTGCTGGATTTTGCCGATGCGCTTGGCCTCAGCCGCTTTGCAGTCGTCGGACACGATTGGGGCGCCCGGATATCCTATCTGCTCGCGTCGGTTTTCCCGGACCGCATCAAGTGCTGTGCTGCGCTGTCGCTCGGCTGGCAACCAGGCAAACCAGCAACGCCGGCGCCCGGACAAGCGAAAGCATTTTGGTATCAATGGTTCATGGCGACGGCACGGGGCGCCGAGTTCGTACGAAACAACGGCAAGGAATTCGCCAGATACCAGTGGGACAGCTGGGGTCCATCAGGCTGGTTCGACGACGCTATTTTCGATGGTGTCGCGAGTTCGTTCGAAAATCCTGACTGGGCGGAAGTGACGTTGCATTCCTATCGGGTCCGATGGGAAGAGGCCGAGCCCGATCCACGCTATGCCGAACTCGCCCGCCGGCAAGCAGCGGTCAAGATCATCACGGTGCCGATCCTGACGCTTCATGGTGGCGCCGACCGCGTTGTGTTTGCCCAGTCCTCAGAGGGGCTCGAAGAGCATTTCACCGCGTTCTACAGGCGCGTGGTGCTGGATGGCATCGGACACTTCCCGACGCGTGAGGCTTCTGATCAGGTTTCGCGATTGTTGGCTGCGTTTCTCGACAGCCATGGCAAGCGCTGAAGTGAGGTCGTCATCCGACCTCATAATACAGGCCGGAACCTGACGCATCGCCGCGCATTTCGTCTCCATGCATGACGAACCAAATGCGGCCTCGCAATCAATCGGCAGCCAGGGAGAATTTGAATGCAAGCTTCAGACGCAATCTCAGCACACCATGCTGGCCAGCTGGCCATAGAACCGTTTGTCGGCACGGTGACGGTACGATTTTCCGACGCCATAGTCGCTGCTACGGAACGGGCGAAAGTGCTTCAGGAAGAAGGACATGAGCCCGTGTTCTACGTCCCTTTCGAAGACATCTATTTCGACCTTTTCGAAAAGACGAACACCACCAGCCGCTCCCCTTCGAAAGGCACCGCGAGCTACTGGCGCGTCCATGCGGTGGGCAGCTCGGCTGACGATTTCATGTGGGCATACGAGACGCCTGAAACCGCGGCGCGGCCCATTGCACGTCATGGTGCATTCGATCCGGAAAAGGCGCGCATCGATGCTGAGCCCGCGGAGGACAGACGGCACACGCCCCACGTCCCGGAGTAGATTGCCCGTTCGCAGCGGGGCGATCTGAATTCAAGGCTGGTGCTGACGGCGCGGAAACTCGTCATAAAGGATGCGTAGTGCCTCCTCATATTTGATAGTCGATGCCCCGACCTGTCGGGCCTGCCAGATATTGTCCGCCAGATCCGCGCGCTTCACCGGCAGCGCCAGTGGATTCGATGCCGCTCGTCGCACGAACGCGAAGTAGTCCTCGCCATCCCTGCGCGACATGGCGTCGACGGCCGAAGCGATCGTCGGGCCAAAACCGGCCTCGTCCAACCTGGTCCGGTTCCAGCCTTCGCCCTTTTCCACGACGTCATGGAGATAGGCGACGACCTTCTGGTCCCTGGTTTCGACCGCGTCGACGACCCGGCGGCAGTGCTCGATATACGGTCGCCCGGTCTTGTCGCGCTGTGCTGCGTGGACCTCTTCGGCAATCTTGGCCGCCCGGTAAAAGATGCTCATCTGGCTTGCCCTTCAGACATGGTTTTACCATCGCTCCTCGGTATCGTGGTGCGGCAGGTCTATTCCGCAGCAAACCCAGCCAAGTCGCTGCCTCGATCCATAATTGTAGCGCGGCTCCAGGCGAGCCGGATCGTCGAACGTTCCGACATGCAGCGCGATCTCTCCGGGCGATGCGTCATAGGCAAGGCTGAGCGGCGATCCGCAGGCGGAGCAGAAGCCCCTCCGGGCAATCGGTGAAGATCTGCGATAGGTCGGCGTCGCATTGGTCCAGGTCACGCTTTGGGAAGGCACCCAGGCCAGAACCGCGAACGCACTGCCGGTCGTTCGCCGGCACATATCACAATGGCAATAATGCACTCTCGGTTCGCTTCCAACGCGGAAGCGAATCGTGCCGCAGAGACATCCTCCGCTCAGTTCCATTTTGGCGCCCCGGCTGACTTGCGGCTCCAACGTCCATCGCGCGGTCTCATGCGAGCACCTCCATTCATCTCAGCGGAAACGCCAGCCATTTGCGTCGGTTCCTGTGGCTATCTCAGGAACCAGTGCTTGCGCGCGGCGTTGCGTGTCTTTGCCGACAAAGGGAGGAAACAGGGAAATGCATCGTCGGTCGGAGAAGCGCTGATGTCGATGCCGGGGCTGGCATACGGACCTCTCGGCGATCGATGCATGCATGTCTGCGTGGATATGCAGCGGCTGTTTGCCGAGCCGTCTCAATGGGCAACGCCCTGGATCACCCGGGTTCTCCCGCAGATCGAGAGGCTGGTCGAAAGACGCGCGCCACAGACGGTCTTTACACGCTTCCTGCCAGCCGAAAAGCCGGGGCAGGGCGTCGGCACATGGAAGCGCTATTATGAGCGCTGGGCTTCCCTGACGATCGAGACGATCGGGCCCGAAATGACCGAACTGTTGCCGTCTTTAGCCGGCTACTGCCCGCCAGCGGCGATCATCGACAAGCACATCTACTCGCCCTGGTTCGAAGGGCGCCTCAGAGCCCTTCTGGTGGAGCGCGGCATCGATACGTTGGTCATTACCGGTGGCGAAACAGATGTTTGCGTTCTCGCCACCGTGCTCGGGGCCATCGATTTCGGCTATCGCGTGGTTCTCGTCACGGACGCGCTGTGCAGTTCTTCCGACGCAACCCATGATGCACTGCTGACCGTTTACCACCAACGTTTCGCGCAGCAGGTCGAGACGGTTGAGATGGAAACGGTTCTCTCGAACTGGACTTGACGTCCGCTAACCCGGCCCGAGTGGAAGTGTCCATGCTTCCTTGCGCGGTTGGGCTGCCTATCTGTTAAGAGAATGACGGACACCAGAACAGGTAGCAGACGTGACGCAACGATCGGGAAGTGCTGATCTTCCACTCCATGGCGGGCGCGTGCCGAAATGGCTCGGCGACCGCATGACGCGTCTTGGCGCTGTGATGTGCGAGGCGATCATTCATCACTATGGTCGAGACGAGCTGCTGCGGCGGCTGGCGCATCCATTCTGGTTCCAGTCCTTTGGTGCTGTCATGGGCATGGATTGGCACTCGTCGGGGATCACGACCAGCGTCGTGGGCGCTTTGAAGCGTGGCCTCACGCCGCTCTCCGGCGAGCTCGGCATTCATGTCTGCGGTGGTCGCGGCGCGCATTCGCGCAAAACCCCGCATGAGCTGGAGGCCATCGGCCAACGCGTCGGCTTCGACGGAACGGGCCTTGCCACCGTCAGCCGGCTTGTCGCCAAGGTCGACAGCGCCGCTGTCCAGGACGGTTTCGATCTTTACCTGCATGGTTTCATCGTCACCGATGACGGTCGCTGGGTCGTGGTGCAGCAAGGCATGAACGGTGACAGCAAGGTGGCGCGCCGCTACCATTGGCTCTCCGAGGGCC
>NZ_RZTT01000609.1 GCF_003996995.1 Mesorhizobium sp. M7A.T.Ca.US.000.02.2.1 | reverse complement strand
GAGGATGATGCGCTTGCGCGTACCACCGGGCGTCGTCTCCACGACGGGAACCGCCGAGATCAGCGCCTGGCTATAGGGATGGGCTGGTGCTGCGAACACCTCTTCCGCTGGCCCTTCCTCGACGATCGAGCCGAGATACATGACCGCTATGCGGGTTGAAACCTGACGCACCACCGACAGGTCGTGGGCGATGAAGATGTACGTGAGATTGAGCTTCTCCTGCAGATCGGCAAGCAGGTTGACGATTTGTGCCTGCACCGACACGTCGAGCGCGGAGACGGGTTCGTCCAGGACCACGAGGTCCGGATTCAATGCAATAGCCCGCGCGATGCCGACGCGCTGGCGTTGTCCGCCGGAAAATTCGTGCGGAAACCGCATGACGTGATCCGGCAGCAAGCCGACAAGGTCGAACAGTTCCGCCACGCGTTTGGTGATCGCGCTCGACGAGAGCCTGCCATGGATGCGCAGCGGCTCGGCCACCAGGTCGCCGACGCGCCGGCGCGGATTGAGCGATGCCGACGGATCCTGGAAAACCATTTGCAGGCGGCGCCGCAGCGGCCTGAGTTCGGACAGCGACTTGGAGGTGATGTCGTTGCCTTCGAACAGAAGCTCGCCGTCCGATATGTCGTAGAGCCTCACCAGGCAACGCGCCAGCGTGGACTTGCCGCATCCGGATTCGCCGACCAGCCCGACCGTCTCGCCGCGCCACACGGTCAGGGAAACATTGTCGACCGCATGAACGGTTCGCTTGCCTTCGGCGGAAAAACGGCTCCCGATGGAAAAGCGCTTGCCCAGCGAACGCGTCTCGAGGATTGGGCGGTTCTTGTCGATCATCGGTCCGCTCATGCCTGTGCCACCCTGAAGCATGCCGCGGCATGGGTGCCGCTCCCGAGGTCGGGCTTGCCGGCCTCGCAGGGCTCGTAGTGAACCGGGCACCGCGGACCGAACGCACAGCCCTGCGGCAATCGCAGCAATGACGGCGGCGAACCGGGAATGGCCGGCAAGCGCCGTGGTTTTTCGCCGGTCAGCGGCGGGATTGAACCCAGCAGCGCGCGCGTATAGGGGTGTCGCGGATCGGAAAACAGTTCCATGCGACTGCCGCGCTCCACCACGCGGCCGGCATACATGACCATGACCCGGTCGGCGAGTTCGGAGACCACGCCCATGTCATGTGTGATGAAGACGACCGCCGACTTGTGCGTCGCGCGCAGCTTGCGCACCAGATCGAGAATGCCGGCCTGTACGGTGACGTCGAGCGCCGTGGTCGGTTCGTCAGCCACCAGAAGCGCGGGATTGCAGGACAAAGCCATTGCGATCACCGCCCGTTGACGCATGCCTCCGGACAGTTGGTGCGGATAGCGCGACATCGCCTCGTGCGGGTTGGGAAAATTCACCTCGGCCAGCAATTCTTCTACGCGCTCCATCGCCTTGGACTTGCTGATGCTGCGATGCGCGCGGATCTGTTCGGCGATCTGCCAGCCGATCGTGTAGACAGGCGTCAGCGCGGTCATCGGATCCTGAAAGATCATCGCGATCTCGTTGCCGCGCAGGCGCCTGAGCTCGCGCGCGGGCAGTCCCACGAGTTCGCGGCCTTTGTAGCGGATCGACCCTTCGATGGTGGCGTTGGGATCGGTGATGAGACCCATGACGGCCAGCAGCGACACGGTCTTGCCGGAACCGGACTCACCGACGACGCCGAGGATTTCGCTCTCCTTAAGGTCGAAGGAAACGCCATCGATGGCCCGCACCAGGCCATCATTTGTGCGGAAGGAAACTCTGAGGTCGCGCACCGACAGTATCATGATGTCCTCAGGCGCGGATCGAGAAGGATGTAGACGAAATCGACGACCGCATTGGCGATGACCACGAACATGGACGCGTACATCACGGTTGCCATGATCATCGGCAGATCGAGATTCTGCAGAGCGTCGTAAGTGAGCTTGCCGATGCCGTGCAGCCCGAACACCACCTCCGTCAGCAGGGCTGAGCCTCCGACCAGCGCACCGAAGTCCAGGCCGAACAGAGTGACGAATGCGATGAGCGACGTGCGCAAGGCATGGCGCAGCAGGATGCGGGTCTCCGACAGCCCCTTGGCCCGGGCCGTGCGGATATAGTCTTCCTGCAGGGATTCGATGATTGCCGCGCGCAGCACGCGCCCGTAAATACCGATATAGAGAATGGACAGTGTGATCCACGGAATGACCAGGGTCAGGAACCAGCCCTTCGGATCGTCGGAGAAATTCTTGTAGCCGAGCGGCGGCACCCAGGAGAACGCCCAGCTGTCGTGGTAGCGGCTCTGGGTGATCAGGTTCATCACCTCGCCCAGCCAGTAGACCGGCATGGAAATGCCGAGCAGCCCTAGCGCCATCAGCAGCTTGTCCAGCCAGCTGCCGCGCGTGGCGGCGGCGGCGATGCCGATGATGATGGAGACCACCACCCACAGGATCGCCGCTCCGAACACCAGCGAGAGCGTGACCGGGATCGAATCCATGACCGCCGGCACCACCTTCCAGCCACGATTGACGAAGGAGGTCAGATCGCCGGTGACGAAGATCTTCTCCATCATCGTCACATATTGCACGTAGAGCGGCCGGTCGAAGCCGAAGCTGTGGCGTACCGCCTCCAGCAC
>NZ_RZTT01000608.1 GCF_003996995.1 Mesorhizobium sp. M7A.T.Ca.US.000.02.2.1 | reverse complement strand
GATGTCGGCAATGTGCGCCATTGGCCCGGTATCAGCCGGCAGGAACTCGTCAGCCTGTTCCCCAACGGCAAGACGCTGCATGTGCCGAGCGACGGCAGGCCGCTGCCCGGCTTTGAGCAAGCGCTCGCCTCCTACAAGGCGCGCAAGGGTTCAGGCTCGCCGGCGATCGAAATGGCCAGTGCTGGCGGCAGCGGCAAGAAATCAGGTGGATTCCTGTCGGCTTTCTTCGGTGGCGGCGGCGACGACGAGGCCGACGACAGCGCCGATGTTCAGACCGCTTCGGCCGCCCCTCCGCCCAAAGCGAGAAACCTGAAGCCGGCAGCGGCAGCCAAGACCAGCAACCTCCCGGGCATTGCCATCGTGGCGCCGGAGAATGCGCGGCGCGCCGAGATTCCGCAGGTGGCCGAGCAGCAGGCCCCGGAGCCGGAAGAGGACACGCCGGAGACGATCATCGCCGCATTGCCGGCCCGAAGCGTTCCGCTGCCGGATTTCGCACCGCGGCCGAAAGCCGATGTCGGCGCTCAGCAGCCTGAGAACGTTCCTTTTGCGATGGCGGAGGCGACAGCCACCACCGAGCAGGCCGTGGCGACCGCGCATGCGCCGGCGAGCGTTCCTTTCGGCGTGGCCGATGCAACGGCTTCGGCTAATCCGGCCCAGGTCGCGGTCAACAACATACCGTTGCCGACATGGCGTCCCGACAATTCGCTGCCGGCCGCTCTGGCTGCGCCGCCCAGCAAGGATGTGCTGATGGCGCTGGCCGAGACGGCTGATCAAAGCAAGACGGCGACCGATGCGTTCTCGGTGCTGCCGACGGCGCGGCCCGAGATGGCCAGGCCGGATGCGGTCAAGGCCGTGCTCGACGAGGCCAATGCCCAGGTCGGTGCGGCCGATTACCAGCTTGCTTCCCTGTCGGGATCCGAGCCGCGTTCGGCGTTCAACGATCCGGACACCAACGCCGCATCGCCGCGCGATGCTGTCGTTGCCCGCCCAGTCGGTTCCGATCCGGCCGCCGCGATCGGCGCCGGCGTCAAGACGACCCGCAAGGAATCGAGAGCCACCGCCCGCGACCTGAAGCCAGGCCCCAAGGCCATGGTGGTTGCAGCCGCACCGCAGGCTGCCCGCTGGGCATTGACCAGCGGCGAGCATGTCGCCACCGTTTCAAGCGCGACGACGGCGCCGGGCTACGCCTACAGCATCGTGCACACGCCGCCGAGCGAGGTCTACACGGCCGGCTTCCAGCCGAGCAGCCAGGTGGCCGATGCCAATCGCTTCACCGGCAACGCGGTCAAGTTCATGTCGGTAGCCCGCTTCCAGACCAAATGACGACCAATCGATCGACAAAGCCGCGCCGGGCAACCAGCGCGGCTTTTTGCTGTTCAGCGAACCGGGCCAGCCTGCACGGTCACGCGCGGCTGAACTTCTCGTGAAGCCGGAACGGTCGGCCTATTCCCCGGGTTAATACAGGTTCGTTCAAACCCGGGGAGATCCATGAAGAACATCCTATTGGCATCGGTCATCGCATTGGCAACCGCTTCGGCGGCCATCGCGCCTACGCAGGCCGAGACCATTGTCGTCAAGACTCATGACCATATGCACATGAAGAAGCACTGCCGCACCAGGGTGGTCACAAGCTGGAAGCATCACCACAGGGTGGTTGAAAAGGTTCGGGTCTGTAGCTGATCCGGTTCGGAGCCGATTTGGCAAACCCGGTTGACGCGAGTCGGCCGGGTTTTTTCATGCCGTGGCCGAAGCCTTATTTCGCAAGCTTGCTCGCGGCGCGCGCCAAGGCTTCGATCTCGTCCCACTTGCCGGCCTTGACGAGGTCATCGGGCGCCACCCAGGAGCCGCCGACGCAGACCACGTTGGGAAGGCTTAGATAGTCGGCCGCGTTCTTGGCCGAGATGCCGCCGGTCGGGCAGAATTTCACATCGGCAAGTGGTGAGGCGAAGGCCTTCAGCGAAGCGATGCCGCCCGACTGCTCGGCCGGGAAGAATTTCAGGAAGCGCAAGCCGGCTTCCCGTGCGGCCATGATCTCGCCGGGCGTGATGGCGCCGGGCAGCAGCGGAACATCGCTGCCGGCGGCTGCCGACAGAAGCTCGCGGGTGATGCCGGGGCTGACGATGAACCGAGAGCCTGCGCTGGCGGCCTCTTCGAACTGGCCCGCATCGAGGATGGTGCCGGCGCCGACGATGGCGTCCTCGACTTCACCAGCGACCCGCCGGATCGCTTCCAGCGCATCGGCGGTCCTCAGCGTGATCTCGATTGCCGGCAGGCCGCCACGCGCCAGCGCGCGCGCCAGCGGCACGGCATTGGCGATATCAGAGATCTTCAGCACCGGGATGACCGGCTGGCCGTTGAGGAGCGACAGGAGTTTTTCGGTCTTGCTGGGCATGTGTCTCTCCGTGGCATGGGACAATTCAACCGATTAGCAGAAGGCCGTTTTCCTGTCCACGAAACCGGCCGTGTCGCGATGTCACGCTTCGCCCAGGCTCGCCAGGCTTAGCTTAACAAAAGCGGCTGCCAGCCCGGCGGTGTCGGCAGCTTTTGTGCCGATAGCTTTCCAGGATAGGAATTTTTTCTTGACTCCCTGACCTCAGCTATGGTACAAATTCGCCCATGGTGCAGATTTGCGCCAGTGGCC
>NZ_RZTT01000607.1 GCF_003996995.1 Mesorhizobium sp. M7A.T.Ca.US.000.02.2.1 | reverse complement strand
GGCCAAGCTGTTCGACGACACGCGCGGCACGATCTCATCCAAGGGCACGATCGCGGGCAAGAAAATGGTGCCGCAGGCATTCCGCGCCGACTACACCTCCGGCAAGAAAGCATCGGTGGTCGATATCCGCTTTGCCAATGGCAGGGTCACCTCGACGAAGGTCGTGCCGTCGCCGGGCAAACGCGACCCCAAGAACTGGGTACCGCTCGGTGCCGGCGACCTGACGTCGGTGCTCGATCCCATGGCCGCCACCGTCATTCATGCCGACAGTCTCGACCAGGTCTGCGGCCGCACGGTGAAGTTCTATGACGGCGAGATGCGTGCCGACCTGACGTTGACCTACGCGTCGAAAGGCACGATCTCGGTCCCGGGCTACAAGGGCGACACCGTCACCTGCCAGATGGGCTTCGAGCCGGTGGCGGGTTATCGCAAGGGCCGCAAGGCGCTCAACTATCTCAAGAACAAAAGCCGCATGATGGTGACGTTTGCACCGCTCGGCCAAACCGGCGTATATGCGCCGATCCGTGCCACGGTGGGCACGCAGATCGGCACCTTGACCATCAGCGCCGGGCGTTTCGAAGCCGTACAATAGCCAGGCGCGGAATTGGCGCGCCACTGGAGACAGAATGGGGCGCGCAACACTGATCGGCTTTTCGGCGGTCGCCATGTGGGCGTTGCTCGCACTGCTCACCGATGCGTCGGGCCAGGTGCCGCCGTTCCTCTTGTCGGCGATCACCTTCTCGATCGGCACCGGGGTCGGGCTCATCGCGCGGCTGTTCATGCCGGCACCCGACAAGAGCCAGAAGATACCGCCGCAGGTGTGGCTGATCGGCATTGCCGGCCTGTTCGGCTACCACTTCTTCTATTTCACCGCGCTGCGCAATGCGCCGGCGGTGGAGGCGAGCCTGATCGCCTATCTGTGGCCGCTGCTGATCGTGCTCGGCTCGGCGCTGATGCCGGGCGAAAAACTGGCGTGGAACCATGTCGTCGGCGCGCTGCTCGGCCTTGCCGGCACCGTGCTGATCGTCACCAAGGGTGGCGGGCTGGCCTTCGACGCCCGCTATTCCTTCGGCTATGCCATGGCTGCCGTCTGCGCCGTCCTGTGGTCGTCCTATTCGTTGTTGTCGCGGCGTTTCCCGTCGGTGCCGACCAGCATCGTCACCTGGTTCTGCGCAGCGACCGCGGTGCTGTCGCTCGCCTGCCACCTGGCGCTGGAACAGACCGTTCTGCCCGTCGGCGCCGGCCAGTGGCTGGCGGTGCTTGGCCTTGGCCTGATGCCGGTGGGCGCTGCCTTCTATGCCTGGGACATCGGCGTCAAACGCGGCAACATCCAGGTGCTGGGTGCCGCAAGCTACGCCGCACCGCTGTTGTCGACGCTGGTGCTGATCGCGGCCGGCGTCGCCGAGCCGTCGCTGCGCATCCTCGCCGCCTGCGTGCTCATCACCGGCGGCGCGGCGCTCGCCGCAAAATCCCTGTTCCTGCGCAAGCCTGCGGCGACCGAGAGCCGAGCCGGGTCATCCGAAGGCGGAGCCCGGGGCATCCAAAGGCGGAGCCGGGCATGACGATGCCGTTTGCGGGCGGTATCGACGCCAATGCTAATGCGACACTGATTTTTTCGCTGGCGGCGGCGGTGATCTATGCGTTCACGCTAGGCATGCCGCCGACGCTCGCCCGCTCGGCGGCAAAGACGCTTGCCGTGGCGATGCTTGCCGTGCTGGCCGGGCTGCAGGGCGGCCCGCTGCTGCTGGTCGCCGCGCTCGCCCTCAGCGCCGCTGGCGACGCATTCCTGTCGCGCGACGGTGAAAAGACCTTTCTCGGCGGTCTGGCCAGTTTTCTCGTCGCCCACATCGTCTATGTCGCGCTGTTCCTGCGCAGCGGTGGCGGATTGAGAGTGCTTGGCGCCGAGCCGTGGCGCGGTGCGATCGCGCTCGCCATGGCGGTGTTCGTGGTCATCATGCTGGCGGCGCTGTGGCGTCGCGTCGGTCCCAGCCTGTGTATCCCGATCACCGTCTATATCGCCGCGATCCTGGCAATGGGCATCTCGGCGCTGACAACAAGCAATATGTGGGTGATCGGTGGCGCCGTGCTGTTCATGGTATCGGACGGGCTGCTCGCCACCGAGAAATTTCTTGTCGCCGCCATCTCGCCCCACCGCGCCTGGATGCGCTTCGCCGTCTGGGCGCTGTACTACGCCGCCCAACTCGCGACGACACTTGGGTTCCTGCTAAATTTGGGTTCTTATTGAGTTAGGGTTGTTTCGGCTGCCAGCCGGGTGCGGCCAGCTCAAAGGCGGCAAACTCGAAGCCCGGCGCGACGGTGCAGCCGACCAGCGTCCATTCGCCCAGGCTGCGCGCCGACTGCCACCAGCCTGCGGGCACGACGATCTGAGGCCGCTCACCGGCTGCGAGATCGATGCCGAGGACTTGCTCCATAACGGCGCTGCCTTCCTCCCACATCGCCAGCGCCAGCGGGGCGCCGGCATGGAAATGCCAGACCTCGGCGGCATCCTTGACCCGGTGCCAGGCCGAAACCTGATGCTCCTCAAGCAGGAAATAAATGGCAGTCGAATGGCCGCGCGCGCCGCCGGTGCCATCGCGAAAGGTCTCGGCATACCAGCCGCCTTCCGGATGCGGCTTCAGCCCGAGC
>NZ_RZTT01000606.1 GCF_003996995.1 Mesorhizobium sp. M7A.T.Ca.US.000.02.2.1 | reverse complement strand
AAAATTGAAAAATAGCCGGGGTGCTGACATCCTTGGCCGATCCAACAATGACAAACCCCGTGGAGGGCTGGAAAATGGCCAGGATGCGCGCTGTCGATGCCGCGGTTCTCGTTCTCGAAAAGGAAGGTATTTCCTGCGCTTTCGGCGTGCCGGGCGCGGCGATCAATCCGTTCTATTCGGCGCTGAAGGCCAGGGGAACGGTCCGCCACGTGCTAGCCCGTCACGTCGAGGCCGCCTCGCACATGGCGGAAGGTTTTACACGCGCCAAGGCAGGCAATATCGGCCTGTGCATCGGCACTTCGGGTCCGGCGGGCACAGACATGATCACCGGGCTCTATTCGGCCGCCGCGGATTCTATTCCGATCCTGTGCATCACCGGGCAGGCGCCGCGGGCGCGGCTGAACAAGGAGGATTTCCAGGCCGCCGACATATCAGCCATTGCCGCGCCGGTCGCCAAATGGGCGGTCACCGTCATGGAGCCCTATCTCGTTCCCATGGCGCTGCAGAAGGCGTTTCACCTGATGCGCTCGTCACGTCCCGGCCCTGTGCTGATCGACCTGCCGGTCGACGTGCAGCTCGCCGAAATCGAATTCGACATCGATGCCTATGAACCGCTGACGCCGTTCAAGCCGGCGATGACGCGCGCCCAGGCCGAAAAGGCGTTGACGATGCTCAATGCGGCCGAAAAGCCGCTGATCGTCGCCGGCGGCGGCATCATAAACGCCGATGCGTCCGATCTGCTGATCGAATTCGCCGAGATTTCAGGCGTGCCGGTCATCCCGACCTTGATGGGCTGGGGCGCCATCCCCGACGACCACCGGCTGATGGCCGGCATGTGCGGGCTGCAGACCTCGCACCGCTATGGCAATGCGACGATGCTGGAAGCCGACTTCGTCTTCGGCATCGGCAACCGCTGGGCCAACCGTCACACCGGCTCCGTCGATGTTTATACAAAGGGGAAAAAGTTCATCCATGTCGACATCGAGCCCACTCAAATAGGCCGCGTCTTCGCGCCGGATCTCGGTGTCGTCTCGGATGCTGGCGCGGCGCTGAAGATGCTGCTCGACGTCGCCACCGAATGGAAAACATCAGGCAGACTGCGCGACTGGTCCGGCTGGGCGAAGGAGTGCCAGGCCCGCAAGAAGACGATGAAGCGCAAGACGCATTTCGACCAGGTGCCGCTGAAGCCGCAGCGTGTCTATGAGGAGATGAACAAGGCGTTCGGCCGCGACGTCACCTATGTCACCACCATCGGCCTGTCGCAGATCGCCGGGGCGCAGTTCCTGCATGTCTACAAGCAGCGCAACTGGATCAATTGCGGCCAGGCCGGCCCGCTCGGCTGGACCTTGCCGGCAGCCCTTGGCGTGCGCGCCGCCGATCCCGACCGCACCATCGTGGCGCTGTCGGGCGACTATGACTTCCAGTTCATGATCGAGGAACTGGCGGTCGGCGCACAGCACAAATTGCCCTACCTGCATGTCGTCGTGAACAACGCCTATCTCGGCCTGATTCGCCAGGCGCAGCGCGGCTTTTCGATGGACTTCGAGGTCGACCTTGCCTTCGAGAACATCAACCGGGCAGGCGATCCCGAGGCAGGCTATGGCGTCGACCACGTTGCCGTCGCCGAAGCGATGGGCTGCAAGGCGGTCAGGGTGCGCAAGCCGGAAGAGTTTGCCGCTGCCTTCAAGGAGGCGCAGCGGCTGATGAAAGAGCACCGGGTTCCGGTCGTGCTCGAATTCATCCTCGAACGCGTCACCAACATCTCCATGGGCACCGAGATCGACAAGATCACCGAATTCGAGGAGCTTGCCGAAAGCCACGAGGATGCGCCGACGGCGATCGTGATGTTGGATTAGGAGAAAAAGAATGCCGCGTTTTTCAGCCAATCTTTCGATGCTCTTTGGCGAGCATGAGTTCCTCGACCGTTTCGATGCCGCCGCCCGCGCCGGCTTCAAGGGCGTCGAATATATCGGACCCTATGACCATGCGCCCGATGTCGTCGCCGCCCGGTTGAAGAAGAACGGTCTGACCCAGGTGCTGTTCAACCTGCCGGCGGGCGACTGGGGCAAGGGCGAACGCGGCATTGCCGTGCTGCCGGACCGCGTGCCGGAATTCCGCCAGGGCATCGCCAAGGCGATCACCTACGCGCAGGCGCTCGGCTGCCAGCAGGTCAATTGCCTGGCCGGCATCGCGCCGGCCGCCGCCGACCGCAAGGTGCTGGAGGATGTCTTTGCCGAAAACCTCGCCTTCGCGGCGGAAAAGCTGGAGCAGGCCGGCATCAGGCTGCTGATCGAGCCGATCAACACGCGCGATATTCCGGGCTTCTTCCTCAACTACTCCGACCAGGCGCTGGCGCTGATCGATCGCGTCGGCTCGAAAAACCTGTTCCTGCAATACGACATCTATCACATGCAGATCATGGAGGGGGATCTCGCCCGTACCATCGAGGCTAACCTCGGCCGCATCGCGCATATCCAGCTTGCGGACAATCCCGGCCGTCACGAGCCGGGGACGGGCGAGATCAATTTTCCCTTCCTGTACGAGCACATCGACCGCATCGGTTATGCCGGATGGGTCGGGGCGGAATACAAGCCGAAGGCAGGGACGGAGGCTGGGTTAAGCTGGTTTCGGGAGTTGAGCGGGCAGGGCAGTGCTGCGG
>NZ_RZTT01000605.1 GCF_003996995.1 Mesorhizobium sp. M7A.T.Ca.US.000.02.2.1 | reverse complement strand
AGCCAGATCGACGCCTGGCGCGACGGTGTCAAGCCGACGATCGGCGGCGTCTGCGAAAAGCTGCGCATCGGGCCGGCGGCCGGCGGCTGGGACGAACGCGGCGCGCGCGAGCGCCTCGAGCTGGTCAGCCTCGGCTGTTTCGAGCGCGGCAAGATCCCCAACGCCGGCGCGGTGCTGGCGGTGCCGGCGAGCGCGCCGCAGCTGCACCGGATCTTCGGCGACACCGACTTCCACAAGGGCGGCTGGTACACGGCGCTGAAACAGGCGCCCAAGGGCATCGTGCTGCCGGCGAAAAAGGTCAAGATCAACGGAAGCACCACGCATTGCCTGCTGATCGACCTCGATGCGTTCGAGAAGCATGTCGGCGGTGGGCTTTGATGAACATAGTTCCCCGCCGGCCTGTTTTGCGCTGGCATGGCGGCAAATGGAAGCTTGCGCCGTGGATACTGCAGCACATGCCAAGGCACCGCGTCTACGTCGAACCTTTCGGCGGCGCGGCCAGCATCCTAATACGCAAGCCGCGCGCCTATGCCGAGGTCTACAATGATCTCGATGATGAGGTGGTTAGCCTGTTTCGCGTGCTGCGCGACCCCGCCACCGCCCAGCAGCTCCTCGAGGCGCTGCGCCTGACGCCATTCGCCCGCGTCGAATTCCGGGCCGCCTATGAGCAGTGCGACGATCCGATTGAGCGAGGCCGGCGGCTGATCATCCGTTCTTTCATGGGCTTCGGCTCCAATGCGCATGCCAGTGAGCAGAAGGGGCACCGCTCGACCGGTTTCCGCGCCACCTCTAATCGCAGCGGGACCACGCCGGCGATGGATTGGGCCGGCTATCCCGACGCGTTGCCGGCGTTGATCGAGCGGCTGAAGGCCGTGGTGATCGAGTGCAGGCCTGCGCGTGAGGTGATGGCACAGCACGATGCGCCCGAGACCCTGCATTATGTCGACCCGCCATATCTGCCCGAGACACGGGCGCGCGGCAATCGCTACGATCTGGCCTGGCGCATGTATCGCCATGAGCTGTCGCGTGATGACCACGCCGAGTTGCTGACATTCCTCTGCGAGCTTGATGGCATGGTGATGCTGTCGGGCTATCCTGACCCGCTCTATGAGGCTGCGCTGGGCGGCTGGCGGCGTGTCGAGTGCAAAGCCTATGCAGACGGCGCCCGCGAACGTGTCGAGGTGATGTGGCTCAATCCGGCTTGCGCAGATGCTCTTGACGATGCCGCTGCCGGTGGTCCGTTGTTCGCCATCCGTTAGCCTTCTGGCGCGCGACCAGCGCGCCTTGCAGCGCGTTTCCCTTGCCCATCCAGACGATGAGCGCACCCAGCGCCTTCCCATCCATTGCCGTGCCCTGGTGCGCGGCGCTGGTGCCATGCGTCACGCCGAAACAACCAGCAGCCCGGCAGGGCTGCGCCGCTTCCTCTATAGCCAGCCTCCCCAAGGATGAATTGAATCGCGTTTTCAGGGAGATTTTCAGCCGCTCCCGCGCCCGTTTCGCCGGGTCAAATCGTGACATTTTGTCATTGTTTCCCGCGCCCCATTTGACGCCCTTTGCCCCCGCCCGACCAGCATTCAAGGGTGTTCCGCCGCGCCAAACCATGGCTTGCAATTGACGATAGGGGATTTCGGCGAGGCTGATTTCGCCGCTGACGGGTTCGGGAGCGGTTACCGGGTTACCCCATAGTTACCGCATGGGTAACCAGAAAAGCCCAAGGAAATCAACGACATGATCAATCTGGTTACCGGTTCCCCGGCTAATGCGACCTCGCATCGCACGCGCGCGCGCATGCGCTGTATGAGGTAACCACGTAACCGGTAACCGCAGGGGTATATCCATTTGAATTATCTATCGAAAAGCCGGTTCCCGAACGGTTACCCATGGCCTCGATCGGGAACCGGAATAAAAAATGGCACATGGAGCGCTTTCGATGGCCGATGACGCTGACCAGGGGCATCGAGACGCCCACACACCGGCGGCGGCCGAGCTCCCTGGCGCCGATCCGCTGGACCTCTTGGCCGGCTTGCCGGATGGCGAGGGCGTTGACGGTCTGGCGCTGGCGGCGGAAATCGTTGCTGCGCCAGCTCGGGCGCGGGGGAGGCCGCTTGGCGCTGCCAACCGCAAGAACGGGGATCTGATCCGCTACCTCGTGGCGCGGGGCCATCGCGACCCGATGGTGACGCTATCCATGATCCAGTCGGCCGACTTCGGGGCGCTGTGCAAGCTGGTCGGTGCCGCCGGCGCAAAGCAGAAGATCGCGGTGCTGGGCCTGATCCGTGGCGCGGCCGCCGACCTGATGCCCTATCACCACGCCAAGAAGCCGCTGCAGCTGGAGCTGCCGCCTGGTGATCGCCGGCCGTTGATGGTGTTCGGCAACGTCGAGAACATGCAGGTTGTGGCCGATGGTGACGGCTTCATGAGCGCGGGCATGATGCCCGTCGATCGCGGCGAAAAAGCCAATGAAATCAATGGCGAGGCCGTGCGAGAACAGGCAGGCGTCTCGCACGAGAATGCTAACGCATTGAATGGCAACGACAATCCGGGGTCGAACGACTGATTGCAAATCAGTTGCGATATTGAAAACGGGAATCGTCGGGGCAGTTCTCGCGCACGTGCACGTGAGGCGCGCGCCGCCTGGTGTAGGGCCTCGACCCCGCCCCCCATGCCTGT
>NZ_RZTT01000604.1 GCF_003996995.1 Mesorhizobium sp. M7A.T.Ca.US.000.02.2.1 | reverse complement strand
CCGCTCGCCAGGGATTGCGGAAATGGAAATGTCAGTTGAAATGGAAATGCCAGTTGAAATTGGGGGCCACGCACCGGCCTCTGTGATGGTCGCCGAAACCGCCGCCGATGTTGCGGCGCGCGAGGCGTTGCTCGATCGGGCCATGGGGCCGAAGCGCAGGAAAAAGTCGTCGGAGAAGCTGCGGCGTGGCCGGCGGCCCTCGGAAGGCCTGGCCTTCGTCGCCCGCGATGCTTCGGGCGGCGTGGCCGGCACCGTGCGGCTGTGGGATGTCAGGCTGGGCGAGGGCGGTGCGGCCGTGCTGCTGCTTGGCCCGCTTGCCGTCGACCCGTCGCTCAAGAATGCCGGCATCGGCTCGGCGCTGATGCGCCATGCCATCGCCGAAGCGGCGCGTCTCGGCCATGCCGCTATCCTTTTGGTCGGCGATGCGCCCTATTACGCGCGCTTCGGCTTCTCGGCCGAGAAGACCGGTTCACTTTCCATGCCGGGACCCTATGAGCGGCACCGCCTGCTGGCGCTGGAACTGGTGGAAGGCGCGCTTGACGGCGTGCACGGCACGCTGAAGGCGGCCGGCCGCAAGCTGAAGGCGCAGGAACTGATATCGGCGGCCTGACACGAAGCCGGCAGCATTTCATGCAAAAACGCCGCCCGAAAAGGCGGCGTTTTTTGCGCTTGGTGGGTGCCGCCTGGGCGGCTGGATGCCTTCAGCCGATCAGCTGGCTGAGCGCCATGGCGACGGTCATGTCGCCTTCGACCTTTATCTTGCCGGTCATGAACGCCATTGTCGGGTTCAGGTCGCCAGCGATCAGCGAATCCAGATCGTCGAGCGAGAGCTTGATGGTGCAGTCGGTGGGTGCATCGGTGTTCGAGACGGTTGCGCCGTCGATGACGATGACGCCGTCGCTGCCGGTGTCGAATTTCACGGAACGATCGAACCCGCTGCTGGCCACCCGCGACTTGATCTTCTCGGCAATCTCCTGAACGCTCACGCTGTTCTCCTTGTCTGGTTGCATCTGTCTCGCAACGGCGCTTCGATCCAGCCGAAGCCCATGCCGCGGTTTCGCGATCACGGTCGCTGCCGCATATAGCTTTGGGTTGACGTTTACGTCAACGCGAATTCGGGCGGTTGGTTCCTGCCGTGGCGGCAGGTGAGCCCCGATGAGGCCGGGACTCCGAGCCGGGGCAACTCAGTGTTCCTTGAACGCCTTGGTCATTTCGCTCGCCGTCTCGCTTTTCTTGCGGCGCAGCCAGTTGTCGCGGATTTCGTCCTTCGACAGGAAATTGACCTGGTCGATCAGAACCTCATGCACCAAGGGCGCGCCGACACGCGCGTTGACGGTATCGCGGATTGCGGCGCGGAAGGCATCGAGATCGATCGTCGCCTTGTTGGTGAAGTCGATCTGCGGATTGGAATAGAGGTAGGAATAGACCTGGTCGGTGATCAGCGCTTCGGCCGGAATGGACAGCTTCTTTATCTGCTCGGGTTCGACGGTGTAGACGAGCTTGGTCAGGAAATAGCCGCCGATCTCAGAATCACGGATCAGCGGCACCGAAATGATGTCGGTTTTGACGTAGTCGAGGCCGCCCAGCATCGGCTTCGGCGTTTCGCCGACACCGCGCTCGCCGGCCGCCTGAAACGAATAGAATACTGCGCCGAGAGTTGCTGCGCAGATCCAGACGGCGATGGCGATGACCTTGATCATCGGCTCTTGTCAGTCCCTTGATCAGTCCCTTGCGAAGGCGACGCGGCACTGCGCCGTTGCCTCGGCAGTATCTCCGAAGTGTCGCTCGTATTCGGCATCATGCCTTGATCCAGCCGAACTCGCCGGCGGAGTAGGTGCCGTCGGTCTCGGCGCGCTGGATGGCGTGCCGCAGCAGGCTGGCGACTTCGTTGACCGCGCTGAGATGCGCCAGGATCGCCGCTTCGTTCTTCGCCAGCTTCTGGCGCAGCCGGGTCAGGCCCTCGCGGTGCTGTTCGAGGAATTCGGCTTCGCTGCCGCCCTTCATGGCGCGCGTCAACTCGTAGAGGTAGCGGCTCTTGCGGGCGTTCGACGCCTTGAGATCATAGTTGGTCGCGTTGCGGATGCCGGCGGTCTCTTCCTCGACCACTTCCTCGATGCGACCGATGATGGCGGCGAGGTTGCCGGGCCGCGCGAACGGGATCGGCGATTCCGACGCGGTCGTGCGTGCTGGCAGATTGGGGGTGGATTCTGAAAAGTCGGCCATGGCGTTTCCCAGTTTAGATCTTGATGTTTGTTTTTATGGTCGTCTCGTCACCGGTCATCGACCCCGCAGCCTTGCGCTGCAATTGGTGGACCAGCGAGGTCGACAGGCTGTTTTGCTGGTCGATCTCGGTCTTTTCCAACCCGCCCGAGACCGGACCGACCGGAACCACGCGCTTGCCTTCGAGATAGTGGTCGGCAAGCATCGACTTGGCGATGCCGATGCCGCCGCGTTCGGCCATCACGTCGGCCACCCGCTCGGCAAGCTGCGATTTCCACATGTCGCCAGCCAGGCCCTTGCCGTAGACGCCCTCGGTGTCCTTTGGCAGCATGTTCTGGATGAAGGTCTGCAGCACCATCGCCTCGAACTTCTTGAATTTGTTGGCCGGGTCGGTTGCAGCGACGGCCTTGTCGGCGGTGGCGCGCGACAGGATCGAGCCGGCATCGACCGAAGCGGCGGTGTCGAGCGAAAA
>NZ_RZTT01000603.1 GCF_003996995.1 Mesorhizobium sp. M7A.T.Ca.US.000.02.2.1 | reverse complement strand
ACGCCGGCGTGCTCATCCTCGATGAACCGACGGCGGCGCTCAACGCGGCCGATGTCGATGTGCTCAACCGCAACATCCGCCGGCTGCGCGATAAGGGAAAAGCCATCGTCTACATCTCGCATCGCATGGAGGAGATCTTCGAGCTGTGCGACACGGTGACGGTGCTGAAGGACGGCGCACTGGTCGGCACAAGAATGGTGTCCGAGATCACCACCGACGAACTCATCGCCATGATGGTCGGACGCGAACTCCAGGACCTTTTTCCCGATCGTACTGATAACAAAGGCGACGAGATCCTGCGCGTCGAGAACCTGAGGATCACCGAGACATCGCGGCCGCTGTCGCTGACATTGCACAAGGGCGAGATCGTCGCCCTGGCCGGCCTGGAGGGACAGGGCCAGCAGCGCTTCCTGAGATCGCTGATCGGCCGCTATCATCCCTCCGCCGGGACGATTTCCGTCAACGGCAAAGCGCTGAAAATGCCGCTCCCGCCATCATCAGGCGTTCGCCATTTGCAGCAGCTGAGGGTCGGCTTCGTTCCCGAGGACCGCAAGGAAGAGGGGCTCTTCCTCGCTTTGCCAATCGCCCACAACATCGCCATCGGATTGCATTCGAGGCGATCCGAACTCGCGGCGGCGCGGCCGTATCGAAACGTGATCGCCCGCATGATGGAGGTCATGAACATAAAGGCGGCAGGGCCGTCCGCGCCGGTCGGCTCCCTGTCCGGCGGCAACCAGCAAAAGGTTCTGCTCGGCCGCTACCTGGCCGCCGATCTCGATCTTCTGCTGGTCGAGGAGCCGACCCGCGGAGTCGACATCGGCGCCAAGTCCGAGATCTACCACCTGCTGCGCGACTTTACCGCCAAGGGCGGCGCCGTGCTGGTGCTGTCGCGTGAGACGATCGAGTTGATCGGGCTCTGCGATCGCATCTACGTCGTCCACGACGATACCATCGTTGCCGAAATGCCGGCAGCGCAGGCGACAGAACACAAGATCCTCGACGCGGCCCTGATGGGCGGTTCCACGCGCCAGCATTAGGGGCCTCCATGCATCGTTCGCTTTTCAACATCCTGAGTGGCCGGAACACGCGGCAAGGCCTGTGGGGCCTGCCGCTTCTGGTCGCCCTGTTCATTTCGCTGTGGCTGACCGTCGAGACGACGCAGTTCGCCACGGCCGAGAACCTCTTCAACCTGGTTGCCCAGGCGATGCCGCTGATCATCGCGGCGATCGGACAGCTCGTCGTCGTGCTCATCGGCGGGCTCGACCTGTCGGTCGGTTCGGTCATCAGCTTCACCACGGCGGTGCTGGCGCTCGACCAGCCGGCGATCGTGCTGATCCCGGCGGTCTTTCTGCTGGCGGCACTCATCGGGCTGATCAACGGCCTGGCGATCACCCGCTTCAACGTCCATCCGATCATCGCGACGCTGTCGACGCAGTACATCGTGCTCGGCATCACGCGCATCCTGCGTCCCGTCTCCGGCGGCACCGTGCCGGAGATCGTCATCGATGCCGTCTCGGGCAGTTTCCTCGGCATTCCCTATCCGGTTTTCTGGGGCATCGTCGTGATCCTGGCGGCGTGGAAACTGCTCTACGGATCCCGGTACGGGCTGCATCTGTTTGCGATCGGCGGCGGCATCGCGTCCGGCGCCGAAAGCGCTGCCCGCAATTTCGGCGTCTCTGACCGCCGCAACATTATCCTCGCCTATGTGCTCTGCTCCTGTTTCGCGGCCGCTGCCGGTGTCTTCCTGGCCGGGCGCATCGTGTCGGGCGATCCGAATGTCGGTCTGCTTTTCGAACTCGACACCGTCACCGCCGTGGCGCTCGGAGGCACCCAGCTCTCCGGCGGCATCGGCAGCCTGCACGGCACGGTGATCGGCGCGCTGGTCATGGCGCTGCTGGCTAACGGCATGAACCTCGCCAACGTCTCGCCCTTTGTTCAGACAGCGATCAAGGGCGGCATCCTGCTGGCGGTGGTCGGGTTGCAATCCCGCAAGAAAATGGGGCTCTGAGCGATGGCCGCCGTTCTCGCAAATCCGATCGCCCGGCGTCTGCTGCGCATCCCGCCGTCCTATTTTGTCTTCATCGTGCTGCTGGCGACGCTGTGGATCGCGCGGCCGAA
Organism: Mesorhizobium sp. M7A.T.Ca.US.000.02.2.1; assembly: GCF_003996995.1. Classification (GTDB taxonomy): domain Bacteria; phylum Pseudomonadota; class Alphaproteobacteria; order Rhizobiales; family Rhizobiaceae; genus Mesorhizobium. The sequence continues at coordinate 589 of NZ_RZTT01000603.1, read as the reverse complement.
CATGCTCAACCTCAACATCATGGGTATCTTCGTCAGGCAGATCGTGCCGCTCGGCATCCTGGTGCTGGGGCAGCTCGTCGTCATGCGGGTGAAGTCGATCGACCTCTCTGGCGGCGGCATCATCCTGCTCATCAATTATTTCATCTCGTCGGGCACTTTCCCCGGCGCGTCGATGCCTTTCTTCGTCGTGCTGGCGCTCGCCACCGGCCTCGTCATCGGCCTGTTCAACGGCTTCATGATCGGCAACCGGCGGGTGTCGGCGGTCATCGTCACGCTGGCGGTCAGCATCATCCTGGTCGGGCTGGTGCAGTTCCTGTCGAGCGGCAATCCGCCCGGCGATGTGCCGAAGCTGTTCAACGACCTATACAACACGAAATTCCTGTCGGTTCCGACGCCGGTGCTGTTCTGGGTCCTGCTGACCGCTTCGGTGTGGCTGCTTCTGTCGCGGACCATCTTTGGCCGCTACGTCGCTTCGGTCGGGGAGAATGCCGAAGCCGCGCATTTTTCCGGCGTGCCGGTCCAGCGCACGGTCATCCTGGCGCATACGCTCGCCGGCCTGATAGCGGCGATCGCCGCCCTGGTGCAGACC
>NZ_RZTT01000602.1 GCF_003996995.1 Mesorhizobium sp. M7A.T.Ca.US.000.02.2.1 | reverse complement strand
GCTGCAGCCGCAGCAGCTGCCGCCGGCCCGTACCGGCCGGCAGGCCTGCCGGACACGATGTTCGGCAAGGATGACCGCGAAACGATCGACAAGCAGCACAAGGCGCTGGAAGGCTACCGCCAGCGCGATTCGGCGGTGCCCGACAAGCCGGAAGCCTACAGCGCCTTCGAAATCGACAAGGCGCCCGAGGCGATCCGGGGTCACCTGCAGGAACTGGCGAAAGACCCGCTGTTCGGCGCGGTGGCGAAAGTCGCGCATGAAGAAAAGGTGCCGGTCGGCGTGCTGCACAAGCTGACCAGCGCGCTTTATGCCCAGGCGGCCGAGGCCGGCATTCTGGAAGCGCCGCTCGACGTGGCGGCCGAACGGGCCGCGCTGCTGCCCGAGACGGCCAAGAACCTGCCGAAAGCCCAACAGGACGCCGCCATTACTGCCCGCATGCAGGCGAACGAAGATTTCGTCACCCTGATGCAACAGCAAGGCCTGCCCAAGGAAGTCGCCGACCACGGCCTGCTGATGCTGATGGACACCGCCAAGGGCAACCAGCTGATCGAGTTCTTCGCGTCCAAGATGACCGGCGCCGACAAGGCCCAGCCTTTCGGCGGCAATGGCGGCGCGCCGGCCGCCTCGACGGCGCGTGACAGCCTTCGCGCGCAGCTCGCGGCTCCGGAAATGAACCCGCAGCATCCGAAGTTCAACCGCGCCGCCTATGAGGCGCTGGACGAGCAATACAAGAAAATCGTCGGCGCCTGATCCCGACGCAATTGACGCCGCGCCGGCCGGGTCATTCTCGGCCGGCGCAACCAAGGGAGCGACCCGGCGGCGGCGGGCTATCCTTCACCGGACCCTGCAAGAACCGGCTCTATCGGCCCCACGGCTGCTTTGAACAGCAACCCAAAGGGGATTTCCCATGTCGATCCAGATCGCTGCCTGGTTTACCGAAAAGATCAAAGACAAAGTCACCGTCCAGTTTCAGGCCCATGGCGGCCTGCTCGACGGCACCATGATGTCGGGTGACACGCAAGCCAACACCGTCAAGTTCCCGATCATCGGCCGCACCGAAGTCTACAAGCTCACCGGCGCCATCGAGCGCGTTCCCGTCACCGGCACCGGCCTGACCACGGTGCAGCTGACCATGGACGATTTCGAGGCCTCCGACTGGTGGCGCGTGCAGGATGCCTACAAGGCCGGCCCGAACGAGCAGGCAGCGCTGGTGACCATCATCACCGCCGCCATCCGCCGCAAGCGCGACACGATCAAAATCGACGCGCTGGCCGCCTTCGCCGCCGGCGGCGCCGGCGTCACCACGCTCGGCAACGGCACCACCGTGATCGATATCATCGATCTCGAACAGGCCCGCGCGCAGATCGCCGGCACCGGCGCCGACGACACCGGCGAAGTGCAGGTGTTCTGCATGCTGCCGGCGATGTGGATGAGCCAGCTCAAATTCTACAAGGAATTTGCCGACGCGCAGTGGGTCGGGCTGGACAATGCGCCGTTCTCGAAGATCCAGCGCATGCGCACCCGCACGTGGAGCGGCGTCCACTACATCGAGGGGCCGGACGAGTATTTCACCGGCAAGGATGGCACGTCGCTCTACGCCTACATGTGGCACCACGATTCCATCGGCGCGGAAACGCCGTGGAACCAGGAAGCGCCGAAGATCACCCAGGAAACCTTGATGCAGGGTTCTCCCTACCTGGTGAAGGCCGGTCTTGGCGGGGCGGCTGTCGGCATCCAGGCGGCGGGCGTCAAGCGCCTCGACTTCCTGAAGATCACCAAGCCGGTTCGCCCGGCCGTGCTGACCGACGAGATCCCGGCCGGCTAACGAACGCCAGCGGGTCGCCTGCCATCCGGCTGGCGGCCCGTCCTGCTTCAAACGTCTCAAACAGGAGAACTTCCGATGGCCTACAATCCGCGCTCGCTGGCCCTGTACAATTCCACGCCCTATGGAACCGCAGGCCAGACCATCAACTGGTACAACTACGCCACCGCCGACGCGGTCGCGACCGTCATTGCCGCCGGCTACTTCGGCACCGGCGTCACCAACGCCAAAAAGCTCGACGTCAACGATGTCATCGACTGCCTCTGTGTCGCCGACGGCGTCGCCGATCGCGTGGCGCTTGTCGTCCTGACCGTTCCCGCCGGCAACATCACCGTCGCCGTCAACACCGACGCTTCGGGCGCGTAATCGGCCGGCGAATCCGGGGATCATTTGCCTCTGTTGAGGTTACCGGATCGCCGTTCCGTCGAGTGAGCCAATCCGGCAGAGGGACATCATGGCCGAAGCGGAAATCGACAAGGCAATGATCGTGAATTGGGCGCTGGTCGAACTCGGGCTGGCGCCCAATTTCTCGATCGACACCGAAACCAAGCTTGGCGGCCTGGTCGACATCTTCTGGCCGCGCGCGATTGCCCGCACCTTCGGCCTGCATGACTGGACCTTCTGCCGGCAAACCTTTGTCCTCACCCGGCAGGACGCGGCACCGATCAACGGCTGGACCTACGGCTATGATTTGCCCGGCGGCATTCTCGGGCCGCCGCTGAAACTCACCACCGACGCGCTTTGCGAACGGCCGCTCCGCGATTTCGCGCTTGAGGGCAAGAGCGCGTTTGCCAACGAACCGGTTGTGTACGCCCGCTGCAAGCTGGCGCTCGACCCCGTCGCCTGGCCGCCGCAATTCGCCGATGGCTTCGCCATGCTGCTGGCCTC
>NZ_RZTT01000601.1 GCF_003996995.1 Mesorhizobium sp. M7A.T.Ca.US.000.02.2.1 | reverse complement strand
CGGCGTCGGCATCCTGTCGCTGCTGGTCACCGCCGGACTGGCGGCATCGAACGGCGAAGCGCGGCGGCATGTGCAGGGCGGTGCCGTGCGCCTGAACGACGATCCGGTGAGCGACGAGCGCCGGCTGGTGACCCCTCAGGATTTGAGTCCGGAAAACGTCGTAAAGCTTTCTCTGGGAAAGAAAAAACACATCCTGGTACGGCCGGCTTGAGCTCGGTCACCGATACTCAAAAATCGACCTGAATATTCCGGGCGCGATCACCGACAGCGGATTGATGTCCAGCAGCGGCTTGTTGGCATTGCCTTTGAGCCGATAGGTGACGCCGATCAGGCCACGGTCACGGCCATTGCCGAGCAGCGCGCCAACGATGGGCAATTCGCCGAAGATGCGGTTGAGGCCATAGACCGGCATGAATGTGCCGGTCATGTCCATGTTGTTGTCCTGATCGTAGAGCGTGCCCTGGAACGTCGTGCCGATGCGCGGTCCACGCAGCACGCCATTGGCCAGTTTCAGATAGCCGCTGCCCTTGTCGATCTCGGCGTAGCCGCGTTCGAACTTCACCCGCGACGTATCCAGCTTGCCTTTGACCGCCTGATTGAGGCTGCGGTTGTCACCGGCCGGCGTGGTCGACACGATGGAGGCCAGCTTCGGTTCGTTGACGACAAAAAAGTTGCTGGTGTCGACCTTGCCCTTGAGCGATCCATCGCTCGGCCCGGCCAGTGCGAGCGTGATCACGCCGCCTTCCATATGTTCGTAGATGTTGAGGAATCTCAGAATGGCGCCGGCGTCCGCGGACTGCATGTTGAGCGCGCGCCGGCCGGCACCGGTGGTGTTGCTGATCGATATGGCGGCGCCCGAACTTGCCCTGGCGCTGACCTTCAGCCCGTTCACTCGCGAACCGGCAGCACTGTAGTCGAGCTTCAAATTGGACAGTTGCTCGTCATGGAAACCGGTCAGTTGATCGACATCGGCGCTGACGGAAATGGCATCGGAACCGGTGGTTTTGGTAGCCGTGTCGACGTCCGAGGTGAACTGCTTGATCAGCGAGCGGGCATCGAGCGCGTTGCCCGATATGTCGACCGCATAGCCCTTGCCGGACCGCTTCACCGACACGGCAACGTCGTCGCCCCTGTTCAAGGTGACCTTGCTGAACCGCGCCGACGACAAGGCGCCATTGACCAGCACGATGCTGCCGTCGACGGAGAACGTCTTTCCGTCAAGGTCGAAATCGGACAGCGTCGTGGTGTCGCCGGACTTGGTCATGACGAAAGTGACATTGGCAGGAACTCCTGCCCCCTTGCTCCAGCCGGCCCAGGGAATGTCCAGCCTGGCGTTGGTCAGATCGGCCGAGACGTTCTGGTCGCCGCCGCCGTTCTTGTCGATCGCCACCTTCACCGTTCCGGCAAGCAGCGGCTTCAGGCCGGGCATGGCGGCGGCGCGGATCTTGTCGTCAAGCACCAGAGCCACCTTGCGGCTGCGCGCCGGCCCGTCATCCCTGAGCGGCTCGACCAGATCGAGTTCGGCCGGAATGCCGTTCAGCAATGCCTTGGCGGAGATCACCGCCTTCTCCGGATCGACCGTGATCGAACCGTCGGCATCCGTCACGATCTGGCCCTCGAAGGGCTTGGCCAACGACATGCCGCTGTAGTCGAGCGATACCAGCCAATCGAGCTTCGAGGAGTCGACACCGGACTGCAGCGGAATATCCGCCTTGACGTGGCCGGTGACACTGCCCGACAGGTCTTCCGGCAGGATGCCGACATGGCGCATGGCGTTGATCGGCTCGTAGGATGCGAGTTCGGCGACGGCGGATGCTTCGCCGTCGACGTCGATATCGAGCGCGCCGACGACCGGCGGGCGGTTGGCCGCCTTGACCGTCAGCGTGCCGTTGCTGGCCGCCACGGTGCGGCCGCTGGGCATGTAGACGGTGCCCGAGGAGAGCGAGATATCGACATCGTTGCCGTGGAAACCGACGACGCCGACCGCGTCGCGTATCGGCGGAATGCGGCCGGCGGTGTCGAAGCGCGATCCCTCGATCTGGAAGCGGCCGAACACCTCATCGGCCGAAAGCGGCACGCCGTTGCCCAGGCGGCCCGGCACCACCTGGAACTGAAGGTTGGCGTCGACGACACGGCCGCCGAACAGATTGGCCAGCACCCAGAGCCGGGCATTGCGCGCCGAAAACCACGGCCACAGCTGCTTGACGTGAGAGACCTGCATGTCGTGGATGTTGAACGCCAGATTGATCCCCGGCACTTTGCCGTCGACGAACGCCACGGCGGCGGTGCCAAGCATCTCGCCGGAGCCGGCGGACCGGAGCGCGATCTGCTCGGCGACCAATTTGTGGCTCACCGTATTGTAGACGCCGGCAATCCGGGCGAGGAAGGTGAGCGCCGGCTCGGGCGACTCCGAAGGCGCAAGCGACGATCCGTCGCTGGTCAGGTCGTAGCGATAGGAGGGTTCTTCACCCACCGCTCCGCTTGCCGGCTTCGGCCCGATCGACCCGGCGAAATCGAATGTCGAGCGGCCGGTCTTCAGCAGCAATCTGTCGACCTGGATCTTGTTGCTGCCCGCAACCAGCGTCGCATTGATATCGACGTCCGCCGGCAGCAGTCCTCGCGTGCCGAGATCGAGGACAGAACCCGTCGACGACAAAGCGGCCGTCAGCCGCGATGCGTTCGCGCCGAACCCTTCCGATCCCGTCAGCTTCAGCG
>NZ_RZTT01000600.1 GCF_003996995.1 Mesorhizobium sp. M7A.T.Ca.US.000.02.2.1 | reverse complement strand
GACCAGAGCTGGGCGATGAAGGGAGAGCTCGTACTCTCCTGCAATTGCACGGTTTTTTGCCCTTGCGTGCTATCGCTTGGCAATCATCCGCCGACCGAAGGCTATTGCCAGACCTGGGCGGGGTTTCGCATCGATGCCGGCCATTTCGGTGAGGTCGATCTGTCCGGCCTCAATCTCGGGCTGATCATGGAAATCCCCGGCTACATGAGCCGCGGCAACTGGACCGCCGGCCTGTTCATCGACAGCCGAGCCTCGGTCTACGCAGTCAAGGCGCTGACCAAGATCTTCACCGGCAAGGCAGGCGGAACCACATCGCTGCTCTCCATCCTGGTAGGCAAATTCCTCGGCGTCGAACAAGTGCCGATCACCTATGAGACGCGTGACAAGACGCGTATCTTCCAGATACCGAAGATCATCGACGGGGCGGTGACACCCATCCCCGGCAAGGATCGCGACAAGGATACGGTGATCAGCAATTCGGAATACTGGATCGCGCCCGAGATCATCGTGGCAAGGTCCGACAAGAGCAAGATGCGGGCTTTCGGCCGCAACTGGAATTTCGCCGGCCGTTCGGCCGAAATCTGCAAGCTGGATTGGCGGGGCCCGTGAGCAAGAACACAATGGCCAGGAATACGGCGGCCCGAAAAGCCGCCAAAAAGATCACGGACCGGATTCCCAGGCCGAAGAAGAAGGTCACCTGGCCACAGGCGAGGGCGTTCTCCGTCCACCTCTTGACCGCCTCGGGGTCGTTCCTGGCCTTCCTGTCGCTGGTGGCGGCAAGCGAAGAGCGCTGGACGGCGATGTTCTGGTGGCTCGGGCTGGCCCTGTTCGTCGACGGCATCGATGGACCGATCGCGCGCAAGCTCGAGGTCAAGGAAATCCTGCCGACCTGGTCGGGTGAACTGCTCGACAACATCATCGACTACGTGACCTATGTGCTGATCCCGGCCTTCGCGCTCTATCAGCGCGGCTTCATGGGCGAGGGCCTGTCATTCCTGTCGGCGGCGATCATCGTCGTTTCCAGCGCCATCTACTATGCCGACACCGGCATGAAGACGAAGGAGAATTTCTTCAAGGGATTCCCCGTGGTCTGGAACATGGTGGTGTTCACCCTGTTCGTCATCGAGCCCGGACAATGGGTTTCGTTCGCGGTGGTGGTGGTGGCCGGCGTCCTGACTTTCGTGCCGATCAACTTCATCCACCCGGTGCGGGTGGTGCGGCTGCGGCGCATCAACCTTGGCATGACTCTCTTGTGGTGCGCTTTCGGCGCGCTTGCCCTGGCCCAGGCGGCACTCGCTGCCTTCTACGATCAGATCGGCGTGCTGGGCGAGCAGGTCAGCACCTTCACCAAGATCGGCATCACCATCACCGGGCTTTACCTTGCCTGCATCGGTGGCATCATGCAGTTCTTTCCCAAACTCGGTGCCAAGAAGGCCTGATCAGCCACTCCCACAGGGAGCCTAGCCCCACAGGAAGCCCAGCAATGTCCAAAGCGATCCGCATTCACGCCAATGGCGGCCCGGAAGTTCTGACCTATGAGGACGCCGACCCCGGCCAGCCGGGAGCCGGGCAGATCCTGGTTCGGCACACCGCGATCGGCCTCAATTTCATCGATGTTTATCATCGCTCTGGCCTCTATCCGCCACCCGGTGGCTTCCCGCTCGTGCCAGGCAGCGAAGCCGCCGGCGTGGTGCTGGAGGTCGGCCAAGGCGTCGACTGGCTCAAACCGGGCGATCGCATCGCCTATGCCGTGACGACGGGGGCTTACGCGCAACAGCGCGTCATCGATGCCAGCCGCGTCGTCAAGGTTCCGGATGGCATCAGCGACGAACAGGCCGCGGCGATGATGCTGAAGGGTATGACCGCGGAATATCTGCTGCGGCGGACGTTCAAGGTGAAGGCCGGCGACACGATCCTGTTCCATGCCGCGGCAGGCGGCGTCGGGCTGATCCTCGGCCAATGGGCAAAACATCTCGGCGCCACCGTCATCGGCACCGCCAGCTCGTCCGACAAGATCGAGCTCGCCAGGGCGCATGGTTTCGACCACGTCATCAACTACAAGGAACAGGATTTCGTCGCCGGCGTCGCCGCCATCACGGGCGGCAAAAAATGCGATGTCGTCTATGATTCGGTCGGCAACGACACATTTCCGGCTTCGCTCGACTGCCTGCGGCCGCTTGGCATGTTCGTCAGCTTTGGCCAGTCCTCGGGACCCATACCGCCATTCAGCATGTCATTGCTGGCCCAGAAGGGCTCGCTGTTCGCAACAAGGCCGACACTGTTCGTCTACAACGCAAAACGCGAGGACCTCGACGCTTCTGCCGCCGCCCTGTTCGAGGTCGTGCTCAGCGGCGCGGTCGAGATCAAGATCAACCAGCGCTACGCGCTCAAGGACGCCGGCAAGGCGCATTCCGACCTCGAGGGCCGCAGGACCACAGGGACGACCATTCTCATCCCTTAGTTCGTTCTGCCTTGCTATCCCTTGAATTTCCGCTGAAATTCTTGAAGCTCTTTCAAGACGTGTGCCGCTTTCCGATGAGAGCCGGCCGCGCCTACCATGCCTGCGGGAACACAGAACATGTCTGGCTAACCAGATGGGAGGCACTGTGAGTGCAAATCACGACGGCACGAACCTGCTTGAGGTTCGTGGCCTCACCAAGATATTCGGCACGCTGACGGCGTGCGATCATATCGATCTCGACTTCGCCAGGGGTGAGATCCACGCCCTGCTTGGCGAAAACGGCGC
>NZ_RZTT01000005.1 GCF_003996995.1 Mesorhizobium sp. M7A.T.Ca.US.000.02.2.1 | reverse complement strand
CCGTAAACTCGCCGACTTTGATGGCGGCAAGCCGTTAAGGCCACACGATCTCAGGCATCGTTTCGCCGTGACCCGCCTCAGCCTCTGGCACCAACAGCGCGCAGACGTTCAGGCGCTATTGCCTTTGCTCGCCACATATCTCGGCCACGCCAGTTACAGCGACACGGCCTACTACCTCACGGGCTCGGCGGAGCTCCTCGCCATCGCGGCTGAGCGTGCCGCCCTCGATGGAGGCGCAGCATGAGCGAACACCTGCTCCTGGCGCCGCTCCTGGAGTCCTATTTCCGCCGGCGCCTGACGAAGCAGCGCAATGCGACTCCCGCGACCGTGGCCAGCTATCGCGACGCCTTGCGCATGCTGATCCTCTTTGCCGCCGACCGGTTGCATAAGAAGCCGGCGGCGTTGGCGCTCGAAGATCTCGATCGAGACCTCGTTCTCGCTTTTCTCGACGAACTCGAGGAGAAGCGGAACAATTGCGTCGCGACGCGCAACGCCCGCTTGGCCGCGATCCGGTCTTTTTTCCACCACGTCGCTGCCGCCGACCCGGCGTCCTTCGGTGTCGCCCAACGCGTGCTGTCGATTCCCATTAAACGGGCACACATCGAGGTAACGCACCATCTCACCAAGGCCGAAGTGGATACCCTCATCGCGCCGCCCGATCCAAAGACGCCTCGTGGTCGGCGCGACCGAGCCTTTCTGCTCTTCCTGGCACGGACCGGCGCCCGGGTCTCGGAAGCCACCGGCGTCAACGCAAATGACCTTCAGTTGGAGCGCTCTCACCCGCAAGTGCTGCTGCGCGGCAAGGGGCGCAGAGACCGCGTCGTGCCCATTCCTAAGGACCTGGCGCGAGCGCTGACGACCTTGTTGGGCGAGCGCGGGATCACCCATCACGAGCCGCGACCGATATTCGTCGGCGCCCGCAACGAGCGCCTGACTCGCTTCGGAGCGACCCATATCGTGCGGCGTGCGGCGGCCGAGGCCGTGCCTATCAGGCCAGCCTTGGCCGACAAGCCCATATCGCCGCACATCTTCCGGCACTCCCTCGCCATGAAGCTTCTCCAGTCTGGCGTGGACCTTTTGACGATCCAAGCCTGGCTCGGGCACGCACAGGTCGCCACGACCCACCACTATACCGCAGCGGATGTCGAGATGATGCGCAATGGACTCGAGAAGGCCGGCGTCAACGGCGATCACGGCGCGCGATTCCGACCGAATGACTCCGTTCTGCAACTGCTGAACTCCATCTGAATATTATGTGGCGGAGGCAAGCTGGGTTTGGCCGGCCCGAAAGCGGTCAGGGCGGCTCCGCCACATAATCTCGCCCGACGCATAATGCAGAGCGTTTTTAGCTTGGCGTCGCGCAGAAAGGCGGGTGGCGAGAGCGCGCTGCGGTGGATCGCGACGGTGAGCTAAAAACGTGTTGGACTAAGCCGCGGGCAAGGGTGGCCGCTATGGGTTTTCAATTAGGGCCGCACCCATGAACAGGTATCGCATGACGGTGCGGATCCGGTCGCGGCCGCGGCAACTGAAGGCGTGGCATACGCCGAAAGCGGCACAGATATCGGTTCCGGCATGTGAGGATCGGCGCCGGCCCCTGCCTGGGAGAGGTTGCCGGTGATGACGGCGCACACTTTTGCAGGACCGGCTCAGTTTGGCTTCCGAGCCGGCCGGCGCGATTACTATGACAACGAAGGCGACGCCCCTGTTTCATGACGTATCCTGGTATTGCGGGCGTCCGGTGACGCCGTCGAATGTTTCGATGATGATCATCTGGCCTTGACGACAGGCGGGGCATTGCCTGAGGGAATGCCCGGTGAGGTCCTCGTAGCGGTCGCGATAGTCCTTTGCGGATCGGCTATCCGAGGGCTCGGGAACCGGCATGCCGAGCAGGTCGCGGCAGTGGGCGAGCTTTTGCGCACGATAGCGATTGCCGAGAAAGCCGTAGTAGCGGATGCGATGGAAGCCTTCGGGCAGGACGTGCAACAAGAAGCGGCGAATGAACTCATCGGCCGCGACGGCCATGACCTTCTGCCGACTGCCGTGCCGATAGTCCTTCCAGCGAAAGGCGACTTTGCCGTCCTCGATGGCGACGAGGCGATTGTTGGAAATGGCGACGCGGTGCGTATAGCGGCCGACGTAGTCGAGGACCTGTTCGGGTCCGGCGAAGGGCGGCTTGGCATAGATGACCCACTCGGCCTTTCGTAGCGGCGCCAAATAGCGCTGGAAGGCATTGCGCTCGCTCAAGGCCTGCAAGTCAGAGAAGAACTTCAACTGGCCGGCGTCGAAGGCTTTCTCCAGGTGCTGCAGAAACAATCGTCGGAACAGGCGCGAGAGCACGCGGACCGGCAGGAAGAAGCCGGGCTTGCAGGCGATCCATCGCGTGCGGTCCAGCGAGAACCCGCCACCCGGCACGACGCAGTGCAGGTGGGGGTGGTGCAGCAAATTTTGCCCCCAGGTGTGCAGCACGGCGAAGAAACCGATCTCGGCGCCGAGATGTCGGGGGTCGGCGGCGATCGTCCGCAACGTCTCCGCGGTAGCGCGAAAGAGCAGGCCGTAGGCGAGTGCCTTGTTCTGATACAATCGCGGCAATGGGCTCCGGCAGCGTGAAGACGACGTGAAAGTACGGGGTGTCGAGAAGCTCGGCGCGACGGTCCTCCAGCCATTGCGCGCGGGCCAGAGATTGGCAGCGGGGACAATGCCTGTCGCGGCAGCTGTTGAAGGCGATGCGCCGGTGGCCGCATTGATCACATGCTTCGACGTGCCCGCCGAGCGCGGCGGTCCGGCACAGTTCAATAGCCGTCATGACACGGCGCTGGGCGACCGACAGCGACGCATCATGCTGTGCGCGATAGGCTTCGCCGTAGTAGCGGAAGATATCCGCCACTTCCGGCCCCGAGCGGGCCATTGCCGTGACCGTTCAGAAGTATTGCGGCTTGGCAGGCGGCGGCATGGTGGGCGCCGGACGCGGCAAAAGCCCGAAGGGGCTCGACGTGGCGCAGACCTTGTTGGTGGCAATCCGCAGGTAATGGGCGGTGGTCGCAAGGCTCCTGTGACCGAGCAGCAGTTGAATGGTGCGCACGTCGGCACCGGCCTCCAGCAAATGGACGGCAAAGGCGTGCCGCAAGCCGTGTGGCGTGACCGGTTTGGACAATCCGGAAAGGTCATGCGCCTTCGCGCAGGCTTGTCCCACCGCATCCCTGGTGATCGGTTGGCCGGCGCGATCGCCGGGGAAGAGCCACGCCTCTGGCCGACGCACCTTCCAATACTTGCGCAGAATCTCCAGGAGCTTGGGCGACAGCATCACGTAGCGGTCCTTCTGGCCTTTGCCCTGCTCGACGCGAATGACCATTCTCTGGCTGTCGATGTTCGTGGGCTTCAGCTGTACCGCTTCCGAGATGCGCAGGCCGGCGGCATAGCAGGTAGTCAGGATGGCGTAATGTTTGATGTCGAGGACACAGCCGAGAAACCGCTGAACTTCCTCGGGACTGAGGACGATCGGCAGCCTCTGCGGCTTCTTGGGAAGCGGCAGGACCTCTTCAGGCACCCAGTCCCTCTCAAGTGTCACAGTGTAGAGCAAGCGCAGCGCCGCAATGGCGGTGTGGATCGAGCCGGGCGCCAGCTTCTTCTCGTTGGCCAGATAGATCTGATAGGTCCGAATGTCCTCGCGCCCGAGCAAGTCCGGTGACTTACAGAAGTATCGGGCGAACAGCGACACCTGTTGCAGATACGACAGCTGGGTGTTGAGCGCGAAGTTGCGCACCTGCATGTCCTCGCTCATGCGTTGGCGAAGTTGGGTCATGACAAACTCCTCCTTTGTCCGATGGAATGGGCTGCAAGCAGCCACTCCATGCTGACGCAGTCGGAGCTTGTTGTGGACACATGACCAGCGCGACAGACGACGCGATCAGGTCACGCCGGCGGCACACACCCTCCTTGCCGCTCCGCAATCGCGGAGCGGGTTAGTCCAGACCTGCTTATGCCGCGTGCGGCATAAGCAGGTTTCGATCAGCCAAGCGATCACCGCCCAATGCTCGGCGCTGCCGGATAGGTCAGCGTTGTTTCCATCGCCTCATGGCCCAGCCATAGGGCGATGACCGAACAATCGACGCCCGCCTGCAGCAGCTCCATTGCAGCGCTGTGCCTCAAAACATGTGGCGACACCCGCTTCGAGCGGAGGGTGACGCAGTGTTCGCGAGCCTTGGCGACATATTTGTTCAGCAGCGCCTGCACGCCGTCGGCGCTCAGCCTGCCGCCGTGCATGTTCGGAAAGAGAGCCGTTGCACCCCGTTTCCTGGGCTCGTTGAGCCAGCCCCGAAGGGCTTGCTGTGCAACCTTGGGGAGCGGCGTACTTCGCTCCTTGCGGCCCTTGCCAACGCATCGCACGTGGGCACCGTGCCCCAGCATCACCGAGTCCCGGTCGAGATCGATGATCTCCGACCCGCAACCCCGTTTGCGCGGCCAGCAACAGCAGAGTGTGATCACGCCGTCCCAGCCATGTGCTGCGATCCGGACAGGCCAGGATCGCTTCAATCTCGGGCCTGGTGAGAAACTGAAGCTGTCGCTTATCGCATCGCTTGCACGGGATCGCGAGCACGCGCTGAATCTGGGCGCTATGGGCCGGCTCCTCGAACGACGCATATCTAAAGAAAGACCAAATGGCCGTGAGGCGGAGGTTCCGGGTCCTCACTGAGGCGGATCGCAGTGTCTCGATGTCTTCCAGGAATGCGCCGATGAAAGGCGCGTCCAAATCCCGAAGTGTCAACTGCGACGGAGACCTGCCAAGGCGTGTCTGCGCGAATGCAAACAGGAGCCGGAAGGTGTCGCGATAGCAGGCGATGGTGTTGGAGCTTACGCCTCGATGTCGCATGAGCCGATCGGTGAACCATCGCTCGATCAGCACGGCCAGATCGTTCGAGGCACTCATGAGCGAACCTCCCACCGCTCATCCAGCAGTCGCGCGGCATGGGTCATTTTGCTCCGGCGCGGCGGATAGATACCAGTAGGTGTCGCGAACATTGGCGTGGCCGAGAAAGGTCGAGAGGACCGGCAGTTCCCGCTCGACATCTTCGCCCGCACGATACCAATTGGTCAGGGCCTGGACTGCGAAACGGTGACGAAGATCGTGAATCCGCGGACCATTGCTCTGCCCCCGCTGCCACAGACCGATCTGTCGCGACAGCTGCCAGAACACCCGGTGCACGTATTGGTGCAGCAATCTGCCGCCCTGCTCGGCGACAAAGAAATAGGGGCTACGAGGCGCGACGAGATGCGCGTCGCGTCGCGCGGCATAGTCCGACAGCACGGCGACCGTCGTGGCATGGAGCGGGACCAGCCGCGACTTGCCGAACTTCGTCTCCCGAATGGTGAGGATACCTTGGTCGAGATCGACGTCGTCTCGGCGCAGGTCGAGCGCTTCGGAATGGCGTAGCCCGGCGACCGCTATCAATCCGAACAGACAATGATATGTCCAGCGACGCAGGGGCCACCAGCAACTAGCCGACATCATGGACAAAATGACAAAATGGATGCCCCGTATTTTCTGCCGCTTTCTGCTCCAGGAAGCGGCGAGCTTCCATGATCTGCGTTAGATCCGCCAAAACTGCATCAGCAGCGGGCCAATCCGCCTCAGAAAGGTTGTCTTGGCCGCTACGGATGTCTTCCGCCATTGCAAGGAGCGCAGCCCAGACTGGCTTTATCTTTTCTACCGTAAGCACGTATGTGCTTTCAGGCACTTCCGAGAGGGCAGCCGATTCGGAGCCGCCGCGAGCCGCTGTGCATTTATCGCATCCACAGTTCTCGTAAATGCCGTGCTTGTGGTCACTCATTATGTGCCGCATGCCGCCGCCTCATTCAATGGGCACATCCGAAGCTTCATCAACGCAATCGCATTGGCCACTGCCGAGGGCGTAGGTGTGATCGCCATCCCTGTAGCCCGCCTGGTGGGTGTGTCTCGTTGGCCAACCCAGTTGATGCCAGAACCTATCGTGGTTGAACCCGGCGTGATAGCTTCCGGCTGCTTCAACTAACTATCCGCCTCGTGTGCTTTCATCGTAGCGGTGTTCTCAGGCTACGGCCTTAAGCTCTGGAGGGGTGATGTAGGCCCAGGGCAGGAGATCGTCGATCTGGCTGTTCAAGTGGCCGTCGATGATCCTCGTGAGCACGTCGGCGAGGTAGCCGAGCGGCTCGACGTCGTTCAGCTTGCAGGTTTATGCCGACCACCGAACTATGCCGAGCGGGCGCGTTTCCGCCAACGTTTTTCATGACTTAGCCGCTGCAGGATCGGCATAGATTAGGGTCTCTCCGTCGCGATTGGCGCGAAGGAGAGGACACATGAACGCGAATGAGTATCTGCAACGCAGCGCACTTTATCGGAAGCTGATCCACGGGCCATATGGCGAGTTTGCACGCGTTTATGCGGGCAGATTGTCGGACGAAGGCTTCGGTCGGCAATGCACCTGGCGATCGCTAAGCATATTTCGTGAGTTGAAAGACTGGCATGTCGGCAACGGGCACGATCTCCAGGATTTAAGCGAAGTTCATGTTGAGCGGTTTCTTGAGCACCGTTCCAAACACTGGAGCATCGATTCGGGCGACCGATCGGCGCTCCGGCGCTTGCTTGCCGCGTTACGGCAAGAAGGTTTGATACCAACCGCCCTTCCGATTGAGCGCACGGAGTACGAGCAGATTGTTGATGTGTTCGCGGCTTACCTCACGAATGAGAGAGGGCTCGCCGCCTCGACGGTGGAAAGCCACAAGCTGCTCTCACGCCGATTTCTGCAGGAGGTCTGTCCGGCTGGCGCAGATGGGTTTGCAGCGCTCACCCCGGAGATCGTCATCGGTTATGTCGAGCGACATGCTCTTGATGGCTCCGCCGACAGCGGCAAGGCGATGTGCGGGGTGGTGCGCGCCTTCCTGCGCTATTTGCATCTGAAGAGCTTCATTTCGGTGGCCTTGGCCGATTGTGTGCCGTCGATCCGTCGCTGGCGGCTTGCTGGCCTACCAACCTTCCTGCCACCACAGAAGGTTCAGGTGGTTCTCGATGCCTGCGATCGGACCACGGCAATGGGGCTTCGCGACTATGCGGTTTTGATGGCGCTGGCCAAGCTGGGCTTGCGCGCCAGCGAGGTTGCCGCGCTCAGTCTTGACGATATCGATTGGCAGTCGGGCAGTGTCCTCGTCCATGGCAAGGGACGGCGGCAAGCGATGATGCCGCTACGCCACGACGTCGGTGCAGCTATCGTCGCCTACATCCGGCATGGGCGGCCGGCTTCACCGTGTCGCCGGTTATTTCTGCGAATGCTTGCTCCGCACGTCGGCTTTGCCTCAGGCTGCGCCATCACGATGATCGCGAAGGAGGCCCTAGAGCGGGCGGGTATTCACGGCTATGCGCACCACGGCGCGCACCTCTTCCGCCACAGCCTTGCGACCGACCTGCTGCGGTCGGGGGCCAGCTTTGCCGAGATCGGCCAGTTGCTTCGGGCGTTGGCCGGCGGCAGCGACAGTGCCGCCGCCAGAAGCGCCGTGATCTCAGCATCGTTATAGATGTAGGGCTTTGCACGCCGCGCCGGCGACACAGCGTCTTGAGGTGGCACTTCCGTTATGGGGTCGAAATGAGCGAGGTGCAGAGCGAAGCAGCGCACATCGGTTAGGCGGATGGACCAACTCGGTTGTCGGCCGATCAACGTCACCCACTTCATTGCCAGCGCAACGCTCGAATCTCGGGGAGCGTCGTTACGTGAGGCAATACGACCTCTTTCCCAGATTGTCGCGCTATAATGTCAGGCAGGCGGTGACAATCGGGCGGTTACGATCGACTGGAAGCTGGTGACGACTTACCGGTCGAAGATCTCTCCGTGGCGGTCGAGAAGTTCGGCTGGTATGCCCTGCGCTGGAAGGCGGAGGTGTTCCACAAGGTCATGAAGTCCGGCTGCCGTGCCGAGGAGGCAAGGCTCGAGACCGCCGAGAGGCTGGCGAAGTTCCTCGCCCTCATCGCGGTGGTCAGCTGGCGCATATTCTTCGTCACGATGTCGGCGCGAGCCAAGCCAGACGCCGCGCCCGACAGCGTTCTCACCTTCGCCGAGATCACTACGCTCAACCCGATCGACGCGTCCCGAACGCGACCGCGCCTCCAACGGACCACTCTCGCCGCTTACCTGCTGCAAATCGCCATGCTTGGCGGCTATCTCGCCCGCAACCATGATCCGCCTCCGGGTATATGGTCGTCTGGCGGGCATGACCCGGTTGCACGACATCGCTCTCAAGCCGACGATGTGGTTATTCGGAAGCTTCACCGGCGGCGTACGTCCAGCCGAAACCTTCTGGATCCATCTTCGACCGCGTCTGCACCGCAAAAACCTCAGCGCCGGCTGACCGAGCAGTATCACCCCTGGACCAGGCAGCCGTGGCGGTTCTTGGGCAGGTTGGCGCGAAGGCCGTGCCATTGTTGGTGAGCACGATGTGGTCCTTTATAGAAAGACCTGCACGATAGACTGCAGATTAAGCCCGCGAAACCCCAGCTCGTACGTTTGGACGCCGGTCAATCCAAGGTCGGGCATCCTCTAGGTCTCGTGCCATACGGACCAGTGTTGCCTCATCCCCAAAACGGCCGACGATCTGAACGCCGATCGGCAGTCCATCAGTGCTTTGCGCCAGAGGCAAACTGACCGAAGGTTGACCAGTCACATTGAACACGCCGAGGTGGCCACCTTCTTGATACTCGGCTTGTATAAATTCTTCTACCGAGACGGTTTCATTGGTCAAGGTGTCGATCCCGCCATGCGGCCGGGCGACGGTCGACATTACCGGGGTCAAAAGTATATCGAAGGCATTGATTGCCTCGCCCACCTTGAGCCGCATTCCTCGGATGGCCTCATGTATCTCAGTTGAGATTGAGAGAGGCTGCTTCTGCCCTCGTTGATAAAGTTTAAGGTTAACCGGCTCTAGGGTGTCTGCGCTAATGGAGCGTCCCAAGGCGCGCGCCGCACTTTCGAGCCAACTTGCCCCCATATCTGACAACCCCAGCATTATCTTCGGCAATTCTTCGAATTCATATGGCGGGGCGATTTCTACTACCGAGTGTCCCATTTCTTCGAGCAGTGACGCGATCCCGTCGACCGCTTGTAGAACTTGAGGCTCGAGATCAACCGGGCCCCATTTTGTCCTGGCAAGCCCGACCCTCAGGTGCCCGGTGGAGTGTAAAAGTTCCTCAACGTAAGGGCGATTCGGCTGGACGATAACAAATGGGTCCCCAGGCTCGTGACCAGAAAAGACATCAAGCGCTGCTGCCATATCTCGCACAGTTCGACATAGGACAAAATGCCTAGATAGACCGAACCACCCGTCTTGACCATTCGGGCCACCAGAAATGCGACCGCGAGACGGATTCAGCCCAACAAGCCCGCACCAAGCCGCAGGTTGTCGAATGGATCCACCACCGTCGCTTGCATGCGCGATTGGTGTGATCCCAGCCGCCACTGCCGCCGCAGCACCTCCAGAAGAGCCGCTTGCTGAACGGTTCAAATCCCACGGATTGCAAGTAATCCCATTGACAATCGTTTCAGTCATACCGGACATACCAAGCTCCGGCGTTGCTGTTCTTCCGATTGTTCGAAGTCCAGCATCCCGGGCGCGCCGAAAGTAAAAGCTGTCGGTTTTGGAACGGCAACCTTTGAACAGCCGACTTCCCATTTCCTGGAGACGTCCAGCTTCGCTGGCTCCAATATCTTTGCGAAGGAAAGGCACACCGTTCAGAAGCCCGGAAGCTGGGCCTGAAATTGTCTCGGCGTCTTCATAGAATTCGATTACAGCGTTGACGCGTGGATTCACATCGTCGTAAGCCTGCCGCGCCAAACCCGTCAGTTCCAAAGCGGTGACCTCCCCTTGATTGACCAGAGCTGCCAAACCGGTAGCGTCGAATTCTGTATACTCATTTAATTTCATTAATGCAGCCTCGGGTTGATTGTTAAACATTACGTCTAACGACGGCATTCAAATCAACGTGGGTATGTCTTGCTGGACGGAGTTATGTCGCCAGCCAACATGCAGCGGTGTGGTTCGCGGCCACCTCGATGGCCGGCGGCTCCTCCTCCTTGCAGCGGTGGAAGGCAACCGGGCAGCGAGGATGGAAACGACAGCCCTTGGGCACGCGTGCGGCGCTTGGAACCTCTCCTTGCAACGCCGGCAGACCGACGCGACTAGCGTCGCTGCGAATTTGCGGCGTCGCGTTGCGCAGTGCGACCGTATAAGGGTGGTGTGGATTGAATGTGATCTCGTCGGCGCTGCCGATCTCGACCAATTTTCCAAGATACAAAACGGCAATCCTGTCGGCGATCAACCACGCAAGCGGAAGATCGTGGGTGATGAACAGCAACGCCATGTTGTGCTTTGCGCGCAAGTCGACCAAGACCTGAAGAATCTGTGCGCGTATAGAAACATCGAGCATTGACACAGGTTCGTCGGCGACGATGAGCTTCGGTTTCACGGCAAGCGCTCCGGCAATCACCACCCGCTGGCGCTGGCCACCAGACAGCTCGTGCGGGAAACGGGAAAAGAAATCACCAGGAGGATTGAGCCCGGCGGCTGCAAGCGCCTCGCTCACACGATCTGCAAGCTGCTTCCCGCCCTCGACCAGTTGCAGTGACCGCAATGGCTCTGCCACAATCTCAAACACGGTGTGGCGCGGATTGAGCGCCTGATAAGCGTCCTGGAAGATCATCTGCACGCGGTGCCGGTAAGGACGCAGGGCCGAAGAGCCGCGCACTGAGCTCATGTCCTCGTCCTCGAACAACAACCTGCCGCTTGTTGGCTGTGCAAGCTTGGTGATTGCGCGGCCTACCGTCGTTTTACCGCTTCCCGACTCTCCGACCAAGGCGACGATCTCGCCCCGTCTGATGTTGAGATCGATCCCGTCCACCGCGCGGACGGCGCGGGGAGGTCGGCCCAAGACGCGGTCGAACAGCCCACCCTGTATGGGAAAGTGAACTTGCAGGCCCTCGAGACGCAGGAAGTTGGCGTTGTCAGGCATGAGCAGCGACCTTGTCTTCTTGCAAGAACCGGTGAAGGTGACAGGCGACGCGTCCCCGCCCGACTCCAGTGAGGCTAGGTACTTCTGTCTGGCATACCCCCATGGCCGAAGGGCAACGTGGATGGAAGGCGCACCCCGACGGCCGATTCACCAGACTGGGGGGATCACCGGGTATATGCCGGATCACCTTTTTGCCGTTCGCCGGGTTCGGGATCGAGTCGATCAGCAATCGCGTGTACGGGTGCTTAGGCTTGCCGAAGATCTCAGCGACAGTGCCGTCCTCGACGAGGCGGCCGGAATACATGATCATCACCCGATCACAAGCCTCAGCCACCACAGAAAGATCGTGAGTGATTAAAATGAGAGCAAGGTTAAGCTGCGATCGCAAGTCACCCAGCAGTTTGAGAATCTGAGCCTGGGTAATGACGTCGAGCGCCGTGGTCGGCTCATCACCAATGACGATCGAGGGGCGACATGCCAGCGCCATGGCAATCATCACCCTTTGTCGCATACCGCCCGACAACTCGTGGGGATAGGCAGCGCCGCGATCTGCCGGAATGCCGACGAGTTCGAGCAGTTCTCTTGCCCGCGCGGTTGCCTCGACACGCGACATGCCAAGCTTCAGCACACACGGCTCGGCTATCTGCTTGATGATGCGGTGAACAGGATTAAGCGCATTCATCGCGCCCTGGAAGACAACGGACGTTTCACTCCAGCGATGTGGCCGCATCGCCGCATCGTCATCGATCGGCAGTCGCTTACCGCGATATCGTACCTCACCCCCGCTGACCCGCGCGTTGGGTGAAAGCAGACCCGCGATCGCCATTGCAGTCGTAGTCTTCCCGCTGCCCGATTCACCGACGAGGCCAACCGCCTCTCCGGCCCGGAGCGCGAAGCTCACGCGGTCGATCGCACGCGATGAAACGCCCTTGAGCCCATAATCGACAGAGAGCCTGTCGACCTCCAGAAGCGGTGCGTTGTCCTGGGACGAGTTTATCATGGGATCACCCTGCGTCGTGGGTTAAAGGTGTCGTCGAGGGCATTGCCGATCAGGACGAAGCTAAGCGAAACCGTAAGGACGCATACTCCTGGGCTGAGGTCCCACCAGGCTCCTGCACTGGCAGCACCGGCGCGTTGAGCGAGCGCAAGCAAAGTGCCCCATGAAGGCTGCAAAGGGTCGCCAAGTCCAAGGAACGAGAGCGATGTCTCAACATAGATTGCGCCTGCGACAACTAGAGCGCCATTGGCCGTGATTTGCGGCACGAGGTTGGGCAGGATGTGCTTTACCATGATGACGATATTGCTGCTGCCCACAACCCGCGCGCGATCTACGAATGTTCGCTCCTTAAGCGACAGCGTTTGGCTGCGAACGATCCGCGCAACAAAAGCCCAGCTCGTCATTCCGATAACGACAATAATCACAAAAAGAGAAGGACGGAACCCGAAGATATCTCCACCGCGCCCCCAAACTTCAAGGATTACTGGCGTGATGACCAGCGCCAGCACGAAGGAGGGCATGACAAAAAAGAAATCCGTCAAGCGCATCAGCCAGACGTCAACCCTTCCACCGTAATAGCCCGCGCTGATACCAACAGTGGTGCCGAAGACAAGGCTTATCACGGTCGCCAGCACCGCGATCGTCAGCGATATCCGGGCACCATGGACAACCAGATTGAGCACGTCTCGCCCCACATCATCGGTGCCCAGCAGATGCTGGCTTGATGGTGGCGCGAGGAAATCGCCCGTAGCGTTGATTGCAGTTTGGAGCGGTCCTACAAGGATATTTGGGACGGCAGCCAGCACAAGAAAGAAGACTAAACATAGGACGCCAGCCTGAGCACCGCCCCGGCCAAGAAATTGACGCAGAAAGCTTTTTATCGCTCGCGCTCGGCCTCGCGGGGGATACCGAACTGTTCCTTCGCTCATTGCCGGACTCGCGGATCAAGAAAGCCGTAGGCCAGGTCGGCTACAAGGTTTGCGACAACAATCGACGCACCAAGCAACAGAAATATGCCTTGAAGGACAGGGTAGTCCCGTGCATTCAGCGCTTCCACTGTCAGCCCTCCGATACCCGGCCAGGCGAATACGGCTTCGATGGTGATGGCCCCGGCGACTACGTAGCCAAGATTAAGAGCAATCAGCGTTACGACGGGCAACATTGCGTTGCGAAATGCATGACGCATTAGCATCTGACGGTTGGTCAGCCCTTTGGCCCGCGCAGTTACCATATAATCTTCTGTGACTACGTCACTCATCGCTGCACGTGCGACCACGACGTATTGGCCGATCAGCCCAAGTGCCACCGCGGTAACCGGAAGCGTGAGATGCAGCAGATAGTCGAGGAACGAACCAAGGGAGCCCGTGATCGCGCCGGGCG
This sequence comes from Mesorhizobium sp. M7A.T.Ca.US.000.02.2.1, assembly GCF_003996995.1. Classification (GTDB taxonomy): domain Bacteria; phylum Pseudomonadota; class Alphaproteobacteria; order Rhizobiales; family Rhizobiaceae; genus Mesorhizobium. Next base: position 28,779 of record NZ_RZTT01000005.1, on the reverse strand, counting down.
AGTATGCACCGTAGCCGGGAAACCAACCCAATGCCGTGCTGAAGACTACCACCAGGAGCATGCCGAGCCAGAACGAGGGTGTCGAATAGAGCGCCAGAGAGGTTGCCGTGGCGATATGATCGACGGCACCTCCTCTGCGCCACCCTGCATATAGGCCAAGCATGACACCCCATGGGATGGCGATTAATTGGGCTAGACCTACAAGGGCAATGGTGGCCGGCAAACGCTCCAAGATTAGGTCAGCGACATGTCTGCCCCTGAACTTGAAGCTGTAGCCTAAATTGCCCTGAATAGTTGCCGACAAGTAGTCGATAACCTGGTCCGGGAATAGCGGCCGATCGAGGCCCCAGTTCTGGCGCAGCGCCTGCATTTGCTCGGCTGTCACGCTGCTGCGTGCTCCGCCGAGCAGAAGCTTGGCTGGGTCGCCCGGAATGATCCTGAACAAAACGAAGTTCAGGACTCCCACCATCAGAAGTGTCACAATCGCCCTAATGACGATGCGCACGATGCGCCGGCTCCTTGGCCCTCCCATTGCGAAGGCACTAGACATCAGACCGGCCTCAGACGATCGAACGGGAAATAGCCCCACATTGATACGGCATCCTCTGTCCCCCAACCTTGGATGCAGTCCGTTCGATGCGCGTCGAGCAGAAAAGGGTAACACAGCATGATGTAGGGCGCTTGTGTGTAGATGAGACGCGTCGCCTCGTCGACCAGCTGCTTGCTTTTCGCGAGGTCAACCGTGACGTCCGCTTCTGAAAGAAGTGAGTCAAACTTGTCATTTCTCCAATAAGAGGTGTTGTTTGTCCCAATGCCCTTGCTGTTACCCAAGTTGAGGATGTCGTGTGGGGTGGGCGACAGCCAAGTCGAAGAGACCAACAGGTCCCAGCCTCCACCGCCATTGGCCGGTGCTGCTGTGCGGGCGCCCAGCGCGCCGGTTTCAAGCTGCGTCACTGACACCGGAATGCCAATTTGCCCCAACCAACCAGCAACGAGTTGCACCGCCGCGATCGGAATCTCGAGGCCGCCCCCGGATGCTCCGGTGATCAGCTCAAGTTGAAGGCTGTTTCCCTCCTCGTCCTCCCGAAGTCCGTCGCCGTTTGTGTCGAGATAACCGGCGGCATCAAGCCGGCGAGCAGCCTCAGCAAGGTCAAAGCGGCGCCTTATGTCGCTCAACTCTGAATAGTAATCGGTCGCCGCCGGCATGACCACCCCCACGCCCGGGTCGGCATGCCCACGAAAGGCGCGATCGACGATGGTCTTCTGATCGATCGCGTACCCAATGGCATCGCGAAACGCCGTATCTTGCAGGGCCTTCGTGCTGCCTGCCCCCTCCCCGGACGCAGTGTTGAAGGCCAGATAGTTCCGTTGTTCGACCCGCGATTGGCCGACCCTAATGTCGGAATGGTTGGAGAGATCCTCCCACTGAGCAGATGTGATGCCATAACCGTAGTCAAGGTTGCCACTTTTTAGACCTTGGGCGATGGGATCTGCTGTATTGAACAGGTTCAAAATCATGCCTGCCATGGGCGGCTGTCCCATGCGAAAATACTTGTTCGACGCCAAGCGGACAAATTGACCCGGCTGAAACTCTGAAACAATCATGGGGCCTGTGCCCACCAGCGGAGGATCATTGCGAAAGGTGTTACGCGCGTCGGCGTGGCTAATCTTCGCCCAAATGTGCTCGGGAACAATCAGAACTGCATTATTGACTGGCCATCGCGTTGGAAGCTTGGTCACAATTTGGAGGGTTTCATCATCAATAGCCCTAATGGACTCGACGTTTTCCAACCCAGCAGCATTATTCCACCCAACATTCAGCTCGTTTGGGGTGCCGATAGACTCGCGCAAATAGTTATAGGTGAATGCAGCGTCTCTGGCTGTGGCGGGTTGGCCGTCTGACCACCTCATGCCCGGCCAGATTTTAAACGTCCATGTCAGATTGTCATGCGCAACCGACCATTCCTTGGCAAAGCCTCTCCGATCACGATGGCGTTGCGCATCCATGCCAACGAGAGGGTCATAGGTGAATGCAGTCGGCCAAAAGGACGACCAAGTAGCGAATGGATTCATTGTGTCGGCAGCCCAAATTGCTGCCATGCGCACGATCTGATCACCACATGACGATGCAAGGGCCACAGAGCTCGCGAGCAAGGGGGCCGCCGATCCGAGAAGCATCGCCTTGATTAAGAGGCGGCGGTTGACTGGCAACATATTCATTTACATCCCTCCCTTAAGAATATTGTTCTCCTTGTCTTGTCGTCGCGAATACGGCCGCACTAGGCGTCAACTGAACACCCGGACTTCGACGATTCTTGACTGCCAAGATTGAGGTTCAAAGCCGCGCAACGACGCTTGCGGCGGCTGTGCCCGCTCATTCCAAAGCTCCACCTAGGCACTCGTGGATCTCTGGTCCGCCAAGCGATCCCCTCCAGGGCGGCGAACTTTGCATCGCGGGTTGCTTTTTCTCCCAAGTATTCACGCTCCCGCCAGAACTTAAACTTGCATCGGGATATTTATGGATCAAATGCCTCAGCTTCTTGAAACGCATCGACCAAAATTTGCTACTATTTGATGCTAACGTTCTGCATTCGAACGGCTCTCCCGAGCAAAGTGCGTGTTTCAGAAATCGCGGACACGACTAGGCCGTGAACTCATAAGTGCGGAATGAAACCACGACAGGTGGTTTGCAGACCTTTGGACTTCGGCCATCATCGAACGCATGCCCATTTTATAGCGCGACATATGTGGAACGGCCACGCGGGCAAGCGCTTTTTCAGACATGTCATCCAGCGGGATAGGTGCGGTCATATGTCCGACCTTTCAGCGCGGTCTAAGACCGCTGGCCTCGATGAAATTCGCGATGCCAGGGGCTGATCAATCTGACGCGCTGTAAGCGCATTGTCGCGCCGGCCTCTCTCGCCTCGCCTCGCCCGTGGGTCATCGTCTAATTTTGCACCTCGCCTCTGTCCGGCGTCGCGCCGGCCAATCCGTCCTGGTCGTCGTTCGGCTCAGGCGCGTGGTGCGCCGCTTGCCGCACCAGCATTTCGATATGTCCCGCCCTTGGTGAGCAGCGCCCAGATAATCCTCGCCATCTTGTTGGCGAGCGCGATCGCGATGACCTTGAAAGGCTGCCGCGCTTAAAGGGCGACGAGCCATCGCGGCGCTTTGTCGTTGCCCTTAACGCCGCAAAGACCGACGTCGCGCCACAAACAAGCAGCGAGCGGAGCGTCGGGTTGCCCATTTCGATATGCCGCCGAGCCGCTCCTTGCCGCCGCTCGAATGGGGTTTTGGCGTCATCCCAGCCAGGCGGCGAAGTGACGACCGGATTTGAACCCGTCGGGATCCGGGATCAGCGCTTTGACGGAAGCCGCGGTGATCGCTCCGACGCCCGGAATTGTGGTCAGCCGTCGCATGTCCTCGTCGCGCTTCGCCTCGCCGACTCCCTCATTCGAGCTTGTCGATTTGACGCGTCAGCGCCTCGACCTGACCGGCGATTTCAGCCAGAGCCAAACGAGCGGCTTTTGGCAGGCAAACGTCCGCCTCGTCGCGGACGATCTCGATCAACGCAGCCACTTTAGCCGTGCCGAGGGCGGCAACTTCGACAAATGCCCGCGAAGCGCGTTGATCGCCTGAGTTTGCTGGCGGATCAAAAGGGCGCGCGTCCTCAGCACCATGGCCGCCGCCTGTTGATCAGCCGATTTGATCGGAACGAAACGCATGGTCTTGCGGGTGACGGCTTCGCTGATCGCTTCGGCGTCGGCGGCGTCCGTCTTGCCCCGTTTCACAAAAGGCTTCACACAATCGGCGGGATTAAACGCACGTCGTGACCGAGCGCCGCAATCTGGTGCGCCCAATAATGCGAACCGCCGCACGCCTCCAAACCAACCAGACACGGCGGAAGCTTTTCGAAAATCTGGGGAGAGAGGTCGTATTGCCTCACCCTGGATTGTTCCCGAACGATTTTCCGTTGCCTCACCATAATTTCCCCAGGGCCGGGTTGGGATCAATTCGCCATCGGCTCGATTGGCGGCTCGACGTGCATTGGCCCAAACACCATCGCGTGTGCCTTTTCCTTCCGCCAGATCTTCAAACGGCGCTGCAGCGTGCGCAGAAGTTGATCAGGATATTGCCCCGGCTGCTCCTCCTGCAGGCGCACCAGTAATTCGCGGCTCGTCCGCCAGGGCTCTTCGTCGAACCACGCGCGCAGCCGGCCCGTGACCTTCAGCAGCGGATCCGGTCGCCGACGACCCCGCTTTTGCTTCGGCTTGGCTCTTGCGGCTGGGCGGATTTCCCCCAGTTCCAGGCCGTCCGCAGGCCCGACAGGAACTGATCCAGCGCCAGATCGCTCACCACCAGCGCCGGCGTGCAAGATCCATCAGCAATGTCGACGAGGCGCTGCTGCGCCGATCGCATCTCTCGCAGCAGCTTTACCGGATCCAGCCGCCCCTGTGTTTGCGCCAGCATGGCCCGAACCGGTTCAGCCGTGAGTGGATGTGCCGCAGTCGCTGGCATGGTGTTGCCGCCGGGTGATAGCGCTTGCGCACGCGGGCGCCGTCCCGTTCTTTTCCCGCCAGCTTGAAGGAGGGCTGGAAGAAGTTCACGAACAGCCGCGCCGTTGCGTAGAGTTGTGCCAGAGTCGCAGCGGCTTCAAGCCCCTCCAGCCGGCGATAGTGCGGATTTCGCAAGCCGGACAAGAGTTCCTTTAATTCCCGGACAGCAGTGGAGTGCACCCCTCGACTGAGGCAAATAGATAGGGGACAGTTTCTGAATTACAGGAACTGTAAATGGTTGGAAGAAAGCCGAGATTTAGCGAACAAGTTCTGGGTACTGCGGTCCGGTGCGCCTTGGCGGGACCTCCCCGAGCGATACGGCCCTACAACGGCTTTGTCCGATGGCGGAAAGCAGGTGTGTGGGACCGCCTCATGATCGAAATTGCTAAAGCGCATGACGGCCGGGCGCAGATGATCGACACCTCCATCGTTCGCGTCCATAAGCAGGGCGCGACAGCAAAAGGGGGGATCGAGATCATAGTCTCGGTCGCTCGCGAGGTGGGCTCACATCAAGCATCTGGCTGTGTGGTAATGAGTCTACGTCCTAGGTCGCAACCTATCGGGGCAGCCTGCGGCTGCATACGCGCTCCGCCAGCGCTTGCGAGTTCGGAAGGCATGAAGCCGATATCGACCGATGCCGATGGGCGGCGCATGGGCCGCGTAACGCAGTCGGTGTGACGCGCCTCCTCGGAAGTGCTCTAGCCGCTTCTGGATATCTGCGGGGTTCACGCTGCTGCCTGATTGCCGACCCGGACGGCCTCGTCGAGCGCTCTCCACAAACCGAGCGCGCCATCGCCGACGGCAATATCGGGCGCGATCTTCAGGCCACGCCGCTTCACGTCGACCAGCAACTCGCGCCAGCTCTGCGCGCTCTCGCGAACGCCGGTCTGGAAACCGACGAGTTCTTTCCTGCCCTCGGGCGTGGCGCCGATCAGGACCAGCATGCATTCGGCTTGGTCTTCCATGCGGCCTGCAGGTAAACCCCGTCCGCCACACATAGACGTAGCGCCGCGCCGAAAGATCGCGCTTTTGCCAACGCTCGTAGTCGGCGTTCCACTCCGCCGTCAGCCGAGTGATCACCGAGGGTGAAGGTTCCGCGCGTCCTTGCCCATAAGCGCGCTCAGCGCTTCCTGGAAATCCCCTGTCGAAACGCCGCGCAGGTAGAGAACGGGAAGCAGCGCATCCAGACTCCGCGTCCGACGCGCCCATTTCGGCAGAATCAATGAGGAGAACCGGACCCGATCACCTTGCCATTCGCGCCGCGATCCCGGATCTTCACCCGCCTGACTGGCACCGGCCCGATGCCCGTCTGGATGGCTCCGTTCCGGGCCGTGACCATGCCGGACAATCCGGTCACGGCCATCGGCAAGCTTGAGATCCCGCATCTCGGCAAGAAACGTCTCGGCCTCGATCTCGATCGCCTGCGCCAGCAATTTGCGCGCCCCGGTGCGAAGCACATCGATCAGTGGATCATCAAACTCGTCAGGCTGACGAAGGAGAACAATGTTGATAGTCTCGTTCATGGCGTATCGCTCTCCTCGAGAGGTTCTGGCAGGCTTCATCACCCGCCTCGTACGCCGCTCTCCTCAAAACGTTATCACCCAGTTTCCGCCATAGCTCTAGGCTCAATACTGGCTGTACGTGCAGATCACGGTAAAAACGCGTCTTGATGGACCGTTAGCCAGCCGGAGGCTGCCCATCTGCTGGATGCAGTCCGCCCCCCGGGGAACACGCCATCCCACATCTCTAACTCAGAATTATCAACCTCATCGGGGGATTAACATGCGTATCGTTCGACGGAATGATTGGGCATAATCTGCGGCATTAAAAATCAGGGTGCTGAAAAGGCGGGGAATTTGCGCCATGTCGGCACCGATCTTGCCTCCAGGAGGAAGTTGACCGGTCAATTCCGATGGTTGTTGCCCTGCCGAAAAAGCCGCCAATCTTGAAGTAGCCTGCTACACTCCCGCTTCGAGCGCAGCATCTCCGCTACTCAGCCCTGCGTCGATTGTCCACCAGATCTAATTACATCATGCGCCGCCACATGAGCCACCCTCCAGACCGTGCCGATCGCCGCCTTCGATCGGTTGCAACAGATCCTTCAACTTAATTTACAGACTTTTTGCGACCGCGGTGAACTGAAAAGGGTATGTTCACCGCATTGTTCAAGGCCCGCACGGCCAAGAGCTGCGCCGAATTATCCCAGGATAGCCGCACAGCACGAAATATTGGAGGTCGAAACAAGTGGCAAGAAGAGCGCTCATCTTCATTGAATCTTCAAGTAATGGTTCCCGATACGTCAAAGCGGCTAAGAATCTTGATCTTTTACCATTTGTTATGTCATCTGATCCAACTCGGTACGACTATCTTGCGGCGGAAGGCATAGAGGCGATATGTGTGGATACAGACAATCTCGATGCGCTAATCCGCGAATGTTCCCGCCTGGCTGAGAACTATGACATTGCCGGCATTACCGGCTTTCCGAACCCCGGCGAATGGGTCTATGCGACAGCTGGCAGGCTCTGTCGGCATTTCGATCTACCTGGACCGAACCCGGCATCGATTGAACAGTGCTCCGACAAATTTATTCAACTTCAGCTTCTTGCGGAGGCTGGCGTTCCCCTCCCTCTTTATCGCTTGGCAGCGGATGCGGCGGACGTTAAAAGCGCCGCCGCCGAAATCGGCCTGCCGGTGGTTCTTAAGCCAGCGGTAGGCAACGCCAGCAGCGGGGTCCGGTTGTGCCGAAACGTCGATGAGTTAAAGGAACATACGACTTATCTATTGGGTGGGAAGCACGTATGGCGGTTTTCACCCAGGATCCTGGTCGAAGAATTCGCGCAAGGTCCCTACTATTGCTCCGAGATAATGGGAGATGAGGTCATCGGGATTTACGGCGGTGAGGTCGGCCCCGAGCCGTACTTCGTCTTTCGTGAATACACCCTACCGGCCCTACTGACTGATGAAGAGCAAGAGCGGATTGTTGAACTTTCCCTGACCTGTTTGCGCGCTCTCGGCCTTGGTTGGGGACCCACCTGCATAGAATTCCGTTGGACGAACCGTGGCCCTGTGGTTATTGAAGTTAACCCGCGTCTTGGTGGTGTGCCCGGTCCTCAACTGGTTCAGCTCACTTACGGGCTCGATCTCGTCACCGAGCACATCAAGCTTGTCATCGGCGAGGAATCGAATTTGCGCAGAATGCATTCGCGCACTGCGGCCGCGCGTTTTTTGATACCTGATCGCGATGGCACTCTCGATTGGATCAGTGGCGACAGTCGGGCGGCTGCCATACCGGGGGTAGCCGAGGTCACGTTTTATGTTGAACCCAAGACGCCCATCGTTAGGAAAGGCGATCTCGGAGACTGGATCGGATGTGTCATCGCCGCTTCAGCCACCCGTGCGCAGACCGAGGCGATACTTCAGGAGGCTGTGGACTTAATCGGCTGGTCGATTGCACCATTTCCGACCCCTTAGTAAATAGAAGAAGCTAACGTCCGCGCACCATCGAAATAAGAGGCATCGTAGCCCCGTCGAGCGCGGCGGGGTACTGAAGGTGTTTGTCTGCGTTTTCTTTGCGGACCTGCATCGTGCTTTCTTGGCTGGAGAAAGTCCCATATGATACTTCTTTCCACCCGGTGTGTGAATTCCAGCGTTGCGCAAGGGCCGGACAGTACCCGGCCCTATCGCAACGTTTCAGGCCCGCAGTGCGCCAGACTTCTTAGCCGTCCAGGTGGCGATATAGTCCATCAGTCCTGGATTGAGGCAATCATAAGGTTCGAGCCCGATCGACTTCAGCTGTGACCTTATGCCGTCCATGCGGCTCGGATCGACACCGGATTCAATGATCGACGAGACAAAGGCGGTGAAGCCCGGCGGCGACCAGCCGTCTTCCTGGAAGCGTTCCGGATGGATGAAGGACAGGCCCTTGAACGGATGGTCGCGCTCGACCGGGCCGTGCATGTGGACGCCGCAGCCCGTGCAGGCATGGCGCAGGATCAGCGCGCCCGGATCGACCACCTTCAGCTTGTCGCCGTTTTCGGTCACGGTCACGTCGTTTGTAGCGGCAACCGCCACGACCGAGAACAATGCGCCTTCCGGCTTCCAGCATTTGGTGCAGCCGCAGGCATGGTTGTGGGCGATCTGGCCCTTGACCTTCACCTTGACCGGGTTGCTGGTGCAGGCGCAGACCAGCGTGCCGCCGGCAAAGTCGGGCTTTTCCCGTGGCAGTCCATTGTCGATTTTAGGATGCAGTTTTTCCGGCATTTTGTCTCCTCCCGTGTTGAGCATCTGCATTTTTCGGCCGCTGGCTGGTTAGCCGGCGGCTTTCTCCTCCTCAGTAAACCACCACACTCCTGATCGACTTGCCTTCATGCATGAGGTCAAAACCCCTGTTGATGTCCTCGAGCTTCAGCGTGTGGGTGATCATCGGATCGATCTCGATCTTGCCGGCCATGTACCAGTCGACGATCTTCGGCACGTCGGTGCGGCCGCGCGCGCCGCCGAAGGCGGTTCCCATCCAGGTGCGGCCGGTGACCAGTTGGAACGGCCGCGTCGAGATCTCCTGGCCGGCACCGGCGACGCCGATGACGACCGACTTGCCCCAGCCGCGATGCGAGGCTTCCAGCGCCTGGCGCATCACCTTGGTGCTGCCGGTGCAGTCGAATGTGTAGTCGGCGCCGCCGATCTGGTCGGCGCCACGCTTGGTCATGTTGACGAGGTGGGGCACGACATCGCCGTCGATCTCCTTCGGATTGACGAAATGCGTCATGCCGAACCGCTCGCCCCATTCCTGCTTGTCGTTGTTCAAATCGACGCCGATGATCATGTCGGCGCCGGCAAGTTTCAGGCCTTGGATCACGTTGAGGCCGATTCCGCCGAGGCCGAAGACGACGGCGGTGGCGCCGATCTCGACCTTGGCGGTGTTGATCACAGCACCGATGCCGGTGGTGACGCCGCAGCCGATGTAGCAGATCTTGTCGAAGGGCGCGTCGGGGTTGACCTTGGCCAGCGCGATCTCGGGCAACACGGTGAAGTTGGAGAAGGTCGAGCAGCCCATATAGTGAAAGATCTTGTCCTTGCCGATCGAGAAGCGCGATGAACCATCGGGCATCAGGCCCTGGCCCTGGGTGGCGCGGATGGCCGTGCACAGATTGGTTTTTCGCGACAGGCAGGAATGGCACTGGCGGCATTCGGGCGTGTAGAGCGGGATGACGTGATCGCCCTTCTTGAGCGAGGTGACGCCCTTGCCGATATCGACGACGACGCCGGCGCCCTCATGGCCGAGGATGGCCGGAAACAGACCTTCCGGATCGGCGCCCGACAGCGTGAATTCGTCGGTGTGGCAGATGCCTGTCGCCTTGATCTCGACCAGAACCTCGCCCTCACGTGGGCCGTCGAGGTCGACCTCCATGATCTCCAGCGGCTTTCCGGCGGCGACAGCGACAGCGGCGCGGGTTTTCATGATTTATATCCTTAATCTTGGCTACTGGCTTGTTCGCTTCGACATGTCATGTGACTGACTAACACGGATGTCTCTTGGGGTCCCTGATCAACTGATATCAGCTAATTGCCGGCAGCGTTTCTGCAAAAGCTGCCTGGGCACGGAACAGGCATACTCACATTGCAAATATGAGCAACTTGGTAGATCTCCTCGTTTGTCTCAGCCAGCCACCGTTTAACCCACGATTTCTTTGCTGGCGATTTTCTTTTCGATCTGTTTCGTGGACAGTCCCTTCAAAGCCCACGCCACCGCGTGCTGGCCTGTGGCGTCCAGGACATGGTTGTTACCGAGAGCTTCGGTTCGGATGAGAGTGACATCGTGGCCTAGCGCCTTCGCAGCCTGATAGTAGTCCTCCAGGTTCAAAAATAGCGCTGACTCATCCTTTTCATCACCAATGACAAACAAGCGACGGCGAGGATTCATCGCGATCTTGGACAGATGCGCAACCGGGTCATAGATATTATCCGCTCCATCGTACCCACTGCGCTCCAGGCTACCCCTGCGCAGCCCATCCAGGGACAGGCAAGCGGCTGAAAATGCGACACATTCTACGTCCGGAAATTGCGTCAGCAAATAACTGGCTACACTACCGCCGCCGGACTGTCCCGCAAATCCGTAACGCTTGATATTATGGCGTGCGATAAGCTGTCGAACAGCCCCCGCAACGAGCTCCATCTCGCGCATCTGGCGAGCCAAACTGTGTTTGCCCGACGACCCATAGAGTCCCGGCCGGGCGATCTTGACGAACGGCATTCCGAGCGAAGACGCTGTCATATTCGCATAGGTCTGCTGCCTCGCAACGCTGTTGTCCTCGTACCCCGCAGGTTCTCCAAACCACAAGCGATCGCCATGTATGTAGAACACTGCCATTGGGGTCCGATTGGACAAACCGGACGACCAGTGGCGGATACAGTCGCCTATTCCCTCGACCTCAACCCAAACACCATTGCCGTACGCCAGACACTCAGCTTCAGTGCAAGCGGGCACGCCCTGTGCCACGCTGGCGACAGAGAATATCTCATCATGCAACGCTAACTGAGCTGAAGTAGACATGATGCTGCCTCTTGGTATTATGGACGCCTAGGCGTTTAGGAGGGCCGATATATTGAAATCAACCTCTTGAAGACGCCGTCTGGTAATGTCCTTACCGCCCGCCAGAAGGCGGCGCGCTGCCATGTGGTCTCGGGGACGATTAACGCTTTCAACGCTGACGCAGACGTCGTCGCGGAAATGAAACACAGAAACATCCGATTTCTCTCCGCGCCGCGATTCAGAATGGGTCGTCTCGCTAGATAGACCCGCAATCTGGATTTTCGACTCGTACTGATCGGACCAGAACCAAGGTACGGCGTGGTAGACTTTGTCTCCTCCAGCTATCGCGTTGCCGGCTATGCGGGCCTGATCGATCGCGTTCTGCACCGATTCAAGGCGGATCCCCGCGCGGTTGAACTCACCAGCGAACGTGGCGCAGTCTCCCGCTGCAAATACGTTGCTCTTGGAGGTGCGCGACCTATTGTCGACAATAATCCCGTTTCCCACATGCAACTCGAGCTGCTGCGCGAGCTCGAGATTGGGCTGAGAGCCGACCCCAACAACGACGATATCCGCTTTCAGGATCAAGCTGTCGTCCATTTCGAGACGATTGATCTGGCCGCTGGGGCCAATGATCGGGCGCACCTTACGGGAAGTGATTAGGTTCACCCCGTTTTGTGCGTGAATTGCCGACAGCAATCTCGAAAGTTCCGGGGATACCGCGCGAGCCAGAACCCGGTCCGCAGCTTCCACTACCGTTACGTGTTTGTTTTGCCGAACAAGGGCAGATGCGACTTCGAGACCAATGAACCCTGCGCCGATAATCACTACCTTTTCCGCACCAGGGATTGCCAAGCGAAGATTTCGGGCATCTGCAACGCTGCGAACGTAGTGCAGGTTGCCGGGGCATGTTTCGAGGCCGGGCAGCGTGCGCGCACGGGCGCCTGTTGTCAGGGCCAGGGTGTCGAATGGTATGACAACGTCGTTGGACAGGGTGGCACGATTCCCACGCCCGTCAATCGCGACGACTTTCGAGCCCAGCTCTACTTCAATGGCCTTGTCCCTGTAGAAGGCTTCTGCCCTTAGAGGCATGAGCTCCTCACCAGGGTCCTTGAGATAGGACTTGGAAAGGGGCGGCCTATGGTATGGAAGGTCGCCTTCATCACTAACGATCAAGATCTCTTCCGCATAGCCGCTCTCACGCGCCTGGCACGCCAACTCGGATGCGGCGTATGAGCCCCCGACTATCAGTAGTCTCTTTCGCATAAGGCGTGCTTCCGCCGTCGTTGGATTGCTGCAAAAAAGGGCCGCAAGAGGTGATAGGCTTGCGCTAGAATCCGGAACCAGGTGCCAGCCTCACGGTCAAACCGTCGAGATCTTCAGTCAGCTTGACTTGACAAGAGAGTCGAGAGTTCTCCTGCCGCTCTTCAGCGATGTCCAGCATGGCATCTTCAACATCGCTGACTGGCTTTAGCTTGCTGGTCCATTCATCTTCCACATATACGTGGCACGTCGCGCATGCCGCACAGCCGCCGCATTGGGCCGTGATGTTGAGGCCTGCATCGCGGATAACGCTCATAAGAGTTTGTCCGGCTACATCACGGATTTCGACTCTTGCGCCGCCCTGGTCGTATACGACTATTCTCACCCTGATTTACCTCAAAATAGAACGTTGAGTGGTCCGTAGGAACGATGGGAATAGTTCCTAAAGCGTGGCGGCTCCATGGACGGATCAAGCCGTAGCTCGGGAAGCCGTTCGATAAGGCCCTTCATGCCTTCACGCATTAAAAGCCGGGCAAAGTGCATGCCTGCGCAGAGCCGCGGGCCAACGTTCAGGGCCAGATGGTCATTCGGCGCTTTTCTGGTGAGATCCAGGGCGTGTGGACAACTATAGTGTTCCGGATCGCGGTTCGCGGCCGCGTGCAGATTGCAAATCACGTCGTCCTTCTTCACCGAAACACCCAAGACCGATACGTCGTGGTTCGCTACGCGGAAGCGCCATTGCACGGATCCCAAAAGCCGCAGGGTCTCTTCCACGAAGACGTTGAGGGTTGCTCCCTGATCGTTTGTGATTGCACGCCGGGCTTCGGGATTAGTCAGATAAAGGTAGACCGCGTTGGCAATGGCATTTGCCGTCGTTTCTCCTGAGCCAATGGCAGAATCTCGTGTATTATGGAGAACTTCCGTTACCCCGAGGCCAGGATAATCTTTCTCACCCTGCGACCAGAGCAAGCTTATGAAATCGTCTCCGCGCTTGTCTTTTCGTTCCAGGACGAGGGGAAGGAACAGCTCGTTCAGCTTGTCCGACGCATGCTGAGCTTTTTGCATCAATTCGCCGCCGGCATTTTTCATACCGATCCAAGCCACGATATCCTTGTGCCACTCCGCAACCTGCGTGACGAGCGCATCGTCCTTCCACGGGAGCCCGAACATTGAGGCCATTACCCGCTCTGGAATGGCCTGCGCATACTCAGTGACGAGTTCAGCACCGCCCCTTTTCTGGAAGCGGTCTATCGCATCGTTGATAACGGGCAACACGTGGTCAACTCGGTATTTTGTCATGGCACTGGGGCTGAGAAGCTTGAGATAAACCCGCCGCATGGCCGCGTGTTTCTCACCGGTCATCACCGATACGCCGGTCGCCCCGCCATTGATCTCGAGCGTCTTCGGCGATGCGTCGACGTACATGATCCGGAAAGTTTCTTCATCGGATTCCGTAATTTTGCAGGCATGGTAACTGACGGCGAGCCAGCAGTTCATGCCGGGGTCCCACACCAAGGGGCCGCGCCTCCTGAGTTCATCGTAACTTGGGAACGGGTCCACGTCTGCCAGCGATAGCATCGACCAATCGGGGGAAGAAATCGGCGTCAAGGCAGGTGTCATGATGGCGTTCCTTGATCAAAATAGTGTCTTATCGGTTCCAGGTTGCGAGAGTATCCGTACACCAATCGCGGGATGCTTTCGGGAGAACGGCTCCAAGGGTGGCGTTGAAGCTGCGCGTACGCTGCTGTTCGCCCGACACAACCACGCACCACGTTTCCACCTCTAACGCCCCATGCATTGCCAAGCCGTCACAAGCCCGCCCTAGGGCTCTCAACAGGCGCTACGTAGCTTCGTCTGATCGCTAGGCACGATCATGGGGAAGCGTGACCAGGTGCAAATTAGGCCATGCATGGCCTGCATACGTGTCAAAAGATGATGCCGGTTGAAATAGGCTCTGCATAGTCTTGCGTGGCATGAAACGGATCTACAGGAGGGACCGTCCAGCGAAGTTAAAGGCAAAGAGCGTTGGCCGCTTCTCGAGCCATTTTGAGCCCGCGTCAATCATTTTGGGCGAGGCCGATCCTGATCAGATGGCTTCCTTTACGGCGCGAAGAAACTGCTGGGTCCTCTCCCTTTGCGGGTTTGAGAATAACTCTGCTGGGGTACCTTGTTCCTCAATCTTGCCGCCGTAGAAGAAACACACCCTGTCAGAAATATCGCGGGCGAACCCCATCTGATGCGTCACCATCAGCATGGTCAGGTTATGTTCCGCGACGAGCTTCCTGATGACGTTAGTGACCTCACCAATAACTTCTGGGTCAAGCGCGGATGTGACCTCGTCAAACAGCATAACCTTCGGTCGCATTGCTAGCGCGCGGGCGATTGCTACGCGCTGCTGCTGGCCGCCTGACAGCCTCGAGGGGTGCTGATCCATTTTATGAAGCATGCCGACCATTTCGAGCAACTCGACACAGCGGTCGCGAGCCTCGGCTTTTGGCATGTTTAACACCTGAACCGGGCCCTCCATGCAATTCTCCAGGGCAGTCATGTGGGGAAAAAGATTGAAATGCTGAAAGCACATGCCGATATCGGAGCGGCGGCTGCGAATGTATTTTTGACTAGCCGGGACCAGCACTCCATTCTTTTCCATGTGGGTCAGGGGCTTTCCATCGACGTAAATACATCCTCCATTGATTGTCTCCAGTGTCATCAAGACTCTCAATACGGTTGTCTTGCCTGATCCTGACGGGCCTACGATGGTGACCGTTTCTCCTGCCGCCACATCAAGGTTCAGGTCTTCAAGCACAACGATCGGCCCGTAGGCCTTTCGCACCTTTCTGAAACTCACGACGGGCGTGGTATCGCCAGTGAGTTGCAGGGGCATGTTCATAAGGTTGGTCATGTTAAGTTCCTAACCTATGGCGGAGATACCGTTCCAATAGGTTCACCAAGCCGGCTGAAGGCAATGAAATCGCTAGGAATATCACTCCGACCGAAGTGTAAGGCTCTAGGAAACGGTAATTCTCGGTTCCAATAGCGTTGGCCGTGTGCATCAGCTCTGCGACACCTATCACCGAGAGCATCGGGGTGTCTTTGAATATACCAACCAGATAGTTACCCATTCCTGGAATGCAGAGCGGGATTGCCTGAGGGATGACGATTCGAACATAGGTCTGTTTGGTGGACATGTTCAGCGCGGTTGCCGCCTCCCATTGCCCATGGGCGACCCCTTCGATCCCGCCGCGATAGACTTCGGACAGGTAGCAGGCATAGTGGAGCCCGATGGCTAGCATCCCTGATACCCATGGACTCAGCCGAACTCCAAATTGTGGGGCAACGTAGAAAACAAAAAAAACCTGAACGAGGAGCGGTGTCGAGCGGATAAACTCTATCAGTTCACGAATGAGCCAACGCAGGACTGTAGCATTGCCACGCTGAACAAGGGCAAGTGCCAGACCCAGCACCATAGCAATAGCATAGCCGGACAGTGCGGCAATGAGGGTGTTGCCCGTGGCGTGTATCAACCGCGGTAAGATTTGCCAGGTGAAATCCCAGTCCCATTTGAACATGACTCAAGCTGAGCCCAACTTGGAGCGCATTCGCTTCTCGAGACTGCGCATACCGGGAGTCAGCAAGCATCTCGCCAATATGTAGTAGATGACCAGCGCTGCGCCGAAAACCTGGGCCGACAGAAATGTCTGGCCGTTGATCTGCTTGGCTTCGAACATGACGTCCGAAACCGATATTAGGGACACGAGGGCCGTGGCCTTCAACAACTCGATCAAAAGATTGCCCCAGGCCGGCAATGCAATCACCAGCGCCTGGGGGAGGATAACGCGCCGCATCCGCTGGGCTGGAGCCATATTGATGGCCAATGCGGCTTCCCACTGCCCCCTTGGCACTGCAAGAACGGCGCCCTTAACCAGTTCGGCGCCGTAAGCCCCGATGTTCAAGCCAATCGCCAAACACCCTGCGGTAAACTTCTCGATTGTAAGGCCGAAGAGCGGAAGCACGAAAAAGATCCAGTAGAGCTGGACCAATAGGGACGTGCCTCTGAACAGTTCGACGTAGCAAACGGCGACCGCTCGCAGAAGGGGCGTTGGCGCAAGCTTGCAGAGGCCTGCGATCATCGATAACGCGATGCTTAGAACCGCCGAGCATGCAAAAATAAGGATCGTCACCCAGGTGCCTGATAACAACCGGGGCCAGTACTGCGCAAGAAACTCTAGAAAACCCATAATCTATCCGCTAGCAGGACCGGGATGCGGGCTCCCAGCGGGTGCCCGCATCCGCTGTACCTTACCGGTTTGAGCAAGCCCACTGGGTCGTGGTGGGACCCGGAAGATTAACCTCGGACAAGCCGTACGGCTTAATGGCCTCGATCATCCGAGGAGTCCCAACGTATCTTTTCAAGGCCTCGTTGAACTTGGCCAAGAAATCAGCGTCCTCGGTGCGAAACCCAATGCCCACCCAGTTCTGTGTCCATTCGGGCAGGTCCGCGGGGTTTGTAGCTTCAAACTGGCCGTTCGACCCATCCGCCATGGACTTCACTTCGAAATAGGTCATACCGCCGGCGTCCGCGCGGCCCGATTTGACCGCGGCCAGGACCTCAGACGGTCCTGGCACCTGTGTTATCTGGTCGTCGCTCACGCCTTCCTTTTTTGCTGCCTCGATCAGGTTTGCGCCTGAATAGGTGACGAATGCAGCGTTCTTCTGAAGGATATCCTTGTAGTTGTGGATGCCCTTGGGATTTCCGGCGGGCACCAGAAACGCATCACCGGTCTTCGCAATTGGCTCAGAAAACGCAACGTTCTTGCAGCGGCTTCCCAGGATGTACATTCCACCCGTGATTATGTCATAGCGGTTGGCCTGCAGGCCGGGGATAAGGCCGCCCCAATCGGTAACGGTGGTCTCGAAATTGGTCAGGCCCATGTCTTTCAAAATGCCGAGCGCGACGTCGTTCACGAACCCCTTTGGCTGGCCCTTGTCGTCCGGAAAGGCATAGATCGGCACGTTAGAGAACCCGATCCGGATCGGCTGACCGGCGCTGATGCGGTCCGAAAGTGGACCTGCAGTTACCGTGTAGGCGCCTGCGAACAAGGAAATACCGGCTGCTAGAATGGCTGTTCCCATTTTGGTTTTCATTTTGCTACCCCTTACTGCCACGATTGATCGTGGTTGATTGCGGCTGCCTGTGGCAAAGATGCAACCGACCGTACTTGCGCATCATGGGGCACTCTTTGCATGGTATTTCGCCAAATGTGCCGGATGGGCGAAACGTTCCAACCATAAGTCCAGCTTTTTTGAAATGTTAGCCATCTTTTCCAAGGGCAGCCTCCACGACGTTCACCCAATAAGCCACGCCGTACGGGATTGCGTGATCGTCAAAATCGTAAGCGCCATTGTGCAAAGCGGCCGAAGGGCCATTGCCGATGAAAATGAGGGCTCCTGGGCGTGCCTGCAGCATGTAAGCGAAATCTTCTGCAACCATGGCCGGCCTCAATCTGTCGTCTACCGCTGCCGCGCCGGTGCCTTGAGCCGCACGGATGGCAAGAGCAGTGGCAGCGCTATCATTCACTGCCGCTGGAACCGATCGGCGGTACCGGTAGGCAATGCCGCCCCCGAAAGCTTGCGCGATTTTCCGCGCAACGAGCTCGATCTGGGTCTCGGCGAAGTCACGCAGGGAAGGGGCCAATGCGCGGACGGTTCCAGCCAGTTCAACTTCGTCGGCGATCACATTGTAAGCATTCGAGGCCCTGAGTTTCGTGACGGAAATTACCAGCGACTCGATTGGATCGGTGCTGCGCGACACAAGTCCTTGCAGGCCAGTGATGACTTGGGCGGCGATAACGACCGGATCGACCGCAAGGTGCGGGGCTGCAGCGTGCCCGCCGCGACCTTTTACAACGATATCGAAATCATCTTGGGAGGCCATCATCGGGCCTGCGCAGATCGCGAATTTGCCTACATCGATCCCTGGCCAGTTGTGCATTCCGAAGACCTGGGAGATGCCAAAACGGTCCAAAAAGCCGTCTTCGACCATCTTGAGCCCGCCCGACGGCAATTCGACCTCCTCGGCCGGCTGGAAGATAAGCGCGACGGTGCCTCTGAAACTCCTTCTTTGGGAAAGGTACTTTGCAGCACCAAGCAGCATCGCCGTGTGGCCGTCGTGACCGCAGGCGTGCATCTTCCCGGGGGTCCTCGAGGACCAATCCTTTCCAGACACTTCATGGATGGGCAAGGCGTCCATATCTGTACGGAGGCCGATAGTCGGCCCGTCGCCGCCTTCGCCCTGGATGAAAGCGACGACGCCGGTGCCGGCTATGCCGGTTTCGATATAGTTGATTCCAAAGGACACCAACTTTTCCGTGACGAAACGTGCCGTCTCATGCACAGCGAAGTCGAGTTCGGGGTTTTGATGAAGATGCCTGCGCCAAGCTGTAGCCTCGTCGGCCAGATGATAAAACTTCTGGAACATGCTGACTCCATTCATCGGCGCCTGTCGTCCTACGGAGCGCCATGTGGCTGGCATTGTGCAGATTTACAGGAAACATTTGGGATATTTTGGTCAAAACACGCATTGGGATGAGAGGAAACGATCACGCTTCCATCACGATTGCAATGATGGCTCCATTTGCATGGGGTAGCGTTTCGTTACGCCTCCGATCTTGCAACGAGCATTTCGGATCGCTAATGCCACATGATGGTTTCGCATCTGAGGTGCAGGGATGATAGATGATCTTGACCGCCGGATACTCGGGGCGCTTCAGAAGAACAACAGGCTGTCGTTTGCCGAGCTTGCGGACCTCGTGGGTTCGTCTGCTGCCTCATGCATGCGCCGGGTCAACAGGTTACGCGCCGACGGGGTTGTGACCGCTGATATCTCCTTAGTCGACCCCAAGGCGCTCGGGAAGTCGTTGACAGTGGTCGTCACCGTAGAACTCGACCGTGAGCGTTTGGACCTCGTCGACGACTTCAAGCGAGCGATGAGGACGGCAAAAGAAGTCACTCAATGCTATATGATCACAGGCGATGCCGACTTCGTTCTTATTGTAGCGGTGGAGGACGTCGAGGCCTTCGACGTTTTTGTAAAGACCAAACTCTACACAAATCCCAATGTGCGCAAGTTCAAGAGCATGATTGCGTTGGACCGAGTTAAGTTTGAGCCCCGGGTTCTAGTGTAGACACTTCAAGGCTGAACGTTTCCACCACTCCCACCCGGTTTTTGAAGCGTGCATTTCGGCCGGCGCGCCACTTTGATCGCAATCAGCGCATCGAAGTCTGCGATTTAATTGGATCGCGGGGTGACCCGTGGTCGGACCAAAGGGCTTATGGCCCCGGTCGGGTCGACACCGGCACGCGCCGCGTGCTGGGTGGTCCGAGGTGCGCCAACATTCGAACTGCTGGGACGTGGAGCCGCTGGGCGGTCTCGCGGCGGTAAATCGTGATCGGGTGTGCGAAGCGCCTGGATTGAAAGATTTGGAGGACTCAGGAATGACACTTGCTGCAGCCGAACCTGCAACATCTCTCCCGACCATAGAGCAACGGCACCTGGATCAACGACAGTATCCTCATGGCGTAGCCTTCATGGACGGTCAGTACCTGCCGATGTCCGAAGCCAAAATATCCGTCTTGGATTGGGGCTTTCTGCATTCCGATGCCACCTACGACACCGTCCATGTATGGAACGGACGGTTCTTCAGGCTGGACCTGCATCTGGAGCGGTTCTTTCGCGGCATGGAAAAGCTCCGCATGAAGCTTCACTACAACCGCAGTGAGATCGAGAAGATTCTGTCAACCTGCGTGGCGCTATCTGGTCACAAGTCGGCATATGTCGAAATGGTCTGCACGCGAGGTGGCTCGCCCACCTTTAGCCGTGACCCGCGGGAATCGGAGAATAGGTTTATCGCATTCGCGGTGCCGTTCGGATCCGTCGCGAACAAAGAGCAGCTTGAGCGCGGCCTGCACGTCGCCATCAGCAACACCGTTCGGATTCCGCCCAGGTCGATCGATCCGTCCATCAAGAACTATCACTGGCTCGATCTGGTGAAAGGCCTGTTTGATGCGTATGACTACGGTGCCGAAACTGCATTGATTGTCGACATCAACGATCACATTGCCGAAGGGCCTGGCTTCAACGTTTTCATCGTCAAAGCCGGCCGTCTAAAGACCCCGGCTTATGGCGTCCTTGCCGGCATTACCCGGCAGACCGTATTTGATCTATGCAGCGAACTGGGCCTCTCTGTCAGCGCCGGCGACATTGATCGCGACGAGCTGAAGGGTGCCGATGAGGTTTTCATCACATCCACAGCGGGCGGGATCATGCCCGTGTCCAAGATTGACGAAACCGTGATAGGCGGCGGCAAGGTCGGTGGACTGACGTGCCAGCTGACACATCTGTATTGGGAGAAGCATGCCGACCCCGCATGGTCGACCCCGGTAAATTTCGGATAGTGCCGCGATATTTGTCGAAAAAGCCTTCCCATTGGGGAAGGCCGTGTTGCCGTGAGTTTGCCGATGTCCGACGCTTTCATCTTGCATCTCTCCAACGGACTCGCCGGCCTGAAATCAGCCGGGCTCTACAAGTCCGAGCGGGTGATCAGCTCGACCCAATCGGCCGAGATCGAGGTCGGCGGCGAGAAGGTGCTGAATTTCTGCGCCAACAATTATCTCGGCCTCGCCGACAGCCCTGAGCTGCGCGAGGCCGCCAAGCAGGCGCTCGACCGCTATGGCTACGGTATGGCCTCGGTGCGCTTCATCTGCGGCACCCAGGAAGAGCACAAGGAGCTCGAAGCCACGATTTCCGCCTTCCTCGGCATGGATGAGACCATCCTCTACGGTTCCTGCTTCGACGCCAATGGCGGCCTGTTCGAGGCGCTGTTCGGTGAGGAGGATGCAATCATCTCCGATGCGCTGAACCACGCATCGATCATCGACGGTGTGCGGCTGTCGAAGACAAAGCGCTTCCGCTACGCCAACAACGACATGGCCGAGCTCGAGGCGCGCCTGAAGGATGCGAAGGATTGCCGGTTCCGGCTGATCGCCACCGACGGCGTGTTCTCGATGGATGGCATCATCGCCAATCTGAAGGGCGTCTGCGACCTCGCCGACAAATATGATGCGATGGTCATGGTCGACGACAGCCATGCAGTCGGTTTCGTCGGCAGGAATGGCCGTGGCTCGGCCGAACATTGTGGCGTCGAGGGCAGGGTGGACATCATCACCGGCACGCTCGGCAAGGCGTTGGGTGGCGCGTCCGGCGGCTACACATCGGGCAAAAAACCGGTGGTCGACTGGCTGCGCCAGCGATCGCGACCCTATCTTTTCTCCAACACGCTGATGCCGGCGATTGCCGGTGCCTCGCTGAAAGTGTTCGAGCTGATCCGGCATGGCGACGCGCTACGCGAGCGCCTATATGCCAATGCGGAACGCTTCCGGTCTCAAATGGGTAGGCTGGGCTTTACGCTTGCTGGTGCCGATCATCCGATCATTCCGGTGATGCTGGGCGATGCCGCCCTTGCGCAGGAGATGGCGCAGCGAATGCTGAAGCGCGGCATCTATGTCATCGGCTTCTCATTTCCTGTGGTGCCGAAAGGCCAGGCGCGGATCCGCACTCAGATGTCGGCTGCGCATTCCAGTGCGGACATCGACCATGCGGTAACGGCGTTTGCGGAGGTAGCTAAGGAACTTTCGATCATATGATCGGTGGTCTCTAACTACCTCTTCGGGGAAAGCGCAAATCGTCAGCGTCTCTTCCCCATCAACATATCTGCGCTAGCTGCTTCGGCGCCCGATCTGTGAGCAGTTGCGCCTTTCCTTCAGTAACCACGACTGTTTCCTCGTGCAGCACGATTTTACCTGGCTCGTATTCCAAGGCAGGCTCAATGCAGAGCACCATGCCTGGCTGCAACACTGTCTCGTCCTTCAGTCGAATTGACGGGGGCTCGGTCAGCCGCAACCCAAGGCCGTGCCCCATGCGTCCGTTGCTGTTGAGGTCCGCACCACGCGAAGAGAGTGCCTTGGCCATCTGTTCAAAGACAAATCCGGCAGTAAGCCCCGCTCTTACCGCTTGAAGCCCAGTCTCGTGCGCTTCCCAAACCTTTTCCTGAGCATACCGTAGGGCATCTGTAGCCCTGCCAATCTGGTAATTGCGATCGTAATCGCAGAAATACCCGTCGAAGGTCGTGCCTGTGTCGATGAAGAGCAGGTCGCCATCAGCGATGGGCCGGTCCCTTGGGCCGCCCGTAATCTCGAAAGGCCCTCCGACATCGGATCTGCAAATGAGGGTTGGGATTGCGCCGGCGCCGCCAGCATTGAGGCGACCGCGGAATTCCCGAAGGATCATACGCTCGGTATCGCCGACCTTAACGAAATCGGGCACCTGGGCGTATACGGCACCTGCGATGTCGATGGCCTGTTGGATTTTGCTGATCTCGGCCGGGCTCTTGATCATGCGAAGCTGCCAAATGAGGCTTGCGCCATCAATAATCTCGACGCTTTTCAGACCGCCGCTGATCGCATTCAATTGCGTTACCGGCATTCCCAGTCGCAGTTCGAAACCAAGTTCAGCTCCGACGCGTCCGTGTCGGCGGGGTAGGCCCGATATCGCCTCGACAACAAGAGATGTGCCCTCGTCTTCTGGGCGAGGCGAAGGCCAGGATCTGATTTCCTTGACCCACGTCTTCTCGATGATAGCCCTTCCGATCTCCGGAATGATTGCGAAGGGCGCACCGGTAGCAGGGATTAACAGGAACCAAGGTCGGGTATAGCTCTCCCAGAATGTGGAATCGACACCGATGAAGTAGCGGATGTTGTCCATCGACGTGAGCAACAAGCCGTCTAGGCGATGTTGACCCATTAACCGCTGAGCCCGGGCGACCCGTTCTTCGAACTCTGTCGGCGCAAAGCCGTAGGAGGCTTCCTGATCCATCTCTAACCCTGTTCCCAAACGTTTTGCGCCGTGACAGCAGCATTTAGCCACCAACCTAAGGGCAACCAGTGCGCGGAACATTTCAAAATAGGGCCAGAGGCACAGGCCCTATTGCAAATGTGCCCTGATTGGCCGCCAGATCTCCGATCTCTGGCCCGGCAAGATCGAGGCGCTTCGCTGGTTGCCTGAGTCAGGCCGCCTGTGCATTCAAACCGCTAATCTCGATTGCTGCCAGGGCCACGGCTTCATCGTTGTCAGATGTTTCTCCGGTAATCCCTCCCGCACCCAGCAATCGACCGACCCGGTCTCGCACCAGGACACCCCCGGGCACGGGGACAATCTTGCCGCCTGATATAGCGGTCAGCCCGGCTACAAAGTGAGGGCGGTCTGCGGACGCTTGGTTGAGCCAGCGTGAACCGAATCCGGCGGCCAACGCACCGTAAGCCTTCCGAATGCAATCTCAAAGCGGAGCATTGAAGCACCACTTGCTTCTGGAACGCGACCAAGTGGTCGCCAGTATCGAGAACCGCAATGCTCAGGGCTTCAGGCCCTTACCGTTTGCTGTAAAGCACGCCTGACTAATGATTGAATTGGCAAATGTCAATGTCAGTTTGGTCATCTGTAGTCCCTTGAGCTTGATAACAGAGGCGGCTCTATGCCGCCAAACGTGCATCGACCGGAAGATCCGTAGCCACAACTGTGGCCAGCGTCGCCGACGTAGCGGCAGAAAGCGTCCACCCTAGGTGCCCGTGACCCGTATTATAGAACACGCCCGGAACCCGGCTCTTGCCGACCCGTGGCATCATATTTGGCATCATCGGTCGAAGCCCCGCCCATGGCACAACGTGCTCAGTTGCCACTTTCGGGAACATCATACGCGTCCAGTCTACCAAAGGTCTGATGCGATCCTCACGGATGTCGAAATTGACACCATTGAACTCTGCGGTGCCTGCTACGCGCAGGCGCGCTGCGCCGAGGCGGCTGGTCACGATTTTTGCGCGGTCGTCCAGAATACTTACCCAAGGTGCCAGATCTGAGGCAGACCTCTCCAACCCCACCGTAATTGAATACCCTTTCACCGGATAAACGTTGACGCGATCCCCGAACATCGCAGCGATATCGCGACTGTTCGTTCCCGCACACACTACAATGCCGTCGGCTTCCAGCGTCTGATCGGCGCCACCGGTCGTATAAGCGAGGTCAAGGCGATCCCTGCGTCCAATCCGAGTTACCGCAGCATCATAGATGAATTGGGCACCACGCTTTGTGCAGGCCTTCTCCAAGCCCGCGCAATATTTGTGGATGTCGCCGGTAGAATCCGAAGGGGTGTAAAATCCTCCATAAAAATTACCATGCAGGGCAGGTTCAATGCCGGCTATTTCGCCGGGCGTCACCGATCGACGATCGAGGCCGCCCTCGTTCAACATCTCGTTCACCTTCAACGCATGATCGAAGGCGGCTTTGTCCCAACAGACATGCAGAATCCCGCGACGGACGTGATCAAAATCGATCCCTTCTCGGTCAGCGATATCGAAGAGGTGTTTACGGGCCGCGATAGCCAAACGGGTCGTTTCAATGGTGTTCTCGCGATATCGCGAAATATTGGACACGAATTCCAGCAGCCAGGTGTACTTGTGCCATGACGGAGTGGGGTTCATAAGAAGCGGCGCATCCCGCCGAAGCATCCACTTGATCCCTTTGAGGATGGTGGACCAGTGATTCCAGACTTCTGCATTGCTTGCGGACAGCTGGCCACCGTTGGCGAATGAAGTTTCCATCGCCGCATAGCGCCGCCGCTCGACCACAGTTACGTCGTAGCCTTGCTCTATCAATGCGTAGGTCGTCGACACGCCGGCAATTCCGGCGCCGATGACAACTATTTTAGGCATTCTAACCTCCGAACGGTGCAACGGGTGCGAGGCTGGCCCGCGGCGAATCCCCAAATCTGTCTCGGGTACCTGAGAGCTTGCTGCGTCGGCGTCGGCATTTCGCCGATCTCTCCCGCTGTGCCTGATGAACGGTGGAGCTATACGATGATAACTCTTGCCATAGATCGCCATTTTCTCAGGTTAATTGAAACATACGGACCATTTTTGTGGATTTCTGATCGAAACCCATCGAGAGATGACTGACCCAATCAGACAGGGCGGCTTGGCCTAGACCAGCCACTCCGACTGGGGTCAATTAGCACCTCAACGTGGGTCTGGCCGCGGAGGTCGGCGCTGGCTCCTGGCCACCGAGGAACACCGATAGGCCGGCACAGCGGGCCAGCGAAGTTAGACTTCAAGCTGCGCGACATGCGAGATTTCGCGGTATTTTCTGTGACAGCGCTGCGCAGACCCGAATGTCGGAAGATGATAGACATTGGCGGGGAAGTGAACAGATCGACGATGGGGTTTTGGATAGAGACGAACCGCTGAAGCTGGCGTGGTGACTGGAAGCGCTTCGTGATCCGTTCTCGTCGTCGCACAGGCAGGCGGGAGTTTTCGGCCAATTGTCAAGCAACGTTGTGCCGGTGATGTTCGACCTCCGACAAGATCTCTATGCCGGCGACGGCAGAGGAGCCGAGCTTGTCGGTGATCATCACGCGCAGAGCATGGCCCTGCTTTTTCAGAGCCTGCGCATCAGCTGCTTTGCAGCCTTGGCATTTCTGCAGCTTTGCACCAGAACGTCGAGGACAAAGCCGTTGTATCGACAGCCAGCCAAAGCCACTCCTTCTCGACCATTTCTGTGACATGCACGATGCAGCCGGCGGCGTCGGTTCTGTCGCCTCGCCTCTACCGATGTCGATCCAATGGCTCTTACCGTCGACGGCGTCGACGATCATGTAATGGCGGTCATTGATCTCGTCGGCCAGTCCACGCGCGACAACGCGACCGACGAGAGACTGGACGGGCTCGCCGGCTCGATCGTGGATCACCCAGTCGGCGGTACTGCGGGCAAGCCCCTTGCCGGTCAGTTCGCGGTGCATGGTCTTGATGATGTCCGCCGCGTTCGCCGGTGCGGCGCAGCGTGGCTTCGAGCTCATCGTCGAGGCATCCGCTCGAGCTTGCGCAGCCGTCCCTGGTGCAGCGTCTGGCGAATGGCGTCGGGACCGCCCGGCGAGACCAGGCCGTCATCATCACGCATGCTGAGCAGCCGACGGTCGATGCTGGTGAAGCGTTCCTGCTCCATTTCCCGGCGCAGGCGAAGCTCAATCTCGCGGTCGGTTCGCGGACCGAGATCGAGGCTGACCAGCTCGGCCGCCCGCTCGCGGATGCCAGATGAGATATATTCGCGCGCGATGACCAGGTTCTCGCCACGGTCGTCCCTGCCTCGGACGATGATGTGGCTATGGGGATGGCCGGTATTGAAGTGATCAACCGCGACCCAGTCGAGCTTCGTGCCGAGGTCTTCCTGCATCTGCGCCATGAGCCGCCGCGTCAGCGGCTTCAGGTCTTCATACTCGATGCCGTCTTCGGCAGCGACGATGAAGCGGAATTGGTGGCGGTCGCCGTCCGCGCGATCGATGAACGCCTTGCCGTCGACGCGGTCGCTGTCGGCGCCGTAGAGCTCGCCAGGCGCACCTTCTCGGGTGACGCCGTCGCGCTGAAGATAGCGTAGATGGGCACGCGCCCCGTCCGCGCCCTTGCCGGCGAGCTTGACGATCCGCGCCTTGACGATCACCCGGCGCTGGCGGAAGGCGGCATACCGGTCGCGCGATTTCAGCAGCTCCGCAGCCGCCCCGCCACGCCCTGTCCGGCTGCCCGTGAAGCGACCGCCGGGCTGGGGCTGGCCGCCGGCTCGGTTGACGGCTGCCCGGACTTGACCGGCATAGCGTTTGCCTGCCTTCGAGCCGCGCGACCCGATTTTGCCGAGCTTCGGCCTGAACTCGTCATCTGCCATGCGACCTCCCAGACATATCAAGCAAAATCAGACACTTACACGTCAAACCCTCTTGGCACCGGCGGCAGCCTCCTGGAAAAACGATGTGCAGACAAAGACTTAGCCGCCTCCTGGAGGCGGTGCCTTTATCTTGCCTTACGCGCCCAGCCCCCCAGCCCCGGTAAGCGTCCGGTCCCTGCACATATCTGAGGTAGTGCAATCTCGCGTCATGTCGGGTTCCTTCTTGTCGAGGAGGATGATCTGCGATGGCGCCCCGCCGCTCCTGGGACAAGGCTGACAACCCCTACTGGCGCACGCATGTCGGCAGCTGGTTTCGCAGCTCTCTGGAGGCGGAGGAATATTGCCGCCGGCACAAGCTTTCGACGGTGACCTTCGAGCGTTGGGCGCGCCACCTGCTGACGCCGAAAGACCTGCGTAAACGTGCGGAATATCTGCGGGAATTGTACGCGGAGAAGCAGAAGAAGCGCGCCAGGAATGCGCCTCGGCGGAAGCAAAACGCGCCACCTCGCCGCCGCTACGGCGCGCGCACGGACCGCGGTCCGCTTGCGCTGCATGCGTTCTGGGGAATGCATGTGGAGGCGATGAATTGGAGCGGCATGGGGCTCGCCGAGTATGCGGCGGCGCTCGATCTTTCGCCGCACGCGCTGCGCAGATGGCGCGATCGGTTCGAGGAATCCGGCACTGAAATGGACTGGCGGTCGCTTCTTCATCCGAGTACCCGGGCCCAATTAAGCAGCGCTGCTAATTGCGTACGGCGCAAATACCGCTTGACGCCTGGGGCTGCGGACGGTCGCTCGAACCGGCGCACCTTCACCAACGAGCAGAAGCGGGCGATCGTCGCGGAGACCGAGAGGCTGGCGTCGCCGTGGCGCAGGTCTGTCGCCGCCACGGCATTGCCACCAGCATGGCCTTCCGCTGGCGCGAAGAGTTCGGCCTGACTGCCCGCAAGGCGCCGCAACTGGCGATGGTCGCGCTCGCCGACGGCGCGGCGAACGAGTTGCCGGCACTCGCGGCGTTGCGCGATCTCGTGCAGCCGCCGGACGGAATGGTGGCAATGGAACTGGATATGGACGGCGCGTGTTCGCGCCGGCGGGCGCGACCACGGCCGCCGTGAAGCGGCAGCTCACTGGTAAGGAGAAGGCGTCATGATTGTCGTTCCGGCCGGCGTGAAAGTGCATCTGGCCTTGGGTCACACCGACATGCGAAAGGGCCTCGATGGCCTCGCGACGCTGATCCAGGAACACCTGAAGAAGGATCCGTTCTCGGGACATCTGTTCGTCTTCCGCGGCAAGAATGCCTCGCTTTTGAAAATCCTTTTTTGGGATGAAACGGGGCTGTGCCTGTTCACCAAGCGCATGGACCGCGGACAGTTCATGTGGCCGCGCCTGGCTGAGCCAGGCGGCTCGGTGACACTGTCGCCAGCGCAACTGGCGATGCTCATCGAGGGGATCGACTGGCGCACGCCGGAACGCTTCTGGCGACCGATGCTGGCGGGCTGAAATCGCCTCGTCGATTGTCGCGGAAAAGCCCGGAAAGCTTGGGTTTTTAGGCTGTTTATGATAGATTCGATCATGTTGATCGATCTCGAAAATCTGCCTTCCGACCCGCAGATTTTGCAG
>NZ_RZTT01000059.1 GCF_003996995.1 Mesorhizobium sp. M7A.T.Ca.US.000.02.2.1 | reverse complement strand
CTCACCAGCCGCACCTCATTCCATTTCGAATTGCAGGCAAGGAATGACAATGGGAAGCTGTTGCCACATGCCGTGGCATGTGTGCAGGACAAGCCGGAAACCGGCTCGCCAACCTCCCTGTCCGCTCCTCGACTGCGGATCTCTCTCGCTTTTCGACGGCGATTATGCGCTTATTCGCGAGCGCGACCAGAGAAGGATTATGCTTTCAAGGGTAATTTTGTGCTGCAGGATTTGATAAACAACGGACAGTCGATGCGCACGATCTCGCTGCCGCGCGGCCGCCAGCGCCTGCACGCCATGCCGACGAGCACGGGCTATGAAGTGCGCGAGGACGAGATCTACGACTGGGATGGGCGCAGGCGCGGCCAGACGCCGTTCACCGTGCTCCAACACACGATCAGCGGAACCGGCCGGCTGCGCTACGAGAACCGCAACTACCGCCTGCAGAAGAACGACACATTGCTGGTGCTGGTGCCGCACAACCACCGCTACTGGCTGGCCGGGGATGAGCGCTGGGAATATTTCTGGATTTCGATGAACGGCGAGGAGGCGCTGCGCATCCACAAGTCGATCCTCAGCGTCTCGGGTCCGGTATTTCGGCTGCAGCCGGCGACGATCGATCATCTTGCCGATTGCAGCTTGCGCCTGATCAAAGGGGCCGCTTCGCCGGGTGCTGCTTCGGCGGTCGCCTATGAGGCTGCGATGGCGCTCTATGACGATGTCTTCGGCTCCCATGCCTTTGCCGAAAAACAGAGCGCCATGCAGCCGGTCATCGATCACATCAATGCCAATCTCGACAGGCCGCTGCCGGTGGCGGACCTGGTCCAGATCAGCGGCCTCAGCCGGGCCCATTTCTCACGCTGTTTCGCCGAGAGCGAAGGCTTGCCGCCGGCCGAGTTCGTGCTGCAGCAGCGTCTGCAACGCGCGGCGAAGCTGCTGACCAAGGCGGATTTTCTGCCGGTGAAGGAGGTCGCCATCCTGTGCGGCTTCGAGGACGCGAACTATTTTTCAAAAGTCTTCCGCCGCTGCTACGGCATCACGCCGAGCCAATTCCGCACCACCGGCATGTATGCCAATTTGCGGACACCGGCCAGGCGTGGCGTCAGGGCGCCTGATGACGAGACCTGACACCGCGACGGTTAAGCCGGCAGCCAGCTAGGCAGCGCGCCGACTGCCGCCATCCAGCCATTCGAGATCGGCTTGCGACAGCGTGATGTCGAGAGCGCGCAGGCTGTCGTCCAGCTCATCCAGCGTGCGTGGCCCGATCAGCGGGATGGATGGGAAGGGCTGAGCGAGCACATAGGCCAGCGCAATATGAATCGGGCTCTTGCCCAGTCTCGCGGCAAGTTCGACCGCCCGGTCGCGGCGGCCGAAATTCCGCTCGGAGTACCAGACCCGCACCAGTTCCTCATTGTCTTGCTTGTCCCGACCTGCGCGATCGGTGAAGAAGCCGCGCCCCTGACTCGACCAGGCGAAATTCGGCATCTGCCTGGATGTCAGCCAGGCCTTCCATGGATCCGTGGAGGACGTGACGCAGCCTGCCCAGATCGGCTCCAGCATTTCAGCCAGCGAGAAATTGTTGGACAGCGCGCCGGGCTTTTGCTTGCCGGTACGCTCGGCATAGGCAATTGCCTCATCCATGCGTTCCATCGTCCAATTCGAGCCGCCGAACGGGCCGCGGATGCGGCCGGCCTTGACCTCACGATCCATCGCATCGACGAATTCGCCGACCGGCACATCCGGATTGTCGCGGTGCATGAAATAGACATCGACATGATCGGTCTGCAGGCGTTCGAGCGACTGGTCGAGCTGCTTGCCGATCACATCGGGATAGCACAGCGGCGAGTGCGCGCCCTTGGCGATGACCACCGATTGCGCGCGCACGTCACGGTTTTTCAACCACTCGCCAAGCAGCTTCTCGGTATAGCCGCCGCCATAGACATAGCCGGTATCGAAGAGATTGCCGCCGGCCTCGAAAAAGGCATCGAGCAGGATCGAGCCTGAGGAAAAGGTACGGAAATCCTCGAAGCCGAGCGCCACCACCGACGCCGGCTTCGACAGGCCAGGAATGGTGCGCTTGGCGATCGCCGTGCCGCCGGACCGCAAAGGCCGGCCGGAGATGGTGTTGGTACGCTGGTGGGCTTTCTCGATCCCGTATTCGAGGCCGGCGGCCGCCCGCCATTTGTCCAGCACACGCAAGGTGCCGAGGCTTTCCGCCCATGCCATGCCAGGCCAGGCGAATTCTTGGCCGCCGGCGCGGATGGCCTCGCCGGCTGCGTCGACCTCGAAGGAATAGACATGGCGCTTCTCTTCGACGCTAATGGTCTCGCGCGCGCCGGTGGATGCGATGATGTCGATTCGGCCGAGGCCGACGTCGCGGTTACCGCCGGCGAACCAGAAGTCCGGCACTTCGATACGGCCCTTTGTGCCCAGGATGCGCAGCACATTGTCCTGGTTGAGCGAAATGCTGCAGGAGACTTCGGCGACAATGCCGCCTGGGAAATGCAGCAGCGCGGACGCCCATTCGTCGACGCCGGACTGGCCCAGATGGGCGGTGCCGACCACCTTGTCCGGCTCGCTGAAGGGCTGTCCCACTGCCGCGCCGGCAATCAGCCGCACCATCGAGACGGGATAGCCGCCGACGTCAAGAATGCCGCCGCCGGCGAGATCGTTGGCATAGAGCCGGTGCTGCGGCATGAAGCCCGGCATGGCGAAGCCGAAGCTCGACTTGATCATCCTGATCTCGCCGACGACGCCGGACCTGATCAGTTCGACCAGCTTCTTGGTCTGCGGGTGCAGCCGGTACATGAAGGCTTCGCCGAGGAATGTGCCGGCCTTGCGTGCGGCGTGCATCATGGCGTCGGCTTCGAAGGCGGTCAGCGCAAGCGGCTTTTCGCACAGCACATGCTTTCCGGCCTCAGCCGCCTTGATCGCCCATTGCGCATGACCGGGATGCGGTATCGAAATGTAGATGGCATCGATGTCGGGATCGGCGAGCAGCGCGTCGTAGCCGTCGAGAATGCGGGCGCCGGGAAAACTCTCGGCGAGGCCGGGCTTGGCGGGATTTCGCGCGCCGATGGCGACCAGCTTTCCGGTGCGCGAAGCGGCCACGCCACCGGCAAAGGACTGGGCGATGCTGCCCGGGCCGAGGATGCCCCAGCGAATGGGCGTGGTTGCAGTCATTGTCATTCTCCTTGAAGGCTGGAAAGGGCCGGCGGCCAGCGCAGCCGCAGCCCTTTTTCGTCGAACAGGTAGGATTTGCGGATGGAAACGGTGATCTCTGATGTGTCGGGAACCTTCGTCGCGTCGCGCTGGATCACCACGTCGTCACCGTTGGCCGTTCTGGCGTAGAGGAAACTTGTGCCGCCCAGGTGCTCGACCACGTCGATGGCAACCACGAGGTCGGCGTCGCCCTCTCCGGCATTGCCGAAATGTTCGGGCCGCACGCCGACAATGACCTTGCTGCCGATTTTTGGGCTGCCCATTTCAGGTGCAGCGCCGGTCAGCGGTTGCGTGATGCAGGTCTTCTCCTGACCCGCCAGCTCGACCACGACACCACGCGCATCGTGCCCGACGACCCGGCCTTTGATGAAGTTCATCTTCGGCGAGCCGACAAAGCCCGCGACGAACTGATTGTCGGGGTTGTCGTAGAGATCGAGCGGCCGGCCGATCTGCTCGATATGGCCGGCGCGCATCACGACGATCCTGTCGGCGAGCGTCATCGCCTCGGTCTGGTCGTGCGTGACATAGATCATTGTCGTGCCGAGCTCCTTGTGCAGCCGGGAGATCTCGACGCGCATCTGGACGCGCAATTCGGCGTCGAGGTTGGAGAGCGGCTCGTCGAACAGGAACACCTGCGGTTCGCGCACGATGGCGCGGCCGATGGCGACGCGCTGGCGCTGTCCCCCGGAGAGTTTTTTTGGGCGCCTGTCCATCAATTCGCTGATGCGCAGGATCTCGGCCGCCCGCTTCACCCGCCGTTCGGTGTCGGCCTTTGGATTGCCGGTCATGCGCAAGCCGAAAGAGAGGTTCTGTTCGACGCTCATATGCGGATAGAGCGCGTAGGACTGGAACACCATGGCGATGCCACGGTCGGCCGGCTCGACATCGTTGACCACCTTGCCGCCGATGGCGATCTCGCCGCCGCTGATGTCCTCGAGCCCGGCGATCATCCTGAGCAGCGTCGATTTTCCGCAGCCGGAGGGCCCGACGAAGACGACGAACTCGCCGTCCTTGATGTCGATGCTGGCGCCATGGACGACCTCGAAGACACCGAAGCGCTTGACGACATTGTTGAGCGTGACCGTTGCCATGCTGCCCCTTACTTGACCGCGCCGGCGGCGATGCCGGCGATGAAATGGCGCTGCAGCAGCACGAAGACGACGAGCATCGGCACCGTCAGCATCACCGCGCCCGCCATGATGCCGCCCCATGACACCTTGGTGAGGCCGATCAGCGTGCCGAGCGCCACCGGCGCCGTCATCGAACCCGGCTGGCTGTTGATCAAAAGCGGCCACAGATAATTGTTCCAGGAGGCGAGGAACAGGATGATGGCGAGTGCGGCCAGCATCGGCCGCGCCAAAGGCAGCGCGACGAAGAGGAAGATGCGCCATTCCTTGACGCCTTCGACGCGCGCAGCATCGAAGAGGTCGTCCGGCATCATCGAAAAACTCTGCCGCATGAACAGCACGCCGAGCGAATTGAACAGCGGCGGCACGATCAGCGCCACCCAGGTGTTGGCGAGCTTGAAGTCGCGCGCCACCATGATGAATTGCGGGATCAGCACGACCGCATAGGGAAGCGTGATGGTGCCGAGGATGATGGCGACAACCACGCCCTTGCCGAAGAACTGGTAGCGGGCCAGCGCCCAGCCGGCCATCGACGTCAGCAGCACCGACAGGATGGTGTAGGTCACCGCCACCGAGACCGAAATGCCGATGGCGCCGACGAAGTTCGTGTCACGCTGCAGATTGTTGAAGTTGTCGATGAAATTGCCGTGCGGCAAAAGCTCGATGCCGGGGCTGAAGATGCCGTTGTCCGGCATGGTCGAGAACACCACCATCATCCACAGCGGAAACAGCCAGATCAGCGCCAATGGCGTCAGGAACAGATGCAGAGCGATGCTGCGTCCCAGTCTGGCGGAGGAGCGCGAACTCATTTCGGTTCCCTCGTCAGCCACAGCTGCGCCAGCGTGATGGCGATCGCCAGCCCGGCCATGGTGTAGGCGACGGCCGACGCATAGCCGAAATTGAGCGACCTAAAACCCTGGCGATAGAGCAGCAGGCCAAGCGTCTCCGTACCGCCGCCAGGTCCGCCGCGTTCGGTGATCAGGAACGGCTCGGTGAACAGCTGCATGGTGCCGATGATCGACAGCACAAGACAGAATACGATGACCGGCTTCAAGAGCGGCAGGGTGATGTAGAAGAACTGCTTGAGCTTGCTGACGCGGTCGAGCGTCGCCGCTTCGTAGACATCTTCGGGAATGGACTGCATGCCGGCGAGCAGAATGATGGCGTTGTAACCGGCCCAGCGCCAGGTCACCGCGATCATGATCAGCGCCATCGCCGGCGTGACGTTGGAAAACCAGTCGATCTTGGGCAGGCCGACGCTGTTCAAAAGCTTGTTGATGATGCCGAAATCGAGGTTGAACATCAGCCGGAACACCGCCGAATAGGCGACCTCGCCGACCACCACCGGGGCGAAGAAGGCAAAGCGGTAGAGGCCGCGCGCCTTCAAGAGCGGCGAGTTCAACAGCACCGCCATGACAAGCGCCAGCGAGATCATCACCGGCACCTGGATGACAAGGATGAGCAGCGTGTTCTTCAGGGCGTTGAAGAAGGCCGGATCGCCGATCAACCGGCCCCAGTTGAAGCTCGGCGCGAACCGCCACGGCACGGTACGCGTCGCCTGGAAGGAGATCATGAAGGAGCTGATGATCGGCCATACCCAGAAAATCGCGAAGATCAGCAGATAGGGCGTGAGGAAGCGATAGGCCGTGGCGTTGCGATTGCGCATTTTTGCCTCCTTCCCTTTTGCTTTCCGCCCGTTCGGGTGGCGTGTCGGTATTCAATCTTCGAGGTCTGCGCCGCCCCTCACCTGCCTGCCGGCATCCTCTCCCCGTATAGTGACGGGGAGAGGGGCGCTGTCATCAACGGTTTCGTCAATCACCGGCGTTGCAGGAAGGGCGCCGGCGCTGCGGCAATCTCCCTTCTCCCCGTCACTATACGGGGAGAAGGTCCCGGCAGGGGGATGAGGGGCAGCGCCAACGTTCCCGCAGGACGCATCACTCGGCCCGCCGGCGGTCATGACTTGACGGGCAGTCCGGTCGCCGCCGCGATCTGGCTTGCGGCATCGTCGAGTGCCGTCTTGGCGTCGGGATAGCCGCCGGCCAGATACTTGGTCTGCACGGCGCGGACGATGATTTCGGCGTCGCTCTGGAACTGCGTGCCGCGGCTCGGAACAACCTTCGGCAAGGTGCCGAGAATGTCCTTCCACACCGCCTGGCCGCCCCAATAGGGCAGACCTTCCGAGACGTAGGGGTCATTGAGCGCCGAGATCAGGGACGGCACCAGGCCGAACTCCTTCAGCATCGTGATCTGGCCTTCATTGGTTCCGAGCGTGTATTTCAGATAGGCGTAGGCGGCCTCCTTGTTCTTCGACACCGAGGTGATAGCCAGCGAGGAACCGCCCAGATTGGCGGCGCGCGGCCCGTCGGCGGTGAGGCTCGGCATCAGATAGACGCCCCATTTGCCGTTTTCACCGGCAGATTCGGTGCGAATGGTGCCCTCATACCAGCCGCCATAGATCTGGGTGGCGACGGTGCCGGCGGTGTTGTTGGTGATCTTGGTGCCCCAGTCGGCCGACGAGATGATGCCGGCGTCCTTCATCTCCTTGACCTTGGTCATGGCATCGACGCATTTGGGCTGGTTGACCGTGATCGATTGTCCGTCCTCGGAGAAATAGGCGCAGCCCTGTTCGTTGGAGATCATGCGGAAGAATTCCGAGTCACCGTTGAAATCGGCATTGGTCATCGAGACGCCAGGATTGGCGGACTGGATCTTCTTGCCCGCGGCGATGAAATCGTCCCAGGTCTTGATCGACGCCGGGTCGACGCCGGCCTTTTCGTAGAAATCGCGGCGATAGAACGCGGCAACCGGGCCGGAATCCCACGGCATTGCATAGGCCTTGTCGCCCACTTCCAGCTCGGTGCGCTTGAAATCGGGGAACTTTTTCTGGTCGTCGGCTGTGTAGCCGAGCGTATGCAGGTCAACGAAGCAGTCGGGGAACTGGCTCCAGTAATTCTCGGCCTCACCGTTCTCGACGGTGACGATGTCGGGCAGCCCGACGCCGCCGGCGGCGCAGCCGGCGATCGACTTGTCGTAAGTCGGCTGGTTGCCGAGATCCTGGACGGTGACCTTGACGTCGGGAAATTGCTTGTTGAAGCCGGCAATGGTCGCCTTCAGCGATGAAGCCGCGACATTCCAGCTCCAGATGGTGATTTCGCCGGATTGCGCGAAGGCCGGGGCTGAGCCCAAGGCAAGCGCGAGCGCGGCGCAGGTCATTGTGATGCGCATTGAAATCCTCCCATTTCATTTGCTCTCTCACTGTGAGCGTGGCTAGACTATGCAGTGGGCAAGGCCTGTCGCCGTCAAAAGGAATATGAAATTGGCGGAAAGTAAGATGCCTGAACGGCCGTTCTACCAGCCTGGGGCCAGCAGCGTGGAAGGCCTGCCGCTGCTTCTGCAGATGTTTCACACCAACCCGTTGGTGATGCTCAAGCCGCACTGGCACGCCCAGGTCGAGGTTAATTTCATCGTGCGCGGCAGCGTGCATTACCGCATGAACGACCACGAGATTTCGCTTTCGGCCGGCGAGATGTGCCTGTTCTGGGGTGGCCTGCCGCACCAGATGGACGATTTGTCCGACGACGCCATCTATGCCGGGGCGCATCTGCCACTGGTGCATTTCTTCCGGCTGCACCTGCCCACTGATATAAGGCACCGGCTGATGACCGGCGCGACACTGGTGACATCAGCCACCGACCAGTCCGACAACCATAATTTCGAGCGCTGGAACCGCTACGCCCGGTCCGGCGACCAGGCCAAGGCCGAACATGCCGTCAACGAATTGCTGCTGCGGCTGGAGCGGGTGCGGTTCGAGCCTTACCGGCTGGTATCCGCAACTCCGACCGACCAGGAAACAGGCAGCCCCTTCGACCAGCAATCGTCGCGCAATGTCGGACGCATGTGCGATTTCATCGCCGAAAACTTCCTCTACGACATCGATTGCGTGAACATCGCGGCGGCCGCCGACATCCATCCCAAATATGCAATGAGCCTGTTCAAGAAATCCACCGGCATGACGCTCAACGAGTATGTGAACCTGTTGCGGCTGAGCTATGCGCAGGCGCTTTTGATGCATCAGGACGCCAATGTGCTGCGCGTCGCCATGGATTCGGGCTTCGGCTCGCTCAGCGCCTTCAACAAGTCGTTCCGCAAGCTCGCCGGCATGTCGCCCTCCGATTTTCGTAGAGGCGTGACCGGCGCCAGATAGGTAGCGGCGACCAATGCGGGTCTGAGCCGCGAAGCATTGTGCGCCTCGATCGTCGGCTAAAGGCAGTGCCACGGCATGTCAGCCGGCAATAGCGGCACGGACAAGAATGGCGAAGGCCGCATCGTGCCATGCCGTGCCCGATTCCGGCCCGCAAGCGGCATGGAAACCGGGGCACCGCACGGCATCGCTTTTCCTGCCTGAAATCGCCCACTAGGCGCTGGACAGGCCGAATTCCCGTGCTATAACCCACGCGCTTTCAAGGGGCGCCCCACGGCGCCTCGATGAAATCCGGTCTGCGAGTTTTCGTTGCCGGAAAAGGCCCAGATAGCTCAGTTGGTAGAGCAGCGGACTGAAAATCCGCGTGTCGGTGGTTCGAATCCGCCTCTGGGCACCATCCCCTGTTCTCCCGATAGTCTCCTTCGCCGAAGCTTCTACGCTTCTGTTTCTGCAAGCAGCGGAAATCGTTGCCGATTTTGGCACACAAGGTGCAGTTGGTCGGGTCTTGTAGAATTTCGGGGTAGTTGGTCCAACGAGGCGGAGGGCTGGTATTTCTGCTGGTATTGGACATTCTGATGGTATCGTCCAGCCAAATGGAGCCCCGAAAATGGCCCTTTCCGATGTGAAATGCCGAAATGCCCGACCCACTTCCAAGCTCATGAAATTGTCTGACGGTGGTGGGCTCCAGCTTTGGGTGCAGCCTACCGGATCTCGCCTTTGGCGCCTCGCCTATCGTTTTGGCGGCAAGCAGAAACTTCTGGCGTTGGGCAGCTATCCCCTAATCTCCCTCGCTGAGGCACGCGAGGCGCGCGATACGGCCAAACGCCTACTCCTTCGTGGCATCGACCCGGCACAGGAGCGTAAGTTGCAAAAGTTCCATTCGGCAAAGGACACGTTTCGCTCAATCGCGGAGGAATATGTCGACAAGCTGAAGATGGAAGGACGTGCCGATAGGACCATCACCAAAGTCAAATGGTTGCTCGATTTTGCCTATCCATCCTTTGGCGACAAAGGCGTCCGGGAGATCGATTCGGCCACAATTCTTACCGCTCTAAGGAGCGTGGAAGCTCGCGGTCGATACGAGTCGGCCAGGCGACTGCGCTCCACCGTCGGGAGCGTGTTGCGGTACGCAATCGCGACCGCACGCGCCGAGGCAGATCCGACTATCGCTTTGAGGGGCGCACTCATCAGCCCGACAGTCACGTCGCGTGCCGCAATTACCGATCCTAAGGCCTTGGGAGGCTTGCTGAGGGCGATCGATACATTTGACGGACAGGCTACAACCCGAGCCGCCCTGAAGCTGATGGCGCTGCTGTTTCCCCGGCCCGGCGAGTTGCGCGCGAGTGGATGGGACGAGTTCGATTTCGAAAGCTCGGTGTGGACCATCCCTGAAGGACGGATGAAGATGCGACGGCCGCACCGCGTATCCCTTTCAAGGCAGGCCGTCAGCGTCCTGACCTCACTTAAAGAAATCTCTGGTGGTGGATCGCTGCTGTTTCCTAGTGTTCGATCGGTTTCGCGTCCGATTTCCGACAATACGCTTAACGCCGCCCTGCGCCGTATGGGCATTGGCAAGGAAGAAGCTACGGCGCACGGTTTTCGAGCAACGGCATCAACTCTGCTAAACGAATGCGGGAAATGGCATCCGGACGCCATAGAGCGTCAGCTGGCCCATATTGAGAACAACGACGTTCGTCGTGCGTATGCCCGGGCAGAGCACTGGGAAGAGCGGGTCAAGATGATGCAATGGTGGGCCGATTATCTGGATGAACTGGAGAGCAAAAACGCGCGAGTGATCTCAATCGGGAACCGTGACATCATTAACTGAAGGCTCAGTTGGAGAAGGGAAGTAGCAGCCAAACTGCATGCGCAATGATCTCGCCAGGAAAACGATGGCGGCGATAGAGCGGATCTCGAACAATCTTCAACATCGTGACCTGATGCGGTGGACGGCCTCCGCTCCCGGCATCGCAATGTGCCAAAGTGTGGCTGTCGAAAGTCACATAAGGGAGAGCCGTCCATGGAGAAGGTTAGCACAGTCGGTTTGGATATAGCCAAGCACGTCTTTCAGATCCGCGGCGTAGAAGCGTTGGGCGTGGCAGTCCTCCGCCGAAAGCTGCGTCGTGACGATGTCGCTGGTTCCTTCAAGGTGTTGCCGCCGTGCCTGATCGGAATCGAGGCGTGCGCGACCGCACACTACTGGGCTCGGGTCCTAATGGCGCTGGGTCACGAGGTTCGGCTCATGCCGGCGTCGTACGTCAATGTGAAGAGGCAGAAGAATGAGGCGATGGATCCCGAGGCGATCTGCGAAGCGGTTGAGCCGTCTGCTCGATACAACTCCTCGAATAGGTCCAATCACTGCAAGCGATCGCTGCGACCGTAGCGGCGAAACTCATCGGGTGGTAAAGAAAGACCGCCTCGGCAGGATCAGCAAGCAGGGCGATCCATATCTCCGTCGTCTACTCGTGGTCGGTGCCCACGCCGTGCTCCGATTCAGCGCAAAAAGCAAAGTGGCGTCTACCCGCTGGGCTACCGAACTGCTGGCGAAGAAACCATATAACGTCGTCGCCGTCGCCTTAGCGAACAAGATGGCGAGGACCGTCTGGGCGTTGATGGCGACCGGCCAACGCTTTGAGGCTTCCGGCATTGCATGATGGCGGTCGCGAAGGATTCAGAGATTGGTGAGGTGCTGATGGTGTGATGGCGAACCGTCGAGCCGGGGTCGGACTAACCCGCTCAGTGGGTGCCGCTTGAAAGCGCGTTAACCTGTCTGGGATCCGATCAGCGGACTACATCAGGGCCAGCGACATGAACGAGCCGCACTCAAAGGCCGAATACATGCCTGCACCAGAAGCGCCGAGAAAGCCCTTTAAGGTAGAGTTTCCCGGCTTTCTCACGATGGCGGGCTGGCGGCGCCATTGGGATTAAGCAACGAGATCGGGGCCTTGTGCCCGATCGCCACATGCGGGCGCACCTCGTTGTAGTATCTGCGCCAATCCTTCGGTCGCGTCGGCAAGGGTCAGGAACCAGTGGGCGTTCAGGCACTCCGCCCTGAAGCGGCCGTTGAAGGCTTCGATGTAGGCGTTGTCGGTGGGCTTTCCCGGCCTGCTGAAGTGGAGCGTCACGCCTTTCGCCTAGCCCATAGGTCGAGGTCGCGGGAGACGAACTCAGAGCCTTGGTCGACGCGGATCGTCTTCGGATAGCCGATCTTCGGACAGACCTGTTCCAGTGCCCTGACCACATCCTCCGCCCGATAGCCGAACCGCGGGTCGAGCACAGGCACATGGCGGGAGAACGTGTTGACGACCGTCAGCACACGGATCTTCTTGCCCGTCGCGAGCTGGACGAAGTCCATCCCCAGACGTCGTTCGGCCCGACGGCTTCCTCCCGGCCTTCCCGCAGCTTCGCCTTCACACGCCGGCTCGGCGTCTTGTTCCTGAGCTGCAGACCCAAGTCCCTGTAAGTTCGATAGGTTCGCTTCATGTTGATGTCCCAGCCCTCGCGCGTGAGCATCACGTGCACGCGCCGGTATCCCTAGCGGACCCGTGTGGCGCAGATGTCCTTGATCCGAGCTTCGATGCCGGCCTGACATCGCGGCGGCGGGACTTGTAGTGATAGGTTGACGTGTCGAACTCCAGAACCCGGCATGCTCGCCGGATCGACACGTTCCACTCATCACACGTCTCGGCCACCAGCTCGCGTTTGCGACCAGGCCTCACAGTGTTCGATTGACGTCCTGCAGCATCTCCTTGTCCAAGGACAGATCGGCCACCAGCTTCCTGAGGTTGCCGTTCTCGTCCTCAAGCTGCTTCAGCCGCTTCATCTTGGTGGGCAGCAGTCCGTCGTATTTCCTCTTCCAGTTGAAGTACGTCGCCTGGCTGATCCCGCCCTCCGACAGATCTCCGCGACGGGGATTCCGTCCGGCCCCTGCTTCAGAATGAACGCCTACTGCGCGTCCGAGAACTTCGATGCCTCCATCGCCTTCAGCTCCTCCCAGCCAAGGGATGTTACCGCGGAAACTCCACTTTGAACGATCCAGTTTTCAGGGATCAGAGAGTCAGAGGAATCGCTTTACACCGCAGATTTCCCTCAGTTTTCAGTTAACGTTGCGGTGCCCTTGGGAGGCCTTACACCTTAAGCGTTTCTCTGAGTGTCGAGCCCGGATACTCCCTGCGGAAGAGTCCACGCTTTTGGAGGATGGGCACGACTGATCGAGTGAAGGCCTCAAAAGAGCCGGGCATTTCAGTGGGCGTGACGATGAACCCATCGCAGCCCTTCTTCTCGAAAAATTCCTGGAGTTGGTCGGCCACGCTCTCGGGCGTGCCGACGAGTTGAGGACAGAGCTCGCTTGTGGCGAAGCGCTTCGCCGCCTCTCCGAGCGTGAGATTGCCGGCCTTGGTCCCCTGCAGGATGACATCGAAGGAGCCACGAGAGCCGGCCTCTGCCGGAATGTCGCTAATCGGCTTGTCTATCGGCCATTGTGACAAGTCGAGTCCGGTATGGGCTGACATTAAGGGGATCCCGATGCGAGGTTCGACAAGTTCATTGATGTAAGCCTGCTTCTCGCGCGCAATCGATTCCGTTTCGCCGACGATCGGGTCCACCGAGACCAAGATAGAGCAATCGTCCGGATTCCGCCCCCCGCTGTCGAGGCGATGCTTCATGTCAGCATAGAACTCCTGCATGTCCGGCAACGAATGCTGGAGCGTAAAGACGAGCTCGGCGTAGGTGGCGGCAAATTTGCGTCCGCGCAGTGACGATCCGGCCTGCATGATGACCGGATGCCGCTGAGGGCTCGGTGGAACGGTGAACATGCCACTCGCACCGACGAACTTCCCGGCGATCTCGGTGCGGCGCATCTTCGCTTCGTCAATGAAGTCGCCGCTTTCCTTATCGATGACGAGGGCGTGATCGGACCAACCCGTCCACATGTCAAGACAGACATTTAGGACCTCCTCGGCGCGGTCGTAGCGTTCGTCGCGCCCCGGGAGCGCATCCTTGCCGAAATTCTGCGCCGCCCGGTGGTATGAGGAAGTCACGATATTCCAAGCGATGCGGCCGCCGCTCAGCACATCGAGCGATGAAAGCACTCGGGCTATCGCATAGGGCTCTTGGAAGCTTGTGGAAATGGTCACGCCGAGTCCAATGCGCGACGTCGCTCGCGCCATCATCGCGATAAGAGGGACAGGATCAAGTAGCGACATCTGCCCTCCCCGAGCCATAGCGTTTTCGCTGTGGAAGCACAGGGTATCGGCAAAGAATAATCCGTCAAATCTGCCGACCTCAAGGGTTCGAGCCAGCGTTTCCCAGAATGCCGGGTCGAGAAACCTGTTTTCTGTTTCTGGATGACGCCACATGCCGTGATGATGGAAAGTTGGCCCGGCCATGAGAAACGCTACGAACTTCATTTGTCGTGACATTCTGCTTTCCTCTTCATTTTTTAATTTATGTATACGTGCTACCGAAGCAAGGGTCGCGCCAATCTAGAACTCCTACTGCTACGTAGCTGTTTTACATTCATTTTCTTAAGCCACTAGAGGGCAGAGCCAAACTGTCCCGCAAGGCGCAAGATATACCCCAGCTATTGGCGGATTAAGGACATTGTGATGTCCTTTGCGATCAGGCCCGCGATAGGATCAGAGAAGTCAATTTGTATGCGATCATGCCTTTTTTCTCGCCTCGGACGGTTTCTTTGGGTGAACACAATCGATATTGCGAACCATCGCTCGAACTCGCCAATACGCCTTAATCGAATTCACTGAGAGCTCGGCGGAGACCAGCGTCGAGACCTCGGTTGGGAGCGTCGGCAATTTCCTTGACAACGCTCTGTCGTAACGACTACCGCTCTACACAAGGCCGAGGTGATCCCTCCATGCGGACCATGGCGTTACGTCGAGGCCGTGGCGTTCGCGACGCTGGAATGGATCGACTGGTCCAGTAATCGCCGGCTGCTGGAGCTTATCAGCAACATCCCGCCGGCCCTTAGGGGAACGCTACTAGGCCATACTCGAAAAGCTAGCCATGGCGGCGCGTCTCAAAGCAAACAGCAACCTGGCGCGCGGTTCATACAGCTTGTCATCTCTACCTCTTGACTAAGCCCAGGCTCCATGACGAAATCGATTAGCTTTATGTGATCACCTCACCCGCGTTGAGCATGCCATGCGATAGAGCGAAATCGCAGGCTGGCCGGCTGCCACCTTCGAAACGTCTCCGCAATCATTTGCAGTATGGAATTCCAATGCTCAGGTGAGACTTGACTCGGGATATCATGTCTCCCAGCCCAAAACTTGACAAACCGCTCTTCGCTCATGGATACAGCTTCGGTGCTAGCGAGAGAGATGCAGTTGCCCAGATTGGGATATTGATTGAGGAGCGGTTCGTAGGTTCCCATTTGACCGACGAGTGTAGTAACCGCCCGTCGCAAAGCGGGTGCCATATCGCGTATCCTATTTTCGATTTCAAGTTGAAAGGGATCCCTCTCAAGATCTGCAAGAAGGGTCACAATGGTGAAAAACCCGCGAGGCCGCAAGATTCGCATGCTTTCGCGAAGTGCTTCGCGCGCGTTCGTCAA
Organism: Mesorhizobium sp. M7A.T.Ca.US.000.02.2.1; assembly: GCF_003996995.1. Classification (GTDB taxonomy): domain Bacteria; phylum Pseudomonadota; class Alphaproteobacteria; order Rhizobiales; family Rhizobiaceae; genus Mesorhizobium. The sequence goes on along the minus strand of NZ_RZTT01000059.1, from coordinate 5,363 downwards.
ATGGAACGACAGGCTGTAGCAAACCCAATCTAGCGATGCGTCGGCGAGGCCCGTGCTTTCTCCCGGTGCATTGATCCAGGAAACGGCAGGATAAGTTGGGCCTAGCTTTCGCCCCACCTCAACCATCTGACTATCAGGTTCCACAGCATACCCTGAAAGTCCCATGTCAGCTAAGGCATAGGCAATTTGGCCAGTACCTGCGCCGATATCCCCGAAGATCGGACGCTCGGCGGAGTGCTTTACTTCATCGAGAAGAGATTGAAGGACTCGCCGGGAAAACGGAGGGAACGCAGGATAAAACTTCGCTATTTCGGAAAAGCTTCCAAAAGACCGCCTACTCGTAACTTCCATCTTCTACTCCACTGCGTTGTTGACTTCTTACATCGGGCCATTCGCTATGAGCCCCGGCAGCCCAGCCGGCGCGCTGCCTTGGAAGAAAGGCTTCAAAAATCGTGCCAACTTGTCTATCGAACTGGTGCGAAGAATTTTCGACCAGTTTGCGCCGTCTACCTGCGGATGAAAAATGAGCCATCGGCCAAACAAGCCTGTCACAGCCGCGACAAACCCGACAATTGTCGCATCGTTCGTCTGAATTGCTCCTGAATAGTAAGTTGTGCCTTCTGTGATTGCTGCCTCTGATACAAGAAGTATCTGAGGCAATGAGGGCGTAGTCGCGTGGCTCTGCTAAAGGCCTTCGTGCCTGGCATTTTCAGAGGCCGTTTATGATGATAGCGGGTCCGGTTCGAACTCATTTCCGAGCACGGCTGCTTGGGGGCAACGGCTTTCCTGATCTGGATCTACCTTACGTCGGCTCGGCCAAGCGAAGCATTCGCCCAGGCCTGCCTTGTGCGCCCAGAGATCCGTGGAACCGTGTGTCGCCCCAGCGCGCTGACCCGGTGCAGCAAAGGTTCGCCGTCTCAGCATCTCGAAGCGCTCCGGAGAACCAACGAACCCCTAGGTGCATTGCCTCAATGCGAACTGCCAAGCTGTCCTTCACGGCGGTGACCCGAGTGGGCAAAGATAGAACACTTCCTAATTGAAACGGTAGGCAGGGACCTCTTCAACGGAGAAAGGGGTAGTGTGCTGAGGGTTCGGCAAATTCGCTGAGAGAGGGCGGTCATGGCAGGCTGGTGATGTTCAACGTCACCGATTCCCTGGAAGGAACGCCACCATGACCAAGACAGAAAGTAAGACCGCCAGCGCTGCCGTCAAAGACATTCTGCTTTCGAACCCGGATGGATTGCACGAGGTGATCCGCGCGGTGATGCAGGAGGTGCTCGAGGCCGAGATGGACGAGGCGCTGGGTGCTTCGAAGAGCGAGCGCACACCGGAGCGTCTCGGCTACCGCTCGGGTTACTATGGCCGTACCCTTGTTACGCGGGTCGGCAAGCTTGAGCTGCGGGTTCCGCAGGACCGGGCGGGCCGCTTCTCGACCGAACTTTTCGAGCGTTACCAGCGTTCCGAGCGGGCCTTGGTGGCCACGCTTGCGGAGATGTATGTGCAGGGCGTGTCGACCCGGAAGGTCAAGGCGATCACCGAAGAGCTGTGCGGCCATGCGTTCTCGGCCTCGTCGATCTCGGCCATCAACAAGCGGCTGGACGAGAGCCTGAAGGCCTTTGCCGAATGCCCGCTTCAGGAGCCCTTTGCCTATCTCATCCTCGATGCCCGCTACGAGAAGGTGCGCGAGGCCGGCATCGTCACGAGCCAGGCGGTGCTGATCGCGGTCGGCATCGACTGGGACGGGCGGCGCCAGATCCTGGCAGTGGAAATGGCCAATCGCGAAAGCCGCTCGGCCTGGAGGGATTTCCTCGTCGCGCTGAAGACGCGCGGCCTCAAGGGCGTCGAGCTGGTTGTCTCTGACGACCATGCCGGCCTGGTCGCGGCGATCGGCGGGGTGATCCCCGAAGCCGCCTGGCAGCGCTGCTACGTGCACTTCCTCAGGAACGCGCTCGATCACCTGCCGAGAAAGCACGGCGACGACTGCCTGCAGGAGTTGCGCTGGCTCTACGACCGGCGCGATCTCGCCGAGGCCAAGGCCGATCTCGCCGCATGGCTTGCCACATGGTCGGGCCGCTATCCGCGCCTGACGAGCTGGGTAGAGGAGACCATCGAATGCACGTTGACCTTCTTTGCCTGCCGCGCCAGCACCACAAGCACCTGAAGTCCACCAACATGCTGGAACGCCTCAACGAGGAAATCCGCCGGCGCACCTATGTCGTGCGCATCTTCCCGAACGCCGAAAGCTGCCTGCGCCTGGTCAGGGCGCTGGCCGTCGAAACCAACGAAAACTGGATGGAGGCCAACCGCTACATCAACATGGACGACTGCGCGAGCACAAGAAGCTCGCTTTGCGCCAAGCCGCATGACCAGCTTCATGGCCGCCCCTTTTTGCAGAACTTGACGCACACAACCGAAAAGGGCTCGATCACCTGTGTAGGGAGCATGGCGCATTGCATGTAGGAAGTGTGCGCTGGGTCTATGACCGACGCGATCTCGCAGCATGGCTGGCCAAGTGGTCGCCAAGCTATCCCTGAGCTGACGAACGGAGTGGAGGAAGCGGACAACACACGGCTAGACGGCGTCGATCTGGAGGAAATGGCCGGGCCATTTCGGTTTGCTGCCCTTGGGCAGGCGTATGGCGTAGCGCTTGCTGACAAGGCGGAAGCGGCGGCCGCCAAGCTGCGGCGCAAAGACGGGTATAAATGCCGGCCCCTTTAATTGAGGTGAGACACATGTCCGATAGACTACTCGTGCGCAGTGATGAGTACGCGAGACGCATCGACGCACTCCGGAAGTGCATGGCAGAACAATCTCTTGATGCGTTTGTGATCTCAGACCAAGACCACTTTGAATATTTTACAGGCTACAAGTCCCTGTTCTGGATCTCTAAAGCTCGGCCGTACTTTCTGGTCGTTCTGAAAGAGAGCGACACGGTGATGGTCGTGGCAGCCGCTGCCGAAGCGAAGACATTTTCTCAAACGCCCGAGCTGCCTGCAGGTGTGATGCACCGGCAGTATTCCGGCTTCATCGAGGGTGCGGTTGATAAAGTGGTCGAAGTTCTCGGGCAGGCCGACCTTCGCAGAATTGCGCTTGATTATGGATTCGAGAGTTTCGGCCTCGGTTCCCTCAGTTTGCTTGACAAGCTAAACGCCCAATTTCGTGCAGCACAGCTCTTGGAAGGTGCAGATTTCATTTGGCCCATCCGAATGATCAAGACGCCGGCGGAAATTGCCCAGAAGCGGCTTACGCTCGGGATCGCGCATGGCGCGTTCCACCATTGCTTGAACAATTTGACGCTGGGCACGACGGAAAAACGATTCGCCAAGGCCTTGACCCTCGAGCTGATCGAACGTGGCGCCGATTCGGTTCCGTGGCTCCCGGTGCGTTTTGGACGAGAGGATTTCGCTTATAGCCTGCCGCCGAGCGATCGGGCGCTGGCAAAAGATGATTTCATTTGGGTTGATATCGGTTGCTGCATGTTGGCTTCGACTTCAGACGTCAATCGGATTGCGAAGGCCGGCCGCGTCACCGACGAAGAGCAAAGCATTTACACTCAGGTTCGAAACATAACAACCGCGACCTTGTCTGCAATTAGGCCGGGCATGACCGGTGCCGATGTCTACGGCGCGTTCGAAGCGTTTGCCAAGCAAACTGAGTTGGGGTTGCCGAGCGCAACTGCGTCCCGGATCGGCCATGGGTCCGGACGCAACCTGACGGAGCCACCCTCGATCGCGGCTACCTCGAAGGAGGTGATTCATGAGGGGATGATCATCCACGTCGAGCCGAAATACGAAATGTGCGGTGGAGTATTCCAGTTGGAGGAGGTTGCCGTGGTGACAAAGAACGGCGCAGAATTCATTACAACGCTTTCTGCAGAACGATTTCCCGAAATTTTGCTCTAATTGGAATTATTCATTCGGAGAATAATCGACGCGGATTTACCGCCTTCTTCGCGAACACTCTGGTCTTGCGGTGAGCCGACACAAAGATAGGCCCCTCTGAGCATGTCTCAGCTGCGAAGCGCGCCGTCGCTTCAGCGGGCAATGAGCGAACGGCGGGCGTGTAAAGCCATCGGCTGTTGCCGCATGACGGTTCGCTACGAGACCAGCAGGCCGGACGACCGCGAGCTTCGCGAGCGGATGAAGGCGATCGCGCAGGAGCGTCGCCGGTTCGGCTACCGGCGTCTTCTCGTGATGCCGCAGGAAAGCGGCCCTCACCTCCTCGATACGAGCTTCTGATCCAGGCGGAAGACCCGAGATTATCTACAGGGTCATCGAAGCGATGCCCTTACGGCTAGCTGACAGAGGTTCTTCCACCTGGCACCCGCCCTTCAACGACGAAGGGCCGGAAGTCGGAACCACCTTTGACGACAGCGTGCACGACGCGGGCCATCTTGGCGGTGATAGCGGTCATTGCCTTGCGGCGTAGATCGGGATTGTCGCGATCGCTCGCAATGTAGCCTTCGAACTTATGACGGAAGCCATTCTCCCGCTGGCGGATTCGCGACTTGTCCGGCGATCCACAGGGTAGGGCGCAGCCGAGCATTGCCGAATTGAAAAGGCGGGTCTGGCCCCGATATTGGCCTGACTGCTGTGTCGAGAGGTCCAGCCTGCAGAACTTTAGAAACTGGCGACGATGAGCGAAACGGCGAAGATCGCCGGCTTCGGCAATGATGGTCAATGCGTTGATCGGTCCAATGCCCGGGATTTGTCGCAGGAGCTGATAATCCTGGCTGTGCCGCAACAGCTCGTCGGCCTGCGCTTCGATCTCATTGCGCAAGCATGCGATCCGAGTGCTCCGTCAACGCGCGTCGAAGATACCTGGCAACAAGAGGCACAGCCTTCGCTACGGCGGCGATGTTCGCGAAGCGCTCGTGGTGTTTGTGGGAGGCATCGGAGCGGCTGTGTTCCAAACGGCTGCGGCCGTTGATACCTGTCTTGCTGCCAGCGCTTGAACGGCATGGCCGGCTAGAGCTCGATCCGCGGCAAGCTGCTGACAATGAGCCCGGCGACGATGGATCGGCTTTTGGCGGAGGTACGTGTTGTGGCTCGCGGCGGCCAGCGCCGGCGAGCAGGAATGAGTTCGGCCGTTCGCCGATCGGTGCCGGTGCGCACCTTCGGGGACCGGAATGATCCGCCGCCCGGTTACGTCGAGGTCGATTTCGTGGCGCATTCCGGCACATCTTCGTCCGGCAGCTTTGTGCAGACGATGGTGTTGACCGATATTGCCACGGGGTGGACTGAATGCGTTCCGGTCCGCACACGCGACAGCGGCAATGTGATTGTGGCGATCAAGCAGGCCCGCTCGTTCTTTCCCTTCCCCCTGCTCGGCGTAGATTTCGACAACGACAGCGCCTTCATGAA
>NZ_RZTT01000599.1 GCF_003996995.1 Mesorhizobium sp. M7A.T.Ca.US.000.02.2.1 | reverse complement strand
ATTTAGGGCAGATGGGCTAGCCCATCTGCTCGGGGTACCCGGTCCGATCCATCCCGGTCGGCTGGCAATGAAAATCGAAACGAGAGGATCTAACATGAAATTCATCAGGACATTGATGGTTGCCGCGACGGCACTCGCCCTCACCGCCTTCGTGGCGCCAACCTTCGCCGCCGACGATCCGGGGCCGGCTGCGTACGCGCAGGCGCTCAAGGGCAAGCGCGTCATGCTGGTGCCGCTGGCAATGGGCTTCGACCTGGCGCAGGGCTGGGCGCACTATCTGAAGACCGAGGTTGAGGCCTGGGGCGGCGTGTTCGAGACGCGCGATCCGAACTGGGTCGTCGACGCCGGCGCGCAGGCGATCACCGACGCCATCTCGTCGGACACCAGGCCGGATGTGCTGATCATCCATGCGCCGGACCTCAACTCCTACTCCAAGCTGATGAAGAAGGCGCAGGCCGCCGGCACCTATGTCATCCTGGTCGACAATCCCGCCAACTTCCCGGCCGACGCCTTCATCGGCAGCGACTGGGACCGGCTTGGCCAGCTTGAGGCGGAAGCCGCGATCAAAGGCTGTGGCGAAAACTCTTCGAAGAAGATCGGCCTCGTGCAGGGTGACCAGGCGAACTCGTCCAGCCTTTACCAGTATGCCGGCATCATGAAGGTGCTGGAGAAGCATCCCGACTTCAAGGTGGTGGCAAAGCCCGATTCAAACTGGGATGCGACGACCTCGCGCAATGTGACGACGACGATGCTGCAGCAGAACCCGGACATCTGCTCGATCATCGATTTCTGGGATGGTGACGCCACCGGCGCGGCCGCCGCGATCCGCGACGCCAAGCTCGACGGCAAGGTGTTCCTGGTCACCACGGGCGGTGGCGAGAAGGCGGCCGATTGCGACAAGCTGCAGGACGGCACCTATGGCGCCGTGGTGATGACCGACCTTGCCCGCCAGTCGGGTGACATGAACGCCATCATCAAGTTCCTGCTGCAGAGCGGCCAGCCGGCCGGCACCTCGCACACCTACATCTACACGCTGGAGAAGGCGACGACCAAGGCCGACCTGAAGCCCGACAGCTGCTGGGACCTGAAGGCGCTGCAGGCACAAGCGGCGGCGAAATAAGCGAACTCTTCTCAACACCGATCGAAGAGGTGGCCGGATTGCCCGACCACCTCTTCTCTTGAATCCCAGATTTGCAGCAGTGACCTGATGTCCTTTCGCGAACGCCTCCAGTCCTGGCGCTACAATCTCGTGCCCGACCATGTCGTCGGCGAGATCCTGACCAAGCGCTGGACCGACAATGCCATTCCATTCCTGGCACTGGTGGCGACGCTGGCAACCTTCGGCTCGATCATTCCGGGCTTCTTCAAGTTGACCGCACTGCAGGAATCGACCCGCCAGCTTGGCGAGTTCTCCATGGTGGTGACCGGCATGACGGTGGTGATGCTGGGCGGCGGCATCGACCTGTCGGTCGGCTCGATCTTCGCGCTGTCATGCTTTTCGGCGGTTTACGTCTTCTTCATCCTCGAACAGTCGATCTGGCTGGCGCTGGCCGCGTCGCTGGCCACCGGCCTCATCTTCGGCGCCATCAATGGCTATCTCGTTGGATATCTGCGCCTGCGCGCCTTCCTCACCACGCTGGTCACCTTCATCTTCGGACGGGCGCTGTTCGACATCCTGGTCACCACCTATGCCGCCGATGTGCAGCTCTCGACCGCGACATCGGATGTGCTCGACTTCATCGGCGACAGCACCTTCTGGGGGCTCTCCGTCTCGGTGTGGCTGGCGATCATCCTGGCCATCGTCACCCATATCGCGCTGACCCGTTCACGGCCGGGCTGGCACGTGCTGGCGGTCGGCGGCTCCAGGCGCTCGGCGCACAATGCCGGCATCCGCGTGCGCCGCACCGTGTTCATGACCTACGTCTTCTCCGGCTTCTGCGCCTCGATCGGCGGCTTCCTCATCGCTTGCCGGCTGAGTGGGGCAGGGCCGGGCACCGGCCTCAATCTGGAAATCATGGCGCTGACGGCGGCGGTGGTCGGCGGCGTCAGCCTTGGCGGCGGCCGCGGCTCGGTGATCAAGGGGCTGATGGGCGCCATCATTGTGCTGACCATGACCAACGGGCTGATCCGGCTGGGCTATGGCACCGGCACCAACCAGATGGTGCTGGGCATCATGCTGGCGGTCGCGGTGACCATCGACATCCGCTGGCTGAAGAACCGCCACAAGGTGCTGAACGAGGTTTATGTCGCGCCGGTCTATCTCAAGATGGGCGAGACACAGTCGGCCGCACCTGGTTCGGGCACACCCTACGAGCTCGACAACCGGTTGTCCGCCGCCGACCATATCGGGCTTGGCGAGCTGGAGGGGCCAGAAGACGTCATCCTCGACCGCGACGACAATCTCTATTGCGGCACGCGTCATGGCGAGATCGTCCGTTTCTTCGCGCCAGACTATGTCGAATCGGAAGTGTTTGCCCATATAGGCGGCTTCCCGCTCGGCCTCGCCTTCGACAAATCGGGCAATCTGATCAGCTGCGTCGGCGCCATGGGGCTCTATTCGGTCTCGCCGGATCGGGAGGTCAAACGCCTGTCGGCGGAGACATCGCGTTCGTGGACCTCGATCGTCGACGATGCGCGTTTGCGTGACCCCAATGACTGCGACATCGCACCCGACGGGCGCATCTATTTCACAGACTCGACCAAGCGTTACGACGCACATGACTGGGCGCTGGATTCGATCGAGAACCGCGCCACC
>NZ_RZTT01000598.1 GCF_003996995.1 Mesorhizobium sp. M7A.T.Ca.US.000.02.2.1 | reverse complement strand
GGGAAAGGAATCCAGCACAAAATACCAGGCGGCGAAGGCGGCCGGCACGCTAAACGGCATGAAGTGGAACGCCTCCCGCAAGCCCGAAGGCGCCGCCGGTGCACCCGCCGCTGCCGCCGCCAAGCCGGCAACCACCAAGGATGCCGCGGCCCCCGCCGACGGCAAGGGTCTGAGCATGGCCGAATGCAGCACCAAGTATCAGGCCGCCAAGACGGCCAACACGCTGAAGGGCATGAAGTGGAACGACTTCCGCAAGACCGAATGCGGCGCCGGCGCATCGGATGACGACACGGTGCCGGCCGCCGACGAGGCCAGCTACACCGAGGAGCCGGCGAAGCCGACGACGGCTGCGCCCAAGGGCGTCAAGTTCCCGTCCGCGATCTCGGCGAAATATGCCAGCGAGACCCCCGGAAAGGGCCGCATGCACACCTGCCTCGACCAGTACTATGTCCTCAAGGACGCCAACGCGCTCGGCGGCCTGAAGTGGATCCAGAAGGGCGGCGGCTTCTACAGCCTGTGCAACGCCAAGCTGAAGAGCTGATCGCTTAGCCATAGTCTCCAAACAAAGGCCCGCGCATCGCAAGATGCGCGGGCCTTTGTTGTTGCGCGAAGACGCACACTGCCTTGCTCGCATCTGCATGTCGCCGGGCTGCCGGCATCATCAATTCGCCTGCACTGCCCACCGCCAAGCTCATCGGTAGTCCGTAAAGATTCTGGTTGAACATATAAAGAACAAACCATATACAAAAAGGCGTCAAACTTATTATCAACCAGGAGGGTCTTATGCACAGTTTGAGATTGGCGGTATTGGCTGCGACCGCATTTATCGTTTGGAGCGTCGCCCCCGCAAGCGCACTGACGATGAAGGAATGCGGCGAGACCTATCGAACAGCCAAGGAAGGCGGCACTCTGAACGGCATGGACTGGACGGCTTTTCGCAAGGAGAAGTGCGCGACACCAGCAGCGGACAGTGTCAGCGAGGATACGGTCAAAACCGAGCCGCAGACGAAAAAGGAAACCAGCGCGGCGGTCGCCCCCACTGTAGTGCCCGCGGGCGTGACATTCCCGACCACGCTGGCCGCCGAGTTCAAGACCGAAAAGCCCGCGAAGGCGCGCATGAAGACCTGTCTGCAGGGCTACCATGGCAACAAGGACGCGGGCACGTTGAACGGCCTTCGCTGGATCCAGAAGGGCGGCGGTTATTACAGCCTGTGCAATGCCAAGCTGAAGAGCTGAGCGACAAGACATCTGAAGAAGAGAAGGCCTGCGAACCGCAGGGTTCGCGGGCCTTTTTGTTGCCTTCGAGGGCACGCCAGCGGCGACGTTGCCAATCTCCCCCCTTGCGGGGAGATTAGCTATCACCTTGGCTTTCGCCAATCGTCACCGTCGCAGATGCGAGGTCGCGGACAACTCCTCCCCAACGCCAAAAACAAAAAACGCCGCGGAGCAAGCCGCGGCGTTCGATGAAATCAGTGGTCAAGCTCAGCTCGATGGCTGCGGTTCCATGCCGCCTTCGGGCTCAGGACCCTTCTTTCGCCGGCCGCCGGACTTCGGCACGGCCGAGCCACGGCTCGGCGGCGTATCATCGCCGAGGTCGCGCGCGGGCTTGTGGCCGGCGATCAACTGCTTGATCTCCTCGCCGGACAGCGTCTCGTATTCCAGCAGGCCCTGTGCCAGCGCGATCCATTCCTTCTTCTTCTTGGTCAGGATGGACTTCGCCGACGAATAGGCCTCGTCGATCAGGCGGCGCACTTCGGCGTCGATGATCTGCGCCGTTTCTTCCGAGACGTTCTGCGTGCGCGCCACCGAATGGCCGAGGAACACTTCTTCCTGGTTGTCGCCATAGGCGACATGGCCGAGCTTGTCGGAAAAGCCCCAGCGCGTGACCATGGCGCGGGCCAGCTTGGTCGCCTGCTCGATATCCGAAGAGGCTCCGGAGGTGATGTTCTCCTTGCCGAACTTGAACTCCTCGGCGACGCGGCCGCCCATCATGATGGCGAGACGCGAGATCATGTATTTGTAACTCATCGAATAGCGGTCGCCTTCGGGCAACTGCATGACCATGCCGAGCGCGCGACCGCGTGGGATGATCGTGGCCTTGTGCAGCGGATCGGCCGATGGCACGTTGAGCGCGAGAATGGCGTGGCCGGCCTCATGGTAGGCGGTCAGTTCCTTCTCGGCCTGGGTCATGGCCGACGAGCGGCGCTCGGCGCCCATCATGATCTTGTCCTTGGCGTCCTCGAATTCGGCCATGGTGACGAGGCGCTTGTTGCGCCGTGCCGCCATCAGGGCGGATTCGTTGACGAGGTTCATCAGGTCGGCGCCGGAAAAGCCCGGCGTACCGCGCGCGATCACCTTGAGGTCGACATTGGGCGCCAGCGGCACGTTGCGCACATGCACCTTGAGGATCTTCTCGCGGCCGACGATGTCAGGGTTCGGCACCACGACCTGGCGGTCGAAGCGGCCTGGCCTCAGGAGTGCCGGGTCGAGCACGTCGGGCCGGTTGGTGGCAGCGATCAGGATGATGCTTTCGTTGGACTCGAAACCGTCCATCTCGACCAGCAGCTGGTTCAGCGTCTGCTCGCGTTCGTCATTGCCGCCGCCGAGGCCGGCGCCGCGATGACGGCCGACAGCGTCGATTTCGTCGATGAAGATGATGCAGGGCGCGTTCTTCTTGGCCTGGTCGAACATGTCGCGGACGCGGCTTGCGCCGACGCCGACGAACATCTCGACGAAGTCAGAACCGGAAATGGTGAAGAACGGCACATTGG
>NZ_RZTT01000597.1 GCF_003996995.1 Mesorhizobium sp. M7A.T.Ca.US.000.02.2.1 | reverse complement strand
GTGCCGCATCGATCATGACGACGGAGTTCGTCAGCGTGCCCTCGGACTGGACCGTCGGGCAAACGCTCGACTACATCCGCAAGGTGGAGCGGACGCGCGAAACCGTCTACGCGATCTATATCGTCGATCCGCAGACGCACCTGCTCGTGCGCTCGACGGGCCTGCGCCGGCTGATCACCGGTGAGCCTGACGATCCGATCATGACGGTGGCGCCGGATCACCTTCCGGTGACGGTCGGCCCGCTGACCGATCGCGAAACCCTGGCGCAGACGATTTCCAAATACGATCTGCTCGCCGTTCCGGTCGTCGACCATGGCAAGATCCTCGGCATCGTCACCATCGACGACATCATCGACACGATGGTCGCGGAGACGACCGAGGACGCGCACCGTTTCGGCGGCATGGAGGCGCTGGACGAGCCGTACATGAAGATGAGCTTCCTCGCCATGATCAGGAAACGCGGCGGCTGGCTGTGCGCGCTGTTCATCTCGGAGATGCTGACGGCCAACGCCATGCAGAGCTATGAGGGCGAGCTGGAGAAGGCGATCGTACTGACGCTGTTCATCCCGCTGATCATGAGCTCCGGCGGCAATTCCGGCTCGCAGGCGACCTCGCTGGTCATCCGCGCGCTGGCGCTGCGCGAGATCGGTCTTGGCGACTGGTGGCGGGTGGCGCTGCGTGAGCTGCCCACCGGCTTGGTGCTGGGCGCCATGCTCGGCGTGGTCGGCGTCTGCCGCATTGCGCTGTGGCAATATATGGGCTTCTACGATTATGGCCCGCACTGGCCGCTGATTGCCACCACGGTGGGTGCTGCACTGGTCGGCATCGTCACCTTCGGTTCGCTGTCGGGGTCGATGCTGCCGTTCGCCTTGAAACGTATCGGCTTCGACCCTGCCAGCGCATCGGCGCCGTTCGTCGCCACGTTGGTCGATGTCACCGGGCTGGTGATCTATTTTTCGGTGGCGCTTGTGATCCTGCGCGGCACGCTGCTGTAGCGACTATCTCCGCCGTGGCATGACCTTGCCGCGGCGGAGTTCCTCAACCCGGATTTGCCGTCAATCGACGCGCACGCCGTCCTTCACGCGATAGGTCGGCTTGTACATGGTGACCAGTTCTTCCGCCGCTGTCGGATGCACGGCCATCGTACGGTCGAAATCGTCCTTGGTCAGGCCGGCCTTCAACGGGATGCCGAGCAGCTGCGCCATCTCGCCTGCATCCGGCCCCAATATGTGGGCGCCAAGCACTTTTCTCGACGCGCCATCGACCACCAGCTTTATCAGCATCTTCTCGTCGCGCCCGGACAGGGTGTGCCGCATCGGCCGAAATGTCGCGCGGTAGATCTCGATGTCGGGGAAGCGCTTGACGGCGTCGTCCTCCGACAATCCGACTGTGCCGATCTCCGGCTGTGAAAAGACAGCGGTCGCGATCGTCTCGTGATCGGGCGCGGTCGGATTTCCCTTGAAGGCGGTTTCGATGAAGCACATCGCCTCATGGATCGCCACCGGCGTCAGCTGCACGCGGTTGGTGACGTCGCCGATCGCCCAGACGTTGTCGATGTTGGTGCGGGAATATTGGTCGACGGCGATGGCGCCAGTCTTGGTCATCTCCAGTCTGATGCCTTCCAGGCCCATATTCTCGGTGTTGGGAATGCGGCCGATAGCCAGCATCACCTGGTCGACGGTCAGCACCTCGCCGCCGCTGACGAGCGCGTCGAGCCGGCCGTCCGGCCGCTTGCGGATCCATTCGGACACGGAATGGCAGAGGATCCTTATCCCCTTCTTTTCCATCGTCTCGTGCAGCATGCGCCGCAGGTCCATGTCGAACCGGCTGAGGATCTCCTTGCCGCGATAGACCAGCGTGGTGTCGACGCCGAGACCGTGAAAGATGTTGGCGAACTCGACGGCGATATAACCGCCGCCCTCGATCATGATCGCCTTGGGCAATTCCTTGAGGTCGAAAGCCTCGTTGGAAAAGATGCAATGTTCATGACCGGGCAGCGCCGGATGCGCCGCCGGGCGGCCGCCGGTGGCGATCAGGATCTGGTCTGCCGTGACGGTGCGATCCTCGCCCAGAAGATGCACGACATGCGGATCGACGATCATGGCGCGCGAGTGGAAGGTCTCGCCGCCGGCGCCCTCGACGTTCCTGACGTAGATGGCCTCCAGCCGGCTGATCTCACGATCCTTGTTGGCGACCAGCGTCTGCCAGTCGAAACTGGCTTCCGGCACCGTCCAGCCATAGCCGGCCGCGTCGGCGAAATGCTCGGGAAATTGCGAGGCATAGACATAGAGCTTCTTCGGCACGCAGCCGCGGATGACGCAGGTGCCGCCATAGCGATATTCCTCGGCGATGCCGACTCGCTTGCCGAGAGCCGCGGCGACACGCGCCGCCCTTACCCCGCCCGAACCGCCGCCGATGACGAAAAGATCGTAGTCGTAACCAGCCATGACGCGGCTCCCAGGCTTCAGAAATGTGTCAGACAGGTAGGCCGCAAACCGTCAAAAGAAAAGCCCGGACAGGCCGGGCTTTCGCGGGAGGCCGCAAGGCCATTTGAAAATGCGGGGTCAGTTGTTGTCCGCAGGGGCCGCCCCATCGGCGGGCGCTGCGCCATCGGCCGGAGCGGCGGCTCCGGCGGCGGGCGCGGCAGGTGCAGCCTGCGCCTTTGCCTTGGCGGCTGCGGCCAGCGTTTCGCCGACCTGCTGGGCGAGATCGCGGCCGAGGCCGTTCTGCCAGATGTCGGCTGCCTTGACCAGTTCGCGGGTCACCGTCGGGC
>NZ_RZTT01000596.1 GCF_003996995.1 Mesorhizobium sp. M7A.T.Ca.US.000.02.2.1 | reverse complement strand
CGTCCGTATCGGCCTCGACCTGCCGATCCTGGCGGTCGCGGCAACGATCCTCGGCGGCGTCGTCTTCGGTCGTGGCGACGGCGGCGTCTGGGGGCCTTTCTTCGGGGCGCTGTGTTTTGCGCTGCTGTTCGTGGTGATGACGGTGCTCGGCATCGACGAGCCCGGCAAGCTCATCGCGCAGGGCGTCATCATCCTCGGCGCGGCGATCTTCTACGGAGTGCGCGTGCGAAACCCCTGATTTGAAACGGCGAAGAGCAAGTGCGCCGGCGTTCAGACAATTGCAAACAGATGGAGAAACATGGATGTCACCGCCAAAAAACATCATGTGCTACGGCGACTCGCTGACCTGGGGCTGGGTTCCGGTCAAGGAAGGGTCGCCGACCTACCGCTACCCTTATGATCAGCGCTGGACCGGTGTGATGGCGGCGGCGCTGGGGGCGGGCTACCACATCATCGAAGAAGGCCTGAGCGCGCGCACGACCTGTCTCGACGACCCCAACGATCCGCGCCTGAACGGGGCGAACTATCTGCCCTCGGCCATCGCCAGCCATCTGCCGCTCGACCTGGTCATCGTCATGCTCGGCACCAACGACACCAAGTCTTATTTCCGCCGGACGCCTTATGAGATCGCCAATGGAATGGCGAAACTGGTCGGGCAGATCCTGACCAGTGCCGGCGGCATCGGCACCCCTTATCCGGCTCCCAAGGCGCTGGTCATTGCGCCGCCGCCGCTGACCCCGATGCCCGATCCGTGGTTCGAGGGCATGTTTGGTGGCGGGCACGAAAAATCCAGGGATCTGGCCAGGCAGTACAAGGCGATGGCGGATTTCATGAAGATCGATTTCCTCAATGCCGGCGATTACCTCACCACGGATGGTGTTGACGGCATCCATTTTACTGCCGGAAACAACGCCGATCTGGGACGCGCCGTCGCCGACAAGGTCAAGTCGATCCTTGAGCCGGGCAAGGTCAGCACTGCCGCCTGAAGCCGCCACGCCCGTCGGCTCGCGGCACACAGGCCTACGGCGCGGGTATATCGCTCGTTCCTCCGGCGATGCACATCTTATACGGGGCCGTTTGGCCCCGTATCGATGTGGCGCTCGACGCCTGCAGACCTGCGTTGATCTAGGGCCTTGTGCCCCGAGGAACATGATCGGCAGACGATTTGGTTTGGCGGTCGAAAACGACCGCCAGGCCGTTCTTCACGGCAAGCGAGGCGACCATGTCGTCGAGTTCGCGATCGGGAATGGCGGGTTTGAGGACCTGCCGGATGGCCCGATAGGCCTGCTCGGTCGACACATAGTCGTAGCGCTTTTTGCGCGCTTCCACATATTGCTCGATGAGAATGCCCAATCGGCGGGCGGCGATGTCATCTGGTTGCTGCAAGGGAGCCTCCTCAGCGTCGATCGTTTGCAGACCCCCGAGATGTAAAAACCCACACCGCGAAAGTTAAGGCCTGCTGTCGGCTTGAAGCCCAAAAAATCTATTGCCTTCGTTCAACGAACTGCACCGCAGAGTGTCATCGTGTCCGAACTGGCACATCGCAGCCGCAAGGCGCGGGTCAACTTGCCCGTCCGAATCCCGACCAAAGCGTGTATTCACAACAGCTCCGACAGAACGGCCATGAAATGGTCGTTCTCCGCTGTCGAGCCGATGCTGACTCGCACATAGGTGTCAAAACCCTGCTGCTTCCACGGCTTGACGATGACGCCGTGACGCAGCAGGCCTTCGACGAAGGCGGAAGCATCTTGCCGGCAGTTGAAGAACAGGAAGTTGCCCCTGGAGGCAGCGACATCGAGGCCCTTGCTCGCCAGGAAAGTCTCGACGCGTTTTCTCTCTGCACTGGCCAGCGCGACGACCCTGGCAAGGTGTTCGTCGTCGGCCAGTGCCGCGAGTGCGGCCGCCTGGGCCATCGCGTTGGCGTTGAAAGGCGTGCGGACGCGATCGAGCAGCGCGCGCAGCTCCGGGTCACCGACGATGCCGAAGCCGATCCGCAATCCGGCCAGACCGAACGCCTTGGAAAAGGTCCGCAGCACGATCCAGGGCCGGCCCAGCTTTTCGAGATAGGGCAGGGACGATGCATAATCGTCGCCCTTGGCATATTCGGCATAGGCTTCGTCGATGACGATCAGCGTCTCGTCGCCGACCGCATCCAGAACCCTCGACAGATCGCCGCCGGAGAGCCAGCTGCCGACCGGGTTCATCGGGTTCGAAAACAGCAGCATGCGCGGCCGTTCGCGCACCGCCTCGACCAGCGCATCGACATTGATGGTGAGATCGTCGTTGACGACAACGCGTTTGACGGTCGCCCCCATCAGCGTTGCGTAGTCCTCATGCAGCGGGAACGACGGATAGAGCGTGACGACCGCGTCGCCCGGCCGCAACACGGCACGGCTGATGACGGAGAGAAGGTCTTCGGAACCGTTGCCGAGGATGATCTGGCCCTCGGCGACGGCATATTTGTCGCCGATCGCCTGGCGCAGCTTGCGCCCGGCGGGGTCGGGATAGAGGCGGAACATCTCGGAGCCGGCATGCATCGTCGTGGCGAGCGTCGGGCTGGGCCCGAGCGGATTTTCGTTCGAGCCTAGTTTGGCGATCCTGGCCGGTGCGTATCGCTCCTTAACCTCGTCAATGGTGAGCCCGGAATTGTAGGGCGACAAACGGTTGACTTCGGTGCGGACCATATCCGAGGCTTTCGACACGGGTGGGCTCCTTTGCAGCGGATTTCGTCATCCGTACCGTAGTCGAAATGGTTTGTATATGCTTGTATATGTAAC
>NZ_RZTT01000595.1 GCF_003996995.1 Mesorhizobium sp. M7A.T.Ca.US.000.02.2.1 | reverse complement strand
TCCTGAGTGGCCGGCGGCGCGACAGCATCATCCGCCCATGCCGGGCCATAAATGACGCCGGAAACAAGCAGAGATGTCAAAAATGCAAAAAGAATCCGCATCGCCGGACTCTAGTCCCGGGCGACGGAACGTCAAACTGAATTTGGCGTGAAAATGCCGGCAGGCGGCAACAAGCATCAAATGGGGGGAGGCAACAGCCTCCTGCCCGAAAACTCAGCCCTGGCGTGCCTTGTAGCGCGGGGCGGTCTTGTTGATGATGTAGACGCGGCCCTTGCGGCGAACCAACTGGTTGTCGCGGTGACGCGCCTTCAGCGCCTTGAGCGAATTCTTGATCTTCATGGTCTTGCCTGTCGGTGTGGACCCGGTCCGGGTCGAAATTTTAAGGCGCGCCAGAAGACGCGCCTTTGAACTGTGGGAGGCTCATAAACGAGGAGCCTTGTCCCTGTCAACCGCAAGCGTGCTCCATAGCGGCTGTGAATCGTCCCTGTCATCAATTATCCGCCATGTCGGCCTTGCGGCATTGCGCGGCCCTGGGGCCGGGTGGGATGATGCGGTCGCCGTGAAGTGATTTGGAGAGAACCATGCGCCGAATGTTCCTGTCCGCCTGCCTTGTCCTGCTGGCGGCAGCTTCGGTTGCTCGCGCGCAGGAATGCGACCGCAGCGACGATAGCCAGCAGATGATGAACATCTGTGCCGGCGAAGACTATCAGGCGGCCGACGCCAAGCTCAACAAGGCCTATCAGGACCTCACCAGCTCGGATGACGCCGGCGGCAAGAGATTGCTGCATGTGGCGCAGCGCGCCTGGATCAGTTTTCGCGATGCCGAATGCGCGCATTCCACCGCCGCCAGTCAAGGCGGCTCGATCCATCCGATGGCAGTATCGCAATGCCTCACCAGACTGACCAATGATCGCATCAAGCAGCTCGCTGCCGCGGCCAATTGCGAGGAAGGCGATGTGAGTTGCGCCAATCCAGGCGAGGACGAGAGCGACGATTTGCAGTAGGCAACCCTATGAGGCGCGACGGCTGATCCGAGTGAAATGTCCCATCTTGCGGCCGAGCCGCGCTTCGGCCTTGCCGTAGAGATGCAGCATCAGATCGGGCTCGGCGAGAAGCTCCGGGACGCGCAGCACATCGTCGCCGATCAGGTTTTCCATCACACAGTCGGAATGGCGGTCCGGGCCGCCGAGCGGCAGGCCGGCGATGGCGCGGATATGCTGCTCGAACTGTGAAACGATACAGGCGGCTTCCGTCCAATGGCCGGAATTGTGCACGCGCGGCGCGATCTCGTTGGCCAGCAGCGAGCCGTCCGCCAGCACGAAGAACTCGACGCCGATGACGCCGACATAGTTCAGCGCCGACAGGATCTTCGATGCGGCCGTTCGGGCCGCTTCCGCCGTCTCCGGCATAATGGCGGCCGGCAAGGTCGATGTGTGGAGAATGCCGTTGCGATGGATATTCTCGGCTGGATCGTAGGCGACAACCGCACCGTCCAGCCCACGCGCCGCGATCACCGATATCTCGCGCTCGAACGGCACGAAGGCCTCCAGGATCAGAGGCACATTGCCCATCGCCTCGCATGTGCCGGCGAAGCCGCCGGCTTCCATGTTGCGGAAGACGCGCTGGCCTTTGCCGTCATAGCCCATGCGCCGGGTCTTCAGGACACCGCTGCCGTCGAATGCTTTCAGCGCCGCGATCAGCTGGTCATCATTGTCGACGGCGTGGAAATCGGCGGTGGCAATGCCGATGCCGTTGAGGAATGTTTTTTCGTCCACCCGGTCCTGCGCCACTTCCAGCGCACGCGCCGGCGGATAGACCGGAACCTTGGCGGCCAGCGCACTGGCGGCTGCAACCGGCACGTTCTCGAACTCGTAGGTGACGACGGAACTCGAGACTGCCAGTTCGGCAAGGGCGGCCGGGTCGTCATAGGCGGCTGTTATCTGCCGGTTGGCGACCTGTGCCGCGGGGCAATCCGCTTGCGGCTCCAGCACCACGGTGCGGTAGCCGAGGCGGGCGGCAGCAACAGCCAGCATGCGGCCGAGCTGGCCGCCGCCAATGATGCCGATGGTCGATCCGGCGGGCAGGCTCACGGCGTATCCGTCGGTTCTGCCGCGACCTTGGCGGTCTGCGCGGCGCGCCAGGCATCCAGGCGGACGGCAAGCTCGTTATCGTTCAGTGCCAGCACGGCGGCGGCTAGAAGGGCTGCGTTGGCAGCGCCGGCCTTGCCGATGGCCAGCGTGCCCACGGGAATGCCGGCCGGCATCTGGACAATGGACAGCAGCGAATCCTGCCCGGAAAGCGCTTTCGATTCCACCGGCACACCGAACACCGGCAGCGGCGTCATCGCCGCCGTCATGCCGGGCAGGTGCGCCGCACCGCCGGCGCCGGCGATGATCACCTGATAACCGGCCGCCTTGGCGCCCTTGGCGAAATCATAGAGCCGGTCTGGGGTGCGATGCGCGGAGATGATCAGCCGCTTGTGCGGGATGCCGAGTGCTTCCAGCGTTTCGGCCGCATGGCGCATCGTCGCCCAGTCGGACTGGCTGCCCATGATGATGGCGACGTCGGCGCGTTGATCGTCCAAGTCCGTGTTCCCCGGCGACAAAGGCGCGCCTTAGCGGAATTCGCGCGAGGCCGCAAGGATAGGCGGCGGCCGCGGCGGTCTGGCAAGACGGAAACCAGCCGGTCAGATGCCGTCGCGCTCGGCCTCTGGCGTCGAAACCAGCAAGGCCGAAGCCGCGTTGGCGGCGGTGATGGCCGCCCGCATGGTCTGCCCACGGGCAAGTC
>NZ_RZTT01000594.1 GCF_003996995.1 Mesorhizobium sp. M7A.T.Ca.US.000.02.2.1 | reverse complement strand
GTTCGGAGCAGATCGGGATCGAGCGTTTCCATACTTCGATGTTATCGAATCTTCAATTAAAAACAATTTGATTTTTTTGATCTAAAGATGGTGGCATGGCTGTTTCAACGGCAATCGGACGCCGCTCAAGCCAAGGAGAAGAAAAATGCCCATCATCAACATCAGCGTCACCGGCAAGCCCGACGCGGCTCTTTCAGCCAGCATCGCAAAGGAGATCACTGAAATCACCGCGACGCAGCTGCGCAAGGACCCGACGATCACGGCAGTTGCCGTGTCCTATGTCGATCCGCAGCACTGGTTCGCCGGCGGCAAGTCGCTGGCCGAGCACGGCACCAGCACGTTCTGGCTTGATATCAAGGTGGTCGACGGCACCAACACCAAGCTTGAGCTGGAGGCCTATCTGAAGGCGATTTTCGCGGCCTTCGGCCGTCTGCTGGGCGGCGTGCACGAGGAGAGCTACGCCTTCGTACATGAAGTGCCGGCAGCCGCTTACGGCTATGGCGGCAAGACGCAGGAATTTCGTTTCATCAGTGGACGGCTGCAGGCGGCATGACAAGCAGCTTCCCGCACCAAGGGAAGCAAAAGCTCCGCATTGACCTTGCTCCCACATCGTCTAGGTTCTGGCCGACACGGCCGCAAAGAGCCGAGATGCTAAAAACGTTGGGAGAGACGCGGCATGATCCTGACACTGGCGCTGCTTGCGGGTCTTGTTCTGGCCTGGCTGCTGATCGGCGTGGCGGAAAAATTCCGCCTCGGCCTGCGCTTCACCCAGGCGCTGCTCTATGTGCCGTTCAAGCTCGCCTACCGGATCGGGGATAGCCGCATCAGGATCGCCCGCAAGGCACAGGCTCCAGTCATCTACGTCATCTCGCATCAATCGCGCTTCGAGCCGGCGCTGATGCTGTCGCTGCTGCCGGAAGACACGCTGCATATTCTCGATGAGGTCTCGGCGCGCTCGCCGTGGCTCGAACCTTGGCGAGAGCTTGGCCGTACCATCGCCTTCAACGCCGAACATGTCTTCGTCAGCCGCCGGTTGGTGCGGGTGCTGAAGGGCAAGGGCCGGCTCGCTGTCTATCTGCCGGATGCGGTCGAGCCTGATGTCAAGACGTTTCGGCTGTTTCGTGCAGTCACCCGCATCGCCATGCAGGCCGATGCCAAGATCGTGCCGATCTTCGTCGGCGGCGCGCGCAGCCTGCCGGTGTCGCTGACACCCGCGGACAAGGCACCACGACACTGGTTTCCGCAGCTGTCGATCAGCGTGCTGGAGCCGATGACCATCGCCGAACTGGTGGCGCGCAATCTCGAGCAGGCCTCGAACACCAATGCGCTGTTCGACCGTGTCGCCGAGGCGCGGCTCTTCGGCACCAACCTCGATCGTGGCCTGTTCCTGGCCATGCGCGATGCCGCCGACCGCGTCGGCGCTTCGCATACCATCATCGAGGACGTGATCTCCGGGGCGCTGACCTACCGCAAGCTGTTCATCGGCGCCCGCGTCCTGGGCAGGCGCTTTGAGGCGGTGACGGCTCCGGGCGAGGCGGTCGGCGTGATGCTGCCCAATGCCAATGGGGTCGTGCTGTCGCTCACTGGGCTTCTGTCGTCCGGCCGGGTGGCGGCGATGATCAACTATACGGCCGGACCGGCGAGCGTCACCGCTGCCGTGCGCACGGCGGTGATAAGGACCGTGATTTCCTCCCGCGCCTTCGTCGAGAAGGCCGATCTGGCCGATATCGTCGCGGCGGTCGAAAAGGGTGGTGCCAGGCTGCTGTGGCTGGAGGATGTGCGGGAGAGCGTTACCGCGCTGGACAAGCTTGCCGCCGCTCTGCTGTGGCGCTGGCCGCTGCAGCGGCAGGATGCGGCCAAGCCGGCCGTGATTCTGTTTACCTCGGGCTCGGAAGGCACGCCGAAGGCGGTCGTGCTGTCGCACAAGAACCTGTACGCCAACGCCATGCAGGCCGAGGCGCGGATCACCATCTCGCCGGCCGACATCCTGCTCAACGTGCTGCCGGTGTTCCACTCCTTCGGCCTGACGGGCGGCACCATCCTGCCGCTGGTCACCGGGGTAAAGCTGTTCCTCTACCCCTCGCCGCTGCACTACAAGATCATCCCCGAGGTGGCGCGCAAGGTGAAGCCGACCATTATGTTCGGCACCGACACGTTCCTCGCCAACTATGCGCGCACCGCCAAGGACGGCGATTTTTCCAGCCTGCGCTTCGTCGTCGCCGGCGCCGAGGCGGTGAAGCCGGAAACCCGCCGCGTCTATCGCGAGCGCTTCCAGGCCGAGATCATCGAAGGTTTCGGGCTGACCGAGGCGGCACCGGTGGTTGCCGTCAACACGGCAATCCATGGCCGCGACGGCACGGTCGGCCGGCTGCTGCCTGCCGTGCGCATGAAGCTGGAGCCGGTTGAGGGCATCTCCGACGCCGGCCAATTGTGGCTCGACGGGCCGAACCTGATGATGGGCTACATGACGTCGGACCGCCCCGGTGAGTTGCAGCCGCTGACCGGCTGGCACGATACCGGTGACATCGTCGCCGTCGACCGCGAGGGCTTCATCACCATTCGCGGCCGCGCCAAGCGCTTCGCCAAGATCGCCGGCGAGATGGTGTCGCTGGGTGCGGTCGAGATGCTGGTGCAGTCGCTGTGGCCGGAGGAGCGCCACGCGGCTGTGGCGGTGCCGGACAAGAGACGCGGCGAGCGCATCGTGCTGGTCGCCACCGCCGACGATGCCAATCCCGACGAGCTGCGCAAATTCGGCAAACAGGCGGGCGCCGCCGAACTGATGGTGCCGAA
>NZ_RZTT01000593.1 GCF_003996995.1 Mesorhizobium sp. M7A.T.Ca.US.000.02.2.1 | reverse complement strand
AGCTGATGGCGGTCACCACGGGCGAGGCCGCGGCGGATTATCTTGCCGACACAATCGGGCTCGGGCTGACCGCCACCTCGCTGATCATGACCGGCATCCTGATCGCGGCCCTTGTCCTGCAGTTTACGCGGAAATGCTATGTGCCGTGGGCTTATTGGCCGGCGGTGGTGCTGATCAGCATCGTCGGCACGCTGGTGACGGACAGCCTCGTCGACAGTTTCGGCGTGCGCCTGCAGACGGCAACCATCGCCTTCTCGGTCGCGCTCGCCGCGACATTCGCGGTCTGGTACGCCAGCGAAAGGACGCTGTCGATCCACACCATCTTCACCACCAGGCGCGAGATCTTCTACTGGCTGGCGATCCTGTTGACCTTCTCGCTCGGCACCGCCGCCGGCGACCTCGTCGCCGAAAGCTTCGACATGGACTACCTCACATCGGGGCTGCTGTTCGGCGGCGTCATCGCGCTGATAGCGCTCGCCTACTGGCTGCTCAGTCTCGACGGCATCCTGGCCTTCTGGCTCGCCTATATCCTGACGCGACCGCTTGGCGCTTCGTTCGGCCACCTGCTGTCGCGGTCGGCCAGGCATGGCGGCCTGGGTCTCGGCACCATCTTCACCAGCCTGCTCTTCCTTGGCTGTATCATTGCCCTCGTCCTGCACATGACCCTGAAGGAGGCAACCGACGAGGCGGACGAACTGTTGCTGGACCTGGACTAGGTGCAGGGCGGATGCGCTAGCGTTGACAATTGCCGAAAACCCCACCGCTTCGGCCAATCTTGAACGTTCTAGCGCCACCATACCTGCGCCTTCGTGACATCCTAGGAACAAGCCCATGCCGGTGATAGCCTCTCCACCTCGGCAACGGACCGGACCTTTCATGCGACTGCTTCTCGTCGAGGACGACCACAGGACGGCCGACTATATCGTCAGGGGACTGACCGAGGCCGGCCATATCTGCGACCTCCTGCGCAATGGACATGACGCGCTGTTCGCGGCGACCCGGGGCAATTACGACGTGATCGTCGCCGACCGGATGATCCCCGGCCTCGACGGCCTGTCGATGATCAAGGCGGTGCGCGCCGCGGGCGTACGGACGCCCGCGATCTTTCTCACCTCCGTCGGCGGCATCGACGATCGCGTCGAGGGGCTGGAGGCCGGCGGCGACGACTATCTGGTCAAGCCCTTCGCCTTTTCCGAGCTCCTCGCCCGCATCAACGCGCTTGGCCGGCGGCCGGCGGCGCAGGAGCAGAAAACCGTCCTGCGGGTCGCCGACCTCGAAATGGACCTGATCATGCGGCGGGTCACGAGGCAGGGCCAGCCGATCGACCTGCAGCCGCGGGAATTCAGCCTGCTGGAAGTGCTGATGCGCGGCGAAGGCCGCGTCATCACCCGCACCATGCTTCTGGAGCGCGTCTGGGATTTTCATTTCGATCCCAGGACCAGCGTCGTCGAGACCCATATCAGCCGGCTGCGGGCCAAGGTCGACAAGCCCTTCGAAACCCAGCTCATCCACACCGTCCGCAACACCGGCTACAGCCTGCACGCGCCGTCATGACCGGAACATGGTCCCGCCTGCTGCGCAGCACGCCGTTCCGGCTGGCCCTGACCTTCGCCTTCCTGTTCGTGCTCGCCTTCGTCCTGTCTGGCGCCATCGTCTACCAGATGATGAGCGCCGATCTTGCCGAGCGGCTCGACGACACCATCGAGGAGACCTACGCGGTCGTCGCCGCGACCTATGCCGAGAACGATCTCAAGGAGCTCGTCGAGACCGTCGGCAGCCACTCCCTGCGCAGCCCTAGGAAGGAGCAGCTGTTTTCGCTGACCGACGCGACGGGCAATCGCCTGGCCGGCAACTTCACCGCGGCAGGGCTTCCCGACGGCTTCTCGATGTTCGACACCGAAATGCCCGGCGTGCCGCCCGGCGCCGAGTACCGCGCCTATTCCGGCCCGGTCGGCGGCAACACCCTGACCGTCGCCTTTAGCCTTTCCGAGACGGAGGAGCTGGAGAGGATCGTGCTGATGAGCTTTGGCTGGGGAACCCTGATCATCACCGGGCTGGCGGTCGCCGGCGGCGCCCTGCTGGCCTCGCGGGTCCAGCGCCGTCTCGACGGCATCGCCGCCACCATGGTGGATGTCTCGCACGGACGGCTGGACACCCGCATTCCGCTGACCGGCAAGGGCGACGACATCGACATCGTCTCCAGCCAGGTCAATGCCGCGCTCGACCGCCTGTCGGCACTGGTCGAAGGCATGAAACAGGTCAGCGCCAACATCGCCCACGACCTGAAGACGCCGCTCAACCGGCTGCAGATGATCCTCGACACCGCGTCCGAAAAGAACCTGTCAGGTCAAAAGGTCGCCCGCGAACTGGCCGACGCGCATGCCGAGAGCCTGCAGATCAACGAGACCTTCGATGCCCTGCTGCGCATCGCGCAGATCGAGGCCGGCGCCCGCCGGGCGCGGTTCACCGATGTCGATCTGGGCGAGGTGCTGCAAACCATCGCCGAGATCTATGCCGATGTTGCCGAGGACGACGGAAAGTCGCTGTCGTTGGCGCAACCACAGGAAACGACGGACCGGATCCATGGCGATCGCGAGCTGTTGACGCAGATGTTCGCCAATCTGGTCGAGAACGCGCTGCGCCATTGTCCATCGGGCACGACGATAAAGCTGTCGGTGGCGCGCCAGGACGAACGCGTCGTTGCCGGCGTCGCCGACAACGGTCCCGGCATTCCCGCCGACGAACATGAAAAAGTGTTTC
This sequence comes from Mesorhizobium sp. M7A.T.Ca.US.000.02.2.1, assembly GCF_003996995.1. Lineage (GTDB taxonomy): Bacteria > Pseudomonadota > Alphaproteobacteria > Rhizobiales > Rhizobiaceae > Mesorhizobium. The sequence goes on along the minus strand of NZ_RZTT01000593.1, from coordinate 31 downwards.
AGCGGCTTTATCGGCTGGACCATAGACAGTC
>NZ_RZTT01000592.1 GCF_003996995.1 Mesorhizobium sp. M7A.T.Ca.US.000.02.2.1 | reverse complement strand
CAATGGTGCCGCTGGTGCTGATGCTGCGGCGCGGTGCCCCGGCGCCGGCCGCCGGTTCGTCCGGAAGCCGGACCGTGCAGCCGATCTCGCTGTCGCCGGCGGCCTTGCAGGTGCTGCTGGTCCTCGCCGGGCTCGGCTGCTGCGTGGCGATGTCGATGCCGCAGGTGCATATCGTCGCCTATTGCATGGACCTTGGCTACGGCGTCGCACATGGGGCCGACATGCTGTCGATCATGATGGCGGGCGGCGTCGTCAGCCGGCTGGCGTCCGGCTTCCTCGCCGACCGGATCGGCGCCGTGTGGACATTGATGATCGGCTCGGTGCTGCAGTGCCTGTCGCTGCTGTTCTATATCCCGTTCGACGGGCTTGCCTCGCTCTATGTGGTGTCGCTGGTGTTCGGCCTGTCGCAGGGCGGCATCGTGCCTTGCTACGCGATCATCGTGCGCGATTACATGCCGGCCAGGGAGGCCGGCCAGCGTATCGGTATCGTCATGATGGCGACCATCTTCGGCATGGCGATCGGCGGCTGGATGTCGGGCTGGATCTACGATTTGACCGGTTCCTACGCCGCTGCGTTCCTCAACGGCATCGCCTGGAATTTGCTGAACCTGGTGGCGATCGGGCTGCTGTTCTGGAAGGCACGGCGCAGCACAGCCGTGATGGCCTGAGCTCACCGTGCCCAATGGTCCGGGAGCTGCGCGGCTTGACAACAACCCAAGGCTGCGCGACGCCGGAAGGCGAATGGGTGCGGCAACAGGCCGGTTTGGCATGACGACGGTGGCAAAGACCCCGAATATGATTCCAAAGGCGCTTGGCTGCACAAGCCCGTCGCCAGGAGTGCGTCCTTGACCAAGCCGCGCTCGCGCCGGGGCGGCGGCCGCCCGACCATCGCGGATGTCGCGCGCAAGGCCGGCGTCGGCGCCATTACCGTGTCGCGCGCCTTGCGCGAGCCGGAGCGTGTCTCCGTAGAATTGCGCCGCCAGATCCAGGCCGCCGTCGACGAACTGGGCTACGTGCCGGACCCGAATGCGCGGGCGCTGGCCTCGGCGCGCGCCGAGGTGTTCGGCGTGCTGGTGCCGTCGCTGACCAACAACGTCTTCGCCGAGGTGGTGCGCGGCATCTATGACAGCCTGTCGGCCAGCCCGTTCCGCATCCAGCTTGGCAACACCCACTATTCCGGCCTTGAGGAAGAGCGGCTGCTGCAGCTGTTCGGTTCGCAACGGCCAGCGGCGCTGATCGTCGCCGGCATCGATCAGACACCGGCTTCGCGAAAGCTGCTGGAAAGTGCCGGCTGCCCCGTGGTGCAGGTCATGGAAACCGGTCCCGACCCGGTCGACATGATGGTCGGCTTCTCGCATCTCGATGGCGGCAGGGCGGCGACCGAGCATCTGATCGAGGCCGGCTATCGCCGCATCGGCTTCATCGGCGCGCGCATGGACCCGCGTTCGCAGCGGCGCCTGGCCGGCTATCGCGCGGCGATGGAGGCCGCGGGCCTGTTCGACCCGCGCCTCGTCACCACCACGCCGGTGCTGTCCAGCGTGTCGCTCGGCCGCGAGATGTTCCGCGACGCGCTGGCCAAGGTGCCGACACTCGACGGTGTCTTCTGCAACAATGACGACATCGCCCTCGGCGTCTTGTTCGAATGCCATCGCGCCTCGATCGCGGTGCCGAAGACGATCGGCATCGTCGGTTTCAACGATCTCGACATGATGCAGGTGGCGTTTCCGTCAGTCACCAGCATCCGCACCCATCGTTATGAGATCGGCCGGCGTGCCGTCGCCATGGCGCTGGCGGCGATCGCCGGCAACAGACCGGAGCAACAGATCGTCGACCTCGGTTTCGAGCTCAAGCGCCGCGAGAGCACGGCGCGTTGAAACGCACAGGAGCGACTGTGCGAATGCCGGTTTACACGCCAATTTGGTAGCGCTACCATCTTTGTTTGACAGGCCCATGTGAAAGAGATAACGCCTGTTTATTATACATAAGCGACAACTGATACTTGTTTATTATGGATAATATGATAGTTTCAGCTTTGCTGACGGGGACAAGGGGAGGAACCGGGTCGGCCATTCACCGACCAAAGAAAGCGTGGCAAGGCAGGAGGTGCCGGGCATCGCGCGAGACTTCTCAAAGTCAAATAACAAACAGAACTGCAATTGGGAGGAATATCGATGATCAAGTCACTTGTTGGTGGCATCGTTGCCGCCACTGCATTCGTCATGTTGAGCTCGTCGGCGATTGCTGCGGGCCCCGAAATCGTCAAGGGTCCAGCGGCCGAGCCGGATTGCTTCGCACCCTGGGCTGCGGATACGCAGTTCTTTAAGTTCCCCAAGAAGGACGGCCCTTACCGCATTGCGCTCGCCAACGGCTATATCGCCAACACGTGGCGTATCCAGATGGTGCAGACTGCGAAGGCCTATGCAGCCCAGAAGGACGTTGCTGCAAAGCTGAAGGAATTCAAGGTCGTCTCGACCGGAGAAGACGTGCCGGCACAGATCTCGGCGATCAATAACTTCATTGATTCCGGCTATGACGCGATCGTGGTCAACGCCCAGAACCCGACCGCTTTCGGGCCGGTGATCAAGCGCGCCAAGGAAGCCGGTGTCATTCTGGTTGCCTTCGACAACATTCTCGACACCAAGGACGCCATCAACGTCAACGTCGACCAGAAGGGTCTTGGCGAGCTGTGGGGCAAATGGTTGGTCACGCATGTGCCGAATGGCGGCAAGGTGCTCGAAGTGCGCGGCGTTGCCGGGACATCGGTCGACACCGACCGCCACAACGGCATCCATGAGGCTCTCGA
>NZ_RZTT01000591.1 GCF_003996995.1 Mesorhizobium sp. M7A.T.Ca.US.000.02.2.1 | reverse complement strand
GTTGAAGCCGGACGAAATCAGAAAGCTGGACGCCTATTTCAAGCGCGTCTTCCAGAACCCCAAGCTCGAGGTCAAGGCGCGGCCGCGCAAGGACGATTCGGCCGAGGTCTATGTCGGCGACGAATTCCTCGGCATCGTCTTCAAGGACGAGGACGACGGCGACTACAATTTCTCGATGGCGATCCTCGACATCGATCTGGCCTGAGCCAGCGATTTTGCGCTCGGCCGGCTCCGCCTCGAATGCGGCCGGCCGGAGTTTCCGAGGCTTTCTTAATGTCCCGCCTTCAGAACGCGCCCGGCTTCAGTGGCGATTGCCGCGTCGAGCGCCTGCCAATCGCCCAGAAACTCCCTTGGGAAGCGATAGGTGAGGCTGAGTTCGTCGCCGACCTGGATGTCGCGCTCGCAAGGCGCCAGTGATTGGTCGGCACTCGGTCCGCTCAGGCAACGGGCCACAAACGGCTCCTTGCCGGGGCGATTGCCGACAACCAGCACCTCGTTCAGATAGCCTGATTTCTCGTTGAAACCATAAATCATCGTGCCGCCAGGTCCGGCAATGCCGGGTCGGGTGATCAACGCGCTGTAGATCGGCGCGAAGCGGCCACTCATGTCACGCGACATCATCTGCTGTTCGAAGGCCAGAAAGACGATGCTTTTGGCTGTCCCCGTATGGTTGAAATCATCCCGCGCGGCCTCGCTGTAGCCGTCCATCTGGGGATAGCGCAGATAGAGGTCGAGCCGCGAGGCGATGCCGTCGCGCCGGGCCTGGGCGAAACGGATGGCGTTGGCCGGGACCGTGATGACATTGTTGCCGATCACCACCTGGTGCATCGTTGCGTCGTCGGTGTATCCGGCCATGGCGATCGAATGGCCAAACCATTTGCCTGCAAGGCTGATCGCTGCTGAAAGCAGGGCCAGCGCCGCGAATCCGTAGAGCACCCGCTTCATCAGCCTGGAATCGACCACAGTGAGTTCGTTGGCGAGCGCTGCCTGCTTCATCTCAGTCCTCGGATCTCGGGCCGTCCGTCCGCCTCCAGTGTCCCTGGGCGGCACACATCGTACGGCACGGCTCTTGCAGCCTGCGTGGAACGACTGTGCAATTTCATGGTAAATGGAAAGTTAAGATGGGACCGCTGGAACTCACACTCTTTGCTTTTGCCGTCGGGTTGACGGCCTGCGGGCTGGCCGGATCGGCTATGGAACTGGTTTCGGGCCGCAAGGTCGCCTTCACCGAACCCTATGTGTCGCCGTCACATGTCTTGCGCTCGCTGCTCGCCACGGCCTGTGCCGGACCCTTCATGCTGGTCAATGATGCCATCGATGCCCGGCGTCAGCGCCGCATTTCAACGTTGGCGCTGATGTCCTGCGGCTGCACGGCAATTGCGTGGACCTTGGCGCTGGGCGTCGTCGTGCTTGCCATTGCCTCATGGACGGTCCGTCTCCTAGGGTCCGAGCTGCCAGGCTGAGACGATTCGGAGACCAGAAATGCCGCTTTATGCGATCGATGGAACAGAGCCCAGCTTCGCCGATGCGGACTCGAACTGGATCGCGCCCGATGCGACGCTGATCGGCGACGTCAGGGTCGGACGCAATGCCGGCTTCTGGTTCGGCGCCGTCATCCGCGGCGACAATGAGCCCATCGTCATCGGCGCCGACACCAATGTGCAGGAACATACTGTCATGCACACCGATCCCGGCTTCCCGCTGACGATCGGGGAAGGCTGCACGATCGGCCACCGCGCCTTGCTGCATGGCTGCACGATCGGTGACAACAGCCTGATCGGCATGGGCGCCATCGTGCTGAACGGCGCGAAAATCGGCAGAAATTCTCTGGTCGGCGCCGGTGCGCTCGTCACCGAAGGCAAGGAATTCCCGGACAATTCGCTGATCGTCGGTTCACCTGCCAAGGCAATCAGGGTGCTGGACGACGCAGCCGTGGCAAGGCTACGCGGCTCGGCGGCGCATTATGTCGCCAACGGCAAGCGCTTCAAGGCGGGGTTGAAGAAGGTTTGAGGCCAGCCTGGCATTTGCTGGCGGTGGTTTCGTCGCGCCCCAACTCACTGTCCGTCAGTTGCGCCCGGCCATCGCATCGCGCAGCAAGGAAGCACCGCCTTCAAAGCCGGCAATCTCGGCTTCCTCGATCGCGGTCCTGTAGTCATCGATGCGGGTTTCGAGCACCGGGTCGGCGCCCGCCGCCAAAAGCAGGCCGATCGCATCGACACTGCGGATGGCCACCGAATAGTGCAGCGGAGTCCAGTCGTTGACGCCCCGCATGTTGGGGTCGGCGCCAGCTTCGATCAGCACCCGCACGATGTCCAGCCTATCGGCGCGATCGGTGGACAGCGCCGCAATGATCGACGGAAACCCGCCATGATCCCTGTAATTCGGATCCGAGCCCGCATCGAGCAAAGACGAGATGAAGCCGACGGGGCTCCAATAGATCGCATATTCCAGCGGATGCCCGAGGCCGAGCTCGAAAGGCATGCGCTCGTCGAACCAGCGGGAAGAGCCGCCCAATGCCACGCCGAGGCCCTCGAAGTCGCCGGCCTTGAAGGCATCGTCGATAGCCTTGAACAGGCGATGGCGCTCGCATCGATCTTCCGGGATTTCCAACATGGCTGTGATCCAGAAGGCGAAACCATCGGCCTATAGTGCCCCGATCTTCCGGGCGTGGGAAGGCGGGACGATTCGACTGAATGAGATTGGGATCTTCCAGCCTACGGCAGGCTGATTGGTTTTCGAGTCTCCGCCAGAAATGGCGGAGCCGGCCCGGGGACGGGGCCGGCTCCTTTCACCCGGTCGTTGGGGACGGGGAGGG
>NZ_RZTT01000590.1 GCF_003996995.1 Mesorhizobium sp. M7A.T.Ca.US.000.02.2.1 | reverse complement strand
TCCCTATGCCAACCGCTACTACATCGACACCAGCACCGACAGCTTTCTCAAGGGCACGCCGATCCGGGTCCGGCTTGAGGACGAGAATGCCAAACTGGATGCGGCGCGCCTTCAGGCCCGGCAAAAAGGCGAAGCCATTGTCAGTCAGGCCGAGTTGGACGCCAATCGCGGCATCACCGCCGGTTTCAACCCGGTGACCGAACTTTCGGCCGATCCGCACCGGATGGCAGTCAACCCGCGCCCGATCTTTTCGCCGGTCGACCCACCGCTCGAGTTTCGGCTCGACGAGCTCGGCATGAACAACACCGAGGGCTGCGAGAGCCAGGGCGAGATCAACGGCTTCCGGCTGCTGCGTATCGAGGCGCAGGATGGCGGCGCGACCAAGCCGCTGCACGAGGACAAGGCGATACCGAAAAGCCGGGGTTGCCCGAACGGCTACCGCATCGGCGCCGTGCAGACCTTTTCGATGGACAGTCTCAGCGCCTATGCCGTGCTGATCGCGGTGCGCCAATACGGCTTTGAAGGCCCGGACTTTCGCTGGATTGCGGTGACCGGTCGCCTGTGACATCGCTTGTCCCACCCGCTCCGCGCGATCGTTCGCCGAACCGCCTTCGCCGCGCGATACCGACGCCGCGCACTGCGTTTTATGGCGCCTTGCTATGGGCCATGACGATGGGCGCTAGCGCGCTCGTCACCCTGTTGTTGGACGACTGGGAGACACCGGCGAAAATCCGCATTGTCACTATGCTGTTCGCGGTGGGAGCTGCGCTGGCCTTCCCGATCGGCCTGTTCGCGGCGCGGCTGGTCTCGCAGGGAAGACGCTGGGAAGTCGCCTTCGCCGCGGCCTTCGTGTGCCTAGCAGCGGCGACGATCGGCCTGACCGCCGGGCTGTTTGCCCTGCAGTACCGCTCCTACTACGCCGAGTGGCACGCCCCTGTTTTCACCCGCACCTGGGTCCTCCAGTTCGTCTTCACGACGTTGATTGCGCTTTATCAGTTCGTGGTGCTGGGCATCCGGCTCTATTTTCCAGTTGGTTTCATCGCTCTATTTGCCGCGGGCGTCTGGTTTGCGCGCCAGCAGCGTTGAGCATTTTGCTCGCCTCTGTTAGGACGCGGGCAAACTTCTCGATATGTCAGGACTGACCGATGATCCCTCGCTATTCCCGGCCGGAAATGGTCGCCATCTGGTCGCCAGAAACCCGGTTCCGCATCTGGTTCGAGATCGAAGCCTATGCCTGCGACGCGCTGGCCGAACTCGGCGTCATCCCCAGGGAAGCGGCAAAAACCATCTGGGAAAAGGGCGGGGCGGCAAAATTCGATGTCGAGGCGATCGACGAGATCGAGCGCGTCACCAAGCATGACGTCATCGCCTTCCTGACCCATCTTGCCGAATTCGTCGGACCGGACGCCCGCTTCATCCACCAGGGCATGACCTCGTCCGACGTTCTCGACACCTGCTTTGCCGTACAGCTTACCCGGGCCAGCGACATCCTGCTCGCCGATATCGATGGCCTGCTTGCAGCGCTTAAGCGCCGCGCCTTCGAGCACAAGGACACCGTCACCATCGGCCGCAGCCATGGCATCCATGCCGAGCCGACGACCTTTGGCGTCAAGCTGGCGCAGGCCTATGCCGAATTCTCGCGCTGCCGCGAGCGGTTGGTGCACGCGCGCGAAGACATCGCCACCTGCGCGATTTCGGGCGCGGTCGGCACCTTCGCCAACATCGACCCCTATGTCGAGGAACACGTCGCGGCGAAGCTCGGCCTGAAACCCGAGCCGGTGTCGACGCAAGTGATCCCGCGCGACCGCCATGCCATGTTCTTTGCCACGCTCGGCGTCATCGCCTCGTCGGTCGAGCGGCTGTCGATCGAGATCCGGCATTTGCAGCGCACCGAAGTGCTGGAGGCGGAAGAGTATTTTTCGCCGGGCCAGAAGGGCTCGTCGGCCATGCCGCACAAGCGCAACCCCGTGCTGACCGAAAACCTCACCGGTCTTGCCCGCATGGTGCGCTCCATGGCGCTGCCGGCGATGGAAAATGTGGCGCTCTGGCACGAGCGCGACATCTCGCACTCCTCGGTCGAGCGCATGATCGGCCCGGATGCCACCGTGACGCTCGATTTCGCACTGTCACGGCTGACCGGCGTCGTCGACAAGTTGCTCGTCTATCCCGACAACATGCTGAAGAACATGAACAAGTTCCGCGGCCTCGTGCATTCGCAGCGCGTCATGCTGGCGCTGACCCAAGCCGGCCTGTCGCGCGAAGACTCCTACCGGCTGGTGCAGCGCAACGCCATGAGAGTGTGGGAGCAAGGCGCTGATTTCCTTGAGGAACTTTTGGCCGACAAGGAAGTGACCGCAGCGCTGCCGGAAGCCGAAATCCGCGAGAAATTCGACCTGGGCTATCACACCAAGCATGTCGACACGATCTTCAAGCGGGTGTTTGGAGAAGCCTGAGCTTCCTTCTCCCCGTCACTATACGAGGAGAAGGTGCCGGCAGGCGGATGAGGGGCGGTGCCGACTTCGGCGACGATCGCACCCATTCACGCTTTGACAAATTCACGACTTTGGCGCTGCCCCTCATTGCCCTGCCGGGCATTTCTCCCCGTATAGTGACGGGGAGAAAGACGCTCTCAAGCCTTGCCGGGAACAGTCCTGATCACCGTGCCCCACGGGTCTTCGCGGGTTGCTGGGCTCGTCACATTGTCCGAACGCATCTCGACCCAGGCAAGGCCCGACCGGCTCGAATCGCGGCGGCCAGGCGGTGTTCCTGTCGTCGGGCGGCTATCACCACCACATCGGCGCCAACGCCTGGCAGAGT
>NZ_RZTT01000058.1 GCF_003996995.1 Mesorhizobium sp. M7A.T.Ca.US.000.02.2.1 | reverse complement strand
GTCTTGCCTTCCGCGCGTGCGCCAACGGCCGAACAAGCGCCGAAAATCGCGTCGAAAATTAACGGTGCCTTGGTGCGCCCGGAAAAATAGAGATCAAGCTTGTCGAGCGACAATTCGTCGAGCCTGCCTTTTCCGGTTCGGGCCAGCACGATGCGGAGCGCCGCCTCGCCGGCCACACCGCCGATCGGCCCTATGCCGGCCGCCGCCAGCGCGCTGCGATCTTGAAAATAGCTTACCGAAGTCACCGCTATCGGCCACAGCGTGACGTCCTGGGCGGTGGTGAAGGTGCAGCGCGTCGAAAGGCCGGGCTGCAGGCCGGAGACCAGCCGGGTGTTGCGCTTGACGACATGGCCGGCAACCATCGTCTGGACCTGCTGGCCGGGTTTCAGCACCACCATAGCCGTTGCCGGCGCCGGCGTGACCAGATCGGGATAGAGGACATCCAGCACGCTGCGTGAAAACCGCGAGCGCTCGGCATCGACTTTCAGCCGGGTGCGCGCCGCGAGAAAAGCGACGCCGTCAAGCAACCGCTCGACATACGGATCCGGACACGGCACCGTGTCGAGCGAGAGATTGCGCGCCACCGCCGGATGCAGGTCGGCAAATTCCGCCGCCAGCGCACGGATATGGGTCAGTTCCTCCTCGTAATATTCTACGAAGACCCGATCCATCTCAGGCCTCCCTAAATTCGGTCCGCGCCAAGCCGTTGTCGAGATTGATCGTGGTGCGCAGGCGCATGCGTTCCGGCGTCGGCGTCATGATCAGCACCGCGTCAATCTCGATCTTCAAACCCACGCTCTTGTCGCCAAGCGTCACCGTGACCTTCGTCGTACTTTCCTTGAGGCGTGGCTCGAAGGTAGCAAGCACCGAGCGGATCTCGCGGGCGAGCGCCTCGCGATCAAAATCGCGGGAGGAACGGCCCGAAAAGGAGGGCACGCCGTAGTTGATCACGCTTCGGCGCACCTCCGGGAAATCAGCGAGCGACGGCGGGTTGTCCGCTGCCTGCTCGCTTTCGAGATCGGAAAGAAGCGGAACAGCCTCGAAACGCTCGGTGTTGAACATGGCCTCGATATCGCGCCGCACGGCCTCCCGGAGCACGCGGGCCGACACGACCACGCCGCGGCTTTCCATCTCCACGCGATGCTGGATCTGAAAGGCCAGGCGGTGCAGGCGCCGCTTCTGATCGGCCGTCAGCTCCGCATCGGCATCGATGAGCCGCGCGTTGCCCGCAACCAGACCCTCCAGCCGGTCCGCGCCGAGTTCGTCCTGCAAGGCCTGGCGCAGCCCGTCTATCTCGGAGGTCATGCCCGGCAGGTCGTTTACGAGGCGGTCCCAGAGAGAGGGCTGGACCGCTTCGCGTTTTGCTCGCGAGCCAGCGGTAACCTGCAGCTTGTCCGCGTCGGGCCGCCGGCCCTCACTTGCCGACATAGACATCCATTTCGATTTCGTCATTGCCGTCATAGACGAACTTGATCTTCTTGTAGGCGAAGCTGACCTCTTCCTCGATCAGGTCTTCCTCATCCTCCGCCTGCGACAGGTCGTATTCCATGATCGAGGCGTCGGTGAGGGTGACGACCAGGTAATCATTCGTCTCGCCATCGATGGTCCGGCGAGCCGAGAACACCACTTCGTCCAGCGCCTTGTTCTCGAACAGTGCCTTCTTCAGATAGGGCGAGGACTTGTCGTAGTGCTTGGTGAACTTGATCATTCCCAAGGAGACACGGCCGCGGCGCGAGAGCGAATTCGGATCGTATGGCGCGACTATCTTGTAATCGACCCCATGGATTTCGATTTCGTCCTCGTGGCCATCACGAACGCTTGGGCCTTTGATATCCGGAACTTTTAGAAAGCCATCAATCTTCGTACCTGTGGGCATTGTCTTTCTCCACCGCTTTCAAAAAACCAAGATGGTGTTGCTGCAATTCAAGTCTTCACGGACGGTAGTTCCGAGACCAGTCGGAGCGAGGCATTGATGCCCTCGAGCTGGTAATGCGGACGCAAATAGAAGCGGGCGTTGTAATAGCCCGGCCGCCCCTCAACGCTGTCAACCTGAACCTCGGCCGCGGCAAGCGGGCGCTTGGCGCGCGCCTTGTCGTCGGCGAAGGCCGGGTTGGCCAGCACATATCGGTTGATCCATTCGGTCAGCCAGATCTGCATGTCGGAGCGCTCTTTGAACGAGCCGACCTTGTCGCGCGCAATGGCCTTGAGGTAATGCGCAAAGCGCGAGACCGGGAAGAGATAGGGCAGGTTGGCACTCAGCCGCTCATTGGACTGCGCGTCGGGGTCGACCAGCCGCCCCGCCCGCGTCTCGTCGTCCTGCAGTGAGTGTGCGCCGATGAAGGCCGCGAGATCGGTGTTCTTTCGATGCAGGATCGGCATCAGGCCTAGCTTGGCCAGTTCCGCTTCGCGCCGGTCGTCGATGGCGACTTCGGTCGGACATTTCATCGCGATCGACCCGTCATCGGTCGGGAAGCTGTGCACCGGCAGGTTGAGCACCGTGCCGCCATTCTCGACGCCGCGGATCTGCGTGCCCCAGCCATAGAGCTTGTGGCTGCGGTTTATGTTCACGCCCATAGGGAAGGCGGCGTTCATCCAGACATATTTGTTGTGATCGCCCTGCACCTCTTCCTCGAAGGTGAAGCCCTTTACCGGAACGGTATCCGTGCCGTATGGCAGCCGCGCCAGAACACGCGGCATGGTCAGGCCGATATAGCGAGCGTCCTCGCTCTCGCGCAGCGACTGCCACGAGGCATAGGCCGGGTTGGAGACGATCTGCTGGAGATCTTGCGGGTTCGGCAATTCCTGCCAGCTGTCCATGCGGAACAGGCGCGGCGAGGCGGCTGCGATAAACGGCGTGTGTGCTGAAGCACAGATGCCGGAGATGTTACGCAACAAACCGACGTCGCGCGGGTGGTTCGAGAATTCGTAGGCGCCAATCACACAGCCGATCGGCTCGCCGCCAAGCATCGAATACTCGTCCGTATAGACTTTCTTGAAGATCGGGCTCTGATCCCACATCTGGCCTTCGTAGTCTTCGAGCGTGTCGGCCAGTTGCTCCTTGGAGATGTTCATCACCCGGATCTTCAGCTTCTGATCCGTCTCGGTGTTGTTGATGAGATACCAGAGGCCGCGCCATGTGCCTTCCATCTCACGCACTTCGGGCGCGTGCAGGATCTCGTTGACCTGTGTCGTCAGCATCTTGTCGATGCCCGCAATCAGCGACTTGATCGACTTGATCGCATTGGAGGAGATGGTGGTGGTATCGGAACGGGACTGCGCCGCGAGTGCGAGATTGCGCACGAGTTGCTGCAGTTTCTCGCTGTCGTCCTTCTTGACCTTGAAATCCTTCTCGAGGAGCCCGCTGAATTCTCCAAGATCTATGGCTTCCGCCTCGGCGGCGACGGCGGCGGTCTTTTGCTGTTCGGCCATGATTTACTCCCCAACCTTGTCGTCGTCGGCCAGCGCCTGGCTGGCGATCTTGCCAAGAAGTGGTTCGTTGTTCAGAAGTTGCGCGATGCGTTTTTCGGCGTCGACGCGGCCATCCATGAAGCCAAGCAGCTCCTCGAGTTGGCGCCGCATCTTGAGGATCTCGGCCAGTTGCGGAACTTGCTCGGCAATCTTGTCCGGGGCGAAATCGCCCATTCTGGAAAATGTAAGATCGAGCGCCAGTTCCTCGTCCCGCTCGGCGCCCTCAGCCTGAGGCAGCGTATTCTTCACGCGGGCTTTCACTCGTGGTCCGAGCGCCTCCATGAATTTGGGGAAGCGGTTCGCGTCGGTCTCGACAAAGGAACGGTCTAGCACCGACTTTGACGCTTCCTTGGTCTGCGAAGCACCGGAAAGGTCGGCCATCACGCCCATGACAAACGGCAATTCGATCGTCGTCGGGCTACCGTAGGTTTCCACGTCGTAGGCGATCTGCACCCGCGGTGCGCGATTTCGTTCGATGACCTTCGCTTTGCTTTCGGCTGGCATGTGCTGTTACCTTTCATCCTTCTGAGCCGTCTTCTTGACATCGGGAACGCCGGCAAGGAGCCGGAATTCCTTCAGCCCCGAAGGCGCGAGATCTTCCATCAGTTCAACGAAATCCATGTGCACCATCCGGCGCACGCGCCGCGCTAGGTGCGGAATCGGGCTCGACGGTTCAGTGCGGTCATAAAAGGCGACGACGAGGTCGAGGCATTTCACCACGTCGTCGCGCGAGGAAATCCGGTCGGGAAGCCCCGTGCTCGAGTCCGCGTAGCTTGCCGCCCTTGCCATAGTATCGGCTCCGTGACCGTTTCGAGCAGGCGTTGCCGGTTCTGCCGGCGTGGGCGGCTCGGCCGCGCCATTCGCCAAGGCGCCGGCTGCCGAATTCCGTTCGAGGGTCGTCAGCAGACGCTGCAGAAACCGCTTCAATTCCGGAACAGGAGCGCCGCCGCCCTCGAGACGGGCGTTGAGAGCGGTCTCGACCGCATCAAGGGCTGCGATCGCTGCCCGGGCGTTGGCGACGAGCAAGACCATTTCTGCGTTGGCTTGATCCATCTGTGCCGCACATCCAGCACGCACCCGGTTCAACAATTGTCCGTGCGCACTGACCAGTGCGGCCTTTTCTGCCGCGTTCAATCCCGAGGCGGCTTCCTGGAGCATGACACGGTCGTCGAGCGCACACCTTTCCAGATCCTTGCCCTGGATCGGGCCGATCGCACGTGGCGCAAAGAACGTCATTTGCCGCAGGTTCGCCAACAACCCCTCCTGACCATTCTGGAGGTCGAGCAGCGCGTTGATACGGCGCAAGGCGGCATCGCGTGGCAAAGCGTTGGGCCGCAGTGCCGGATGCATTGTTTCCCAATGCTGGTCGAAGGTCTGCGCAATAAGGGCCAGCCCCTGCGCGAGCCCGGCCAGTCCTTCTTCATTGGCCAGCGCGCGCGTGACGACGACGAGCAGGCGCAGGTCCCGGCCATGCGCACGCAATTCCTCCGCCTTGGCGAGCACCGCGGGCCAGTCGACCGGAATGGTGCTTTGCGAGGCGGGTTTGTTCTGGCCGTCGTGGACGACCTTGATCTCGGGTTCCGTCAGGCGCTCCAGCTCATGAAAAGCCGGGTCGTTGCGCAAATCCTCCCCTGACGGATTTTCACCGTCGAGCGGAGCAAGCCAGAGTGCGACATCAATCACACCAACCCCCAGCGATCGGCCCTCAAACCGTACGTGACCCTACGGTATCACACGGTTGCACTTTACCACAATTCAAGCACTGCTCAAAAAATTAACGAAAGCTGACCAAGCCGCGTCTTGGGTGCTGGAACCCTTGGCCAGATTGCTGACCCTTATGTGAAATTACACCGAGGCGGACAATTGCGTGGTTGTTTGCATCTGATGGTGCGGCACTCTCCACAAGCGGAAGGGGCGCTGTTCATCACGCTTTGTCAAGTGACGGCTTATGTGGCAGGTTATCGACTGGCAGATTGCAGGAGCACGTTCGATGGAACAGCGCCGGTCATCGCAGACCTTCAAACGCAAGGAACTGGTCGGCAAGCTCAATCCTGTCGGTGTGCGCGCCTTCAAGGCTGCGGCCGACACCGCCAAACTGCGCGGCAATCCTTACGTCGAGCTCGTCCACTTCATCGAGCAACTGGTACTTTCCGACCGTTCGGATGTGCAAATGATAATCGCCGATGCGGGCCTTGATGCGAGCCGGCTCACCGCCGATATGACCCGCGCCGTCGACAAGCTGCCTTACGGCGCAACGTCGATCGAGGAATTTTCGGACCATATCTTCCATGCCATTCAGGAAGCCTGGAACCTGGCCACGCTGGAGTTCAGCGTCGAGGAAGTCCGCAGCGCCCACATTCTCCTTGCCTGCCTGAAGACGCCGGTCCTGGAAGGCCTGCTGTCGAAGATCAGCGGCGAGTTTGACAAGATCGACGCCGCCGCGGTCATCGCACGGTTTGCCGAGGTCGTGGAGGGCTCGCTCGAAGCCGGCGCCTCGACCACGGTCTCCACCGCAGAGGCGCCGCGGCGGCCTCCGGGTGGGGATTCGGCGCTGGCGAAATACGCCACCGACCTGACCCAGCGCGCCCGCGACGGCAAGATAGATCCGGTTGTCGGCCGCGATCCAGAGATCAGGCAGATCGTCGATATCCTGATGCGACGCCGGCAAAACAACCCGATCCTGACCGGTGAGGCCGGGGTCGGCAAGACCGCGGTCGTCGAGGGCTTTGCCTTGCGTATCGCTGCGGACGACGTGCCGCCGACACTGCGAGGGGTCAGTGTGCGCATGCTCGATGTCGGATTGATGCAGGCGGGTGCAAGCGTAAAGGGGGAGTTCGAAAAGCGGCTGAAGGCAGTCATCGATGAGGTGCAGTCTTCCGAAACGCCGGTCATCCTGTTCATCGATGAGGCTCACACCTTGATTGGCGCTGGCGGCGCGGCTGGAACAGGCGACGCGGCCAATCTGCTGAAGCCGGCGCTGGCGCGCGGCGAACTGCGCACGATCGCGGCAACGACCTGGGCCGAGTACAAGCAGCACATCGAGAAGGATCCGGCGCTGCCCCGCCGTTTCCAGGTAGTCAAGATCGACGAGCCGTCCGAGGCGGTGGCCGTTCTCATGTTGCGCGGTATCGCCGGCGTTCTTGAACAGCACCACAAGGTGCAGATATTGGATGAGGCGATCGAGGCGGCGGTTGGTCTCTCGCATCGCTATATCCCGGCGCGGCAACTGCCTGACAAGGCGGTGAGCCTTCTCGACACCGCTTGCGCCCGTGTCGCCATATCGCAGCACGCCACGCCGGCGGAGGTCGAGGACATCATGCGCCGACGCCAGGCGCTGGAGGTCGAGCGCGGCATCATCGGTCGCGAGGCCGCGATCGGCATCGAGGTGAGCGACCGGCAGGCACGGGTCGACACCGGGTTAGCCGAAACCGAAGTCATGCTCGCCGCCGCACAGGAGCGTTGGGACGGGGAAAAGGCACTCGTTGCCGAAATACTCGAACTGCGCGCCAGGCTGCGCGGCGAAGGTGTGCCGCTCGATGCGGTGGAGACACCGGAGACCAATAGCGAAACAGCAGGCACGGACTCGGTTGAGACTCCGCTGCCCAAGGTCGAAACGCCCAAGACCAAAACGGCCAAAATCAATGTGGAGGCACCGGCGGCTGCCAATGCCCCTCCACCCGATCCGGCCGCCGATCTCACCCGGTTGCGCGAACTGATGGTCGAACTGGCCGAGGCGCAAGGCGAGACGCCGCTGATCCTGCCGTCGGTCGACCGCAACGCCGTGGCGGCGGTCGTTCAGGACTGGACCGGCATCCCGACGGGGCGGATGCTGTCGAGCCAGACCGAAAAAGCGCTGCGGCTGGCCAGCACTCTGTCCGAACGCGTGGTCGGCCAGGATCACGCCATGGAGATGATTGCCAAGCGTGTGCAGACCAGCCGCGCCGGGCTCGGCGCGCCGGAGAAGCCGGTGGGCGTGTTCCTGCTCTGCGGCCCCTCGGGCGTTGGCAAGACCGAAACCGCATTGGCCTTGGCCGAGACGCTCTACGGCGGCGAGCAGAACCTGATCTCGATCAACATGTCCGAGTTCCAGGAGGCGCACACGGTCTCTACCTTGAAGGGGGCGCCGCCCGGATATGTCGGCTACGGCAAGGGCGGCATCCTGACCGAGGCGGTCCGCCGCAAACCCTATTCGGTGATCCTGCTCGACGAGGTCGAGAAGGCGCATCCTGACGTGCACGAAATCTTCTTCCAGGTCTTCGACAAGGGGATGATGGACGACAGCGAGGGCCGGCGCATCGATTTCAAGAACACGCTGATCCTGCTCACCTCGAATGTCGGCTCCGAAGTCATCATGGATCGGACCAGGAATGGCACGCTGCGGGCAGGGCTCGACGATCTGGACACCGCGCTGCGCAGCCCGTTGCTGAAGGTCTTCCCTGCGGCCTTTCTTGGCCGGGTGGTGACCATTCCTTACTATCCGCTCTCGGATTCGATGATCGAAGCGATCACCCGTCACCAGTTTGCCAAGATCGCTCGCCGGCTGCGTGCGACCAACGACGCAGAATTGGTGATCGGCGATGGCGTCATGGACCTGGTCAAGGCCCGCTGCACCGAGATCGAATCCGGCGGGCGGATGATCGATGCCATCCTGACAAACACGCTGCTGCCGGAATTGAGCCGCGGCGTGCTGAACCGCTCGCTCGAGGGCGAAAGGATGACAAGGGTAACCGTCGGCGCCTCCAAGGAGGGCTTCACCTATTCCTTCGAGTAAGGAAAGTTGATGACGGTTTGCTTCGGCTTCTTCGTGCATAGGCAAGCTGAGCCGACTAGCCTGGGAGCGGCCGGTGGCGGTGAATTCGTATGACGCTATCGGCCCTATTCGGTCATTCTAGAGCATGGCACCCAACGTTCGCCGAGGCTAGCTAAAGTTTACTATTTGGCGTCACGGGAGCATGCGGAACGATACGGGAAGCTTTCTGATTTTGGCCCACGAAAAAGATAATGAAATCAACAACTTTAAGACGTCCTCCGGGCCCACCATAATTCCCTTTTAAGTTTTTACTTCGTTTTGTTTTTGCGTTTGGACTCGAACTCTCAGGGTCTTTTACGGGATCCACCCAGGCACCAAGACGGCGCGGAAGACCTGATAGTAGATCAAAAGGACCGCGGCCCAAACCGAGTGCTCATGACCACGACACAATTGGGCCTCGTATGTGGCTGTTGTCTTGTTAATTTGGTATCGATAACATGTCTTACGTGAAGTTGATTCCAATGGGTGGTTCATGAGCGATGCCGGACGCCGCAGAGATCGTGTGCCCGAGCGTCCAGGGTTTTCCCTGGGCAGACCGCAGCCGGCCGGTGGAGCGGCATGATGGCCAAGGCAGCCGCATCAAGGCCTGGCGAAAGCCACACGCCGACGATGGTCGACGTGGCGCTGCGGGCAGGTGTGTCGACCATGACGGTGTCACGCGCCTTGAAGGAAGGCAGCCGAGTGTCCAAGGCCACTCGGGAGAAGATCATGGTCGCGGTCAACGACCTCGGCTACGTGCTCGACCAATCTGCTGGCAGCCTTTCCTCGCGCAAGACAGGATTTGTTGCTGCGATGGTTCCGTCGCTCAACAATTCCAACTTCGCTGACACGGCGCGCGGCATCACGGATGAACTGGAGAGCACGGGGCTCCAGCTTCTGCTCGGCTACACCGACTACACGGTCGAGAAGGAGGAAAAGCTGATCGAAGCGATGCTCCGTCGACGGCCGGAAGGCATCATTCTGACCGGCGGTGCCCATACGGAGCGCGCCCGCCGGCTACTGAAAGGCGCCGGCATCCCGGTAGTCGAAACCTGGGAGTTGCCGGCGAAACCCATCGACCAGGTTGTCGGATTCTCCAACGAAGAGGCGATGGGGCTTCTCGTCAAGACGCTGGCCAGGAAAGGCTACCGAAAATTCGGTTACATCGGTGGCACGACCTCGCGCGACACGCGCGGCAGCCAACGACGCGAAGGCTTCGTCCGAGCGATCGAGGAACTCGGCCTGCCGACCGGCCGGCTCGTCTCCTTCGGCGTGCCTCCGATCTCCATCGAACAAGGTGGCCAGGCGATTGTCAGCATGCTGGAACGCTGGCCGGACACCGAGGCCGTGCTCTGCGTTTCCGATCTCTCGGCCTTTGGTGCGCTGATGGAATGCAAGCGTCGTGGACTGCGGGTCCCGCAGGACATCGCCATTGCCGGTTTTGGCGACTATGAGGTTGCCGCCTTCTGCCATCCCGGCATCACCACCGTGAACGTGGACTGCTTTGGCATCGGGCGACAGGCTGCCCGCAGGCTTATCCAGATCATCCGCGGCGGCGAGAAGAAGCACGAACAGGAAATCATCCTGACCGGTTGTCGCGTCGTCGAGCGCGAAAGCACCTGAGCTCCTGCAGAAGATTCCAAGTGAAAGGCAGTTCCTATTGTGATGTTTCGAGAGACCATCAGCCTCACTCATAACGGTGCGTTGGCAGCTGTGGCTGCCGGAGTCGCACGCGCCGACATGATGGGCGTGCCGCAATGCCTTGTGGTAGTCGATGCAAGCGGCGAGACTCTCGCCAGCCTGCGTATGGACGGCGCACGGTTCCTGAGCCTGCGCACGGCGCAGGCAAAGGCGCGCACGGCGGCGTCGATCAACGCAGCCACCGGCGACATGGTGTTCGAAGCGGCACTCTCCGCCGGGATAGCCTCACAGGGCGCCGTGACCAATTTGCCTGGCGGCCTGCCGATCCGCTTCGGTGGCCGCCTGGCGGGCGGCATCGGTGTCGGTTCGGGAACCGGTGAGCAGGATTTCGACGTTGCACGCGCCGCGCTCACGGCGATCGGCGCCGACGTGGTCTAAGGCATGTGCCCCCGACGCAACCGAAAGAACTTCAGAACGCGATCTGGACCTTCATGGATTTGTTGCGGTCACCGGCGATCTCGAAGGCCGCAACCGCCTCGTCGAGGGGATAGATGCCGGTCAGCAGCGGTCTGACATCCACCCGGCGCTGGTTGATCAGATCGACGGCGAGTGCGAACTCTTCGTGGAAACGGAAAGTACCGCGCATCTCGATCTCCTTGGCGACGATGAGGTTCTGCGGGATCGACAGATCGCCGCCGAGACCGAGCTGCATGAGCACGCCGCGCGGCTTGAGCACATCGAGCCCAGCACGCACGGCGCGCTCGTTGCCGGAGGCCTCGAACATCACATCGAAACTACCCTTGTCGACATTATAGGCGGCTAGCTTTTCGCCATTGGTCGCGACATTAATCGTACGATCGGCGCCGATCTCCTCAGCCTTTGTCAGCACGCCCTCCATGACATCGGTGGCGACGATTTCGCGCGCGCCGTGGGCTCGCGCGGCAAGGATGCAAAGCGCGCCGATCGGCCCGCAGCCGGTGACCAGAATGCGTTTGCCGAGCAGCGAGCCGGCGCGGTTCATGGCATGTAGCGTAACCGCGAAGGGCTCCGCAAAAGCGGCTTCGTTGATGGAGACATGGTCGGCGACTTTGTGACATTGCCACGCCTCTGCGATCAGGCGCTGGCGGAACGCCCCTTGTATATGCGGCATCGGCATGGCGCTGCCGTAGAAGCGCATGTTGAGGCACTGGTTCTGCATGCTTTGCAAGCAATAGCGGCAGGCATTGCAGGGCCGGCTAGGCGAGATGGCGACGCGGTCGCCGATAGCGAGAGCGGAAACGCCACCGCCTATGGCTTTGACTGTACCGGCAACCTCGTGGCCAAGGATCATGGGCTCGCGAAGGCGGATCGCACCGAAGCCGCCATGGTTATAATAATGCAAGTCCGAACCGCAGATGCCACCGGCTTCGACCGCGATCTCGACCTGTCCGGCGCCAAGGGAGCCCGGGTCGGTCTCCTCGATCCGCAGGTCTTTTGCCGCGTGGATGACGATCGAGTTCATGATGGGATCCTCTCTCAGACGACCGGTGTCAGCAAAGTCTGTCCGCCGAAATGGGCGGCAAGATTGTCGCGGACGAGCTGACCCATGGCCTTTCGGGTCTCCACCGTGCCGCTGGCGTGGTGCGGTTGCAGCACGACATTGGAAAGCTTCAGGAAGCGCTCGTCGATCGTTGGCTCGTTCCAGAACACGTCTAGCCCGGCGCCCTTGATGGCACTGGATTCCAGGGCCGCGAGCAACGCGGTCTCGTCGACCGTGCTGCCGCGCGAAATGTTTATGACGATGCCGTCAGGTCCGAGTGCAGCCAGAACATCCGCATTGATGATGTGCTTCGTGCTGTCGCCGCCGGCGAGCGTCACGATCATGAATTCACTCTGTCGTGCCAGTTCGACCAGATCGCTAACGAAGGCGTAGGGCAATTCATCGCGCTTGCGCACGTCAAAATAGGCGACAGCGCAGTCGAAGGCGGCGGCGCGCCTGGCCACCGCAGCGCCGACGCGGCCCATGCCGACAATGCCCAGTCTTTTCCCGCAAACGCGCGTCACTAGCGGCATGTTGGCCTTGCGCCAGCTGCCATCGCGGACGTAGGTGTCGGCCAGCGGAATCTTGCGCGCCACTGCCAGCAGCAGCCCGACGCCGATATCGGCCACGTCCTCGGTCAGCACGTCAGGCGTGTTGGTGACGCGGATGCCGTTCGCCCTAGCGTAGGCCAGGTCGATGGCGTCGGTGCCGACGCCATAGCAGGAGACGATTTCAAGCTTCGGCAGTTTCGCCATCAGCACCGCACTTGCACCAAGCTCGCCGCGCGTTGCGATGCCACGAATCGCGCCGGCGTGGCTTGCGATCAGCGCGTCCTTGTCCTCCGCCTGCCAGAGCTTGTGAACGCGATATCTAGCCTCAAGGTCTCCCATATCCCAATCCGGATAAGGACCCGTCATCAATATGTCGGTCATGGCGTCGTCTCCTCAGCAAGTTCATTTTTCCCATTGACTATGTTATCGATAACATTCATGTCAATAGGCACTGGCGGCGGCGCGGTGGAAATCGTATCCGCTTCAGGGGACAGTCCTCAGGAGGAGCGCATGAGCAATTCGTTGTTCGATTTGACCGGCATGCGGGCGCTGGTCACCGGCTCGGGTCAGGGGATTGGCTTGGCGCTGGCAGAGGGGCTGGCGCAGCACGGCGCCGAAATCGTGCTGAACGGGCGCAACGCTGAAAAAGTCGCGGCCGCTGCCGATGCGCTGGTGGCCCGGGGATACAAGGCTCGCGTGGCGGTCTTCGACGTGACCGATCACGCTGCGGTCGTCAAAGGCGTCGCCAAGATCGAGGCGACGATCGGCGCCATCGACATTTTGATCAACAATGCCGGCATGCAGTTTCGTATGCCGCTCGAGGACTTCCCTGCGGACAAATGGGACGAGCTGCTGCGCACCAACATCTCCAGCGTGTTTTTCGTCGGGCAGGCGGTGGCGCGGCACATGATTGCGCGCAAGTGCGGCAAGATCATCAACATCGCCTCGGTACAAAGCGAGTTGGCCCGCACGAACATCGCGCCCTATACCGCCACGAAGGGCGCGGTGCGCAATCTAACGCGCGGCATGTGCGCCGACTGGGCCAAGCATGGCCTGCAGATCAATTCCATCGCGCCGGGCTATTTCAAGACGCCGCTCAACCAGGCGCTGGTCGACAATCCCGAATTTTCGACATGGCTGACCAACCGCACGCCGGCCGGACGCTGGGGCGATGTCGGCGAACTGATCGGCGCGGCGGTCTTCCTGGCCGGACCGGCCTCATCCTTTGTCAACGGACACACGCTCTATGTCGACGGCGGCATCACGACCTGTCTTTGAGCCCGCACTCATCGTCGTGATGGGTGTCAGCGGCTGCGGCAAGACCAGAATCGGAGTCGAGATTGCGGAGCGGCTCGGCCTCGCCTTCATCGAAGGCGACACGCTGCATCCGCCCGGCAATGTCGACAAGATGTCGGCCGGCATCCCGCTCGCCGACGACGATCGCTGGCCGTGGCTGGATCTGGTGGGTGCAACCTTGCGCCAGGCGAACGAGGAGGGCCGTGGGCTTGTCGTAAGCTGCTCAGCGCTGAAGGAATCCTACCGTGATCGGCTTCGCCATGCGGTGGGCGGGTCGGCGGTTTTCATATTCTTGGAGGGGTCGCGCGCGCTGCTGCAAGCCAGACTCGCCGAGCGCAGCGGCCATTTCTTTCCGCCGGCGCTGCTCGATAGCCAATTCGCTGCGCTGGAGAATCCGGATGGTGAGAAGCTGGTGGTCACGGTGGATATCAACGCTCCGGTCGACAACATAGTCGACGCGGCTTTGGAGGGGCTGGGCACTCTCAGTGTCGCACCCGCTGCCTGGACAAAGAGAGAGGCACGTTGACATGACAGAAGCAGCACAAATCACCGTTGTCGGCGCCGGCATCATGGGGTCGGCGATAGCCACCCGCCTGATCAAGGCAAAGCTGGCGGTCACCGTGTTCGATCTGGACAAGGCCAAGGTCGCCGCCCTGGTCGCGAAGGGCGCTGTCGCCGCCGCGTCGATTGCCGAGGCGACGCGCGCCAGCGACTTCGTCATCCTCAGCCTCAACCATACCGACATCGTGCGTGCCGTGGTGTTTGGCGATAGCGGTGTCGCGGCGGCGGCGTCGCCCGAAAAACTGCTGATCGACATGTCGTCGATCGACCCCGCCGATACCAAACAAATGGCGAAGAAATTGGTGGCCGAGACCGGCATGAAATGGCTCGACTGCCCGCTTTCGGGCGGGGTTCCCGGCGCGCTGGCAGGCCGGCTGACCGTCATGGCGGGCGGCGAGGCGGCAGACTTTGAACACGCGCGTACGGTGATGCGGCATCTCTGCGCCAACTACACGCTGATGGGGCCGAGCGGGGCAGGGCAGACCACTAAGCTGATCAACCAGCTTTTCTGTGCGGTGCTGTTCCAGGCCGTCGCCGAAGCCGTGAAGCTCGCCGAAGCCGGCGGCGTCGATCCGAGGGCAATTCCAGCTGCGCTGAAAGGAGGGCGCGCCGATTCCAGCATCATGCAGGAGTTCATGGCGAAATTCGCCACGCGCGATTTCTCGCCTACCGGGCGCATCGACAACATGCTGAAGGATCTGGATTCGCTCCAGGCCTTCGCGCTGAAGACCAAGACGCCGATGCCGATGACCGGGCAGGTGGTCGAGATCCACCGCCTGCTTTGCGCCGCAGGCCTCGGACCGAAGGATTCGGCCGAGATGATGCGTCTGCTCGACGGCAAGACCAGCTAAGCGACGAGGCCTGATTTGTCGCTTGACGCTCAGAAATGTTATCGATAACATCATTTTTGCGATCTTGGGAGGAACGCTTGTGTCTGAGGAAAAATTGATCGAGTTCAAGTCGATTACCAAGGAATTCGGCGGCACCCGCGCGCTCTCCGACGTGTCGCTCGGTCTGCACAAGGGCGAGATCCTGGCGCTGCTTGGTGAAAACGGTGCTGGCAAGTCGACACTGATCAAGACGCTCGCCGGCATTTACCGGCCGGATGGCGGCCAAATCCTGTTTCGCGGTGAGCCCTATCATCGCCGCCCGCCGCTCCCGAACCAACGCCAGTCCGTCGCCTTCATTCACCAGGATCTCGGTCTTATCGAATGGATGACAGTTGGCGAAAACGTCGGGTTGGCCCAAGGCTTTTCGCTCCGCTCGGGGATCATCGACTGGCGATCGACCGAGGCGAGGGCGCATGAGGCGCTCAAGCTGGTCGGCTGTGATTTCGATCCGACGACACGTGTTCAGGATCTGACGCGCACCGAAAAGTCGCTGGTCGCCATCGCCCGCGCCCTGGCCACCGAGGCCGATGTGCTGGTGCTCGACGAGCCGACAGCCAGTCTTCCCGCTGACGAGGTCGAGCGGCTGTTCGACGCTATCCGTCCGCTCAAGCAACGCGGCGTCGGCATGATCTACGTCTCGCATCGACTTGACGAGATCTTCCGCATCGCCGACCGGGTCGCCGTGCTGCGCGACGGCAAGCTGGTCGGCCAGAAAAGGGTCGCCGATACCAGCCCGGACGAACTTGTCGAGATGATCGTTGGTCGCCCGGTGGACCAGGTTTTCAGCAAGGCTCAGACGCAGGCCGGCGAAACGGTGTGCACGGTCCGTGACCTGGTCTGCGCCGGCGCCGGCCCTGTCTCTTTCGACGTGCGCAAGGGTGAACTGCTCGGCCTAGTCGGCCTGCGCGGCGCCGGGCAGGAACTGGTTGGTCGCACGCTGTTCGGGTGTCAGGTTTTTTCCGGCTCGGTGACGATCAATGGCGTTGTGCCCGACCTGTCGAGCCCGATCGCGGCGATGTCGGCCGGCGTCGGCCTTATCGCACGCGACCGGACCGAGGAATCAATCGCTGGCTCCTTGTCGATCCGTGAGAACAGTTTCCTCAATCCCGGCGCCGGCAAGCGTGGGCTTTTCCACTTCCTGTCGCCTTTCAAGGAAGCGGCGCTCGCACAGGCGATCGGCAGTTCCGTCGGGTTGCGCCCCAACGACCCGAGCCTGCCGATCGAAGCCCTGTCCGGCGGCAACCAGCAGAAAGTGATCGTCGGTCGCTGGCTGCACACCGCCCGAAAGCTGCTGATCGCCGAAGACCCCACCGCCGGCGTCGACGTCGGCGCCAAGGCCGAGATCTACCGGCTGATCGGCCGCGCACTTGAAGCCGGCCTCGCCGTCGTCGTGGTGTCGACCGACTTCGAGGAGATCGCCCATATCTGCCATCGCGCCTTGGTGTTTTCGCGTGGACAGATCGTGCGCGAACTCACTGGCGACGACCTCACCACATCCGCCGTCATCACCGCGGCATCGGCTTCCGAAGCCGCCTGATTTTTCTGGGAGCGAACCTTATGCAATCAATCGAATCCAGCGCACTCGAACCGACCCGTGGCGAAATGGCAGGCTTGTCGTTGGGGCAGAAAATCATCCGCCTACTGCCGGTCTACGGGCTGGTGATCCTGACCGCGCTGCTGATCCTTCTGTTTTCGCTCCTGCTGCCAAACACCTTTCCGACCCTGCTCAATTTGCGCTCGATCATCTCCGACAAGGCAATCATCGCGCTGTTGTCGCTGGCGGCAATGATCCCGATGGCGTCTGGCCGCATCGACCTCACTGTCGGCTACGGCATCGTGCTGTGGCACATCCTCGCCATCAGTCTGCAGACCATGTTCGGCGTTCCCTGGCCGCTGGCGGTGATCATCGTGTTGCTTCTCGGCGCTGCGACCGGCTTCCTCAACGGACTGCTGGTCGAAGTTGCCCGCATCGACTCTTTCATCGCCACGCTGGGCACCGGCACCGTGCTCTATGCGCTGGCGCTTTGGCACACCGGCGGCCGGCAAGTGGTCGGCGTGCTGCCCAACGGCTTTTACGCTCTCAATGGCACGATGGTGTTCGGGCTGCCCATCACCGGACTCTATGTGCTGGCGATCGCCGCAGCACTGTGGATCATCCTCGAATATCTGCCGATCGGCCGCTACGTGTATGCCATCGGCGCCAATCCGAAGGCTGCGGCGCTGAACGGCATTCCGGTGCGCCGCTTCGTCATCGGCGCCTTCATCTCCTCGGGCTTCCTGACGGCGCTGACAGGTGTGCTGCTCGCTTCCAAGCTGCGCATCGGCCAAGCCAGCGTCGGGCTGGAGTATCTTCTGCCGGCGCTCGTCGGCGCCTTTCTCGGCTCGACCACGATCAAGCCAGGGCGTGTCAATGTCTGGGGCACGATGACCGGCGTCGTCATCTTGGCGGTCGGCATTTCCGGCATCCAGCAGTTCGGCGGCTCGTTCTTCGTCGAACCGCTGTTCAACGGCGTGACGCTGCTCGTCGCCATCGGCATTGCCGGTTACGCCCAACGCAAGCGCGGTGCGGCACATAGGGCCAGGACCAAGACCGCAACGCAGCCCTCGAAGTGACCAGCCGAACCCATCCGGGAATAATGGAATGAGCGACTACGAAATTCTGGACGAACGGTTCCGAAAGCTGACGATCGGGCATGCCAAGCTCGAACGGTTATGGACCGGAAGCCGCTGGGCGGAAGGACCGGTCTATGTTCCGGCGGCAAGGCATCTGCTGTGGTCGGATATCCCGAACGACCGGTTGCTGCGTTACGACGAAACCGATGGCTCAGTCAGTGTCTTCGAAACCCATTGCAACAACCAGAACGGCCACACGCTCGATCGCGAGGGCCGCGTCGTCGCTTGCGAGCATCGCGGTCGACGGATCTCCCGGCTTGAGCATGATGGGCAATGGCAGTCGCTTGTCGAAGTCATCGACGGCAAGCGGTTCAATTCACCGAACGATGTGGTGGTCAAATCCGATGGGACGATCTGGTTCACCGACCCGGTCTACGGCATCGACAGCCACTATGAAGGCATGATTGCCCGACCGGAGATCGGCGGGTCCCATGTCTACCGGTTCGACGAAACAGCCGGCGAGGTGGGTGTCGTCATCACCGATCTGGTGCAGCCGAACGGGCTGGCCTTTTCGCCAGACGAGACCATCCTCTACGTATCGGATACCGGCGCAAGCCATGTCCAGGGCCTGCCGCGTGCGATCAAGGCCTATGATGTTGCCGAAGACGGCTACTCGCTACGCCCGCGTGGCACCTTGGCCGGATGCGAGGCAGGTTTCTTCGACGGGTTCCGCGTCGATCGCGACGGCAACATCTGGGCCTCCAGCGCCGATGCGGTTCGGGTCTACGCGCCGGATGGGACGCTGATCGGGCGTATCCTGGTTCCCGAAATCGTCTCCAATTTGTGCTTCGGGGGTCCGAAGCGCAACCGCCTCTACATCACTGCCCAGACGTCGCTTTATTCCATCTATGTCAACGCGCACCCAGCCGGTTTGGCCCCGGTGGCTGGGCAAATCAGCCAGTGACCTGGCGCCCATGCAAAACCCTGCGGAAGTCGAGTTCCGGAAGGCCAATTTTTGAAACCAAGGGAGGTACCAACGTGCAACGCAGAACATTTTTAAAATCATCCGTCGCTTTGATGGCCATCACAATCGCCAACCCGGCCCTGTTCGCCGGCCAAGCACGGGCAGATGCAATGGCCGACGCCACGGTGGTCGTCGAAAAATATGCCCAGAAGGTCACGGCCTGGGACGGCCCGACCAGCGGTCCGAAGGCGCAGCCGGGCAAGACCATCGTCGTGCTCGCCGGCGATCTCAAGAACGGAGGCATTCTGGGTGTCACCACCGGCGTCGAGGAAGCGGCAAAGGCGATCGGTTGGGAGGTCAAGGTGATCGACGGCGCTGGCTCGATCGGTGGCCGCACCGCCGCCTTCGGCCAGGCGATGGCGCTGAAGCCGAATGGCATCGTCATCAACGGTTTCGACGCCATCGAGCAGGCGCCGGCGCTGGAACAGGCAAAGGCCGCCGGCATACCGCTGGTTTCCTGGCATGCCGGGCCGGTAATCGGGCCTGACGAAAAAAGCGGCGTCTTCGCCAACGTCTCGACCGACGCCATGCAGGTCTCCACGGCAGCGGCCGACTGGGCCTATGCCGACGCCAAGGGCAAACCCGGCGTCGTCATCTTCACCGACTCGACCTACGCGATCGCCATCGCCAAGGCCGACAAGATGAAGGCCGAGATCGAGCGGCTGGGCGGCAAGGTGCTCGAATATGTCGACACGCCGATCGCCGAGACCTCGCAACGCATGCCGCAGCTCACCACCTCGCTGCTGCAGAAATACGGCGATGCCTGGACGCATTCGCTGGCGATCAACGACCTCTATTTCGACTTCATGGGACCGTCATTGGCCGCGGCCGGCAAGGCCGGCACCGACGCGCCGATCAATGTCGCCGCCGGCGACGGGTCGGAATCGGCCTATCAGCGCATTCGCGCTGGCCAGTTCCAGAAGGTGACGGTCGCCGAACCGCTCAACTTGCAGGGCTGGCAACTGGTCGACGAGCTGAACCGCGCCATCGCCGGTGAAAAATGGTCTGGCTATTTGTCGCCGCTGCACGTGGTGACGGCCGACAATGTCGAGTTCGACGGCGGCCCGAAGAACGCGTTCGACCCTGACAATGGCTACCAGGACGCATACAGGAAGATCTGGGGCAAGTAGGCTTCCACCAGAGCGGGTGCATCACGCGACGCGCCCGCTCTGCCGGCCCCTCGTACGCAAAACATAAGGACCTATCGCCATGATCATCCGCTATGCCCTCTTCGAAGGTGAGATTCACGTTGGACGCGAGAGCGAGTTCCGGCGCTTCGTCAGGGAGCGGCTGGTGCCGCTTTGGACGCAGTTTCCCGGAGCCGAGGAGGTGCGCGTTCTCGACGGCACGGCGCGCGACGAAGGTGCGCCCAGCTACGCGATGGCGCTCGCCATTCGCTATCCCGACATGGACACCTGCAACCGGGCGCTCCAATCCGACGTAAGATTTCAAAGTAGGGACATCACCGGTGAATTACTGAAGATGTTCACCGGCCGTGTGCATCACCATGTTTTCGAGGCAAATGAGTACGCAACGGTCTGATTGGGTTCTTGATAGGCAACGCTCTTAATTGCTGTGATCGGCGAATGCCGGTATCGGTTGCGTGTCCATGATTTGAACCTGCGGATAAGACGTCGCCCATTGGCCGCGGAACCATTCGGAACGATGCGGAAAGATCTCTGATTTTTGCACACGAAAAAGTTAGTAAATCAACGTTCTCGCCACGTCCTTTGGGCTCACCATTATCGTTGTTTATCAATAAGTTATCGTGTTTTATTTGCCGCGGTTAGCCAAATCAGGTTGGCGAATCTCCGTCGATCTCGTTGAATTCATTGATTTATGATGGGCTCCCGAGGACTGCCGATCAAACTGCCTTACAACACGGGGCGGCGCGAAAGGAATCGAACTGCCCGCAATGCGCTCGTTCCATCCGTTTCGGGCGGGTGCAGTCCTTCGGCGCGATAGCGGGCTAACTCTCAGCAAATATGTGCGCCGTGCTCCCGGGCTGACCGAGCCTCCAGACACGGGCTATGCAGCGACGCATCTCGTCAGCGGTGGCGCCGCCTCGGAATTCGGCGAGGCGTACAGCCTTGGCTTCCAGTTCCTGTTTCGAAAGGGTGTTGCCGGGATCTCCCTTGGGCTCGTCGACGCGGGCATTGAATTTGCGGCCGTCAACCGTCGTGACGCTCACCTTGCCGACCCACTGCTTGGGATAAAGGGTGTCGATCTCGGCGTCGAGTTCCATCCGCACCTTCGCGCGGAAACGGGCGACGCGGGTGTCGGCAAGTGCATGGTGTTCGAAAGCATCGAGGTCAGCGACGCCGTGAACGGCGATCAGCCCCAAAACCGTGCCCATGGAGAACTTCGCCTGGTGGACGGTTTGCGGAGTGACCACCGCGCCCAGGACATCGATGGCTCCCTGATGGACATGGGTCACCACGTCGGTGATGTCGTCCGGACCGAGCCCTCCGCGGCGCATGAGAGACTGCAGCGCGTCGGCGGCCGGATGAGTGTGCCGGCAGGCTGCGTGCCATTTGAAGGAGGTCTCCTCTGTTGCCCAACGGCTGCCGAGCCCGTCCGTCAGGCGGGCCGGATCGGCGTCGCTGGACATGCCGGCAGCCATTCCTTGCTGGCCTTCGAGGACCCGCGCGGCGCCCTTGAAGCC
>NZ_RZTT01000589.1 GCF_003996995.1 Mesorhizobium sp. M7A.T.Ca.US.000.02.2.1 | reverse complement strand
GCCTTGCAGGCGGGCGTTGATCGAGGCGCGCTCGTTGAACGCGCGGAGCGAGGGATTGGACGATCTTATGTCGGGGTAATGGATGCGGCGGCCGAAGATCGTTTCGACAAAGCCATGCTCGCGGGCATAGGCCTTGGTCTCCTCGATGTAATCGCGGATGCCGGGGAAGCGCTCGAAATATTTCTTGATGTAGTTGCCGGCCTCCTCGCGCGGGATCGACAGCTGATTGGCGAGACCGAAGGCCGAAATGCCGTAGATGATGCCGAAATTGATCGCCTTGGCGCGGCGGCGGACTTCCGAAGGCATGCCCTCGACCGGCACGTTGAACATCTCCGACGCGGTGATGGCGTGGATGTCGGCGCCGTCGGCGAAAGCCTGCCGCAATTGCGGGATTTCGGCGACATGGGCGAGCACCCGCAGCTCGATCTGGCTGTAGTCGGCAGAGACCAGGCGGTGGCTCTTGTCGGTGATGAAGGCGGTCCTGATCTTGCGGCCTTCGGCGGTGCGCACCGGGATGTTCTGCAGGTTCGGGTCGGAGGACGACAGGCGTCCCGTCGTCGTCGCGGCCAGCGCGTAGGACGTGTGGACGCGCTTGGTGTCGGGATGGATGAAGCCGGGCAGCGCATCGGTATAGGTCGATTTCAGCTTGGTCAGCTGGCGCCAGTCGACGATCTTGCGCGGCAGTTCGTGGCCTTCCGCGGCGAGATCTTCGAGAAGCTGCGCCGACGTCGACCACTGGCCGGTCTTGGTCTTGGAACCGCCGGGCAGGCCCATGCGCCCGAACAGGATGTCGCCGAGCTGCTTTGGCGAGCCGATGTTGATGCGTTCGCCGATGAGCTGGTAGATTTCCTCTTCAAGGCGAGCGGCGCCCTGCGCCAGTTCGCCTGAGAGCCGTGACAGGATCTGCCGGTCGACCGAGATGCCGCGCTGTTCCATGCGCGCCAGCACCGGCACCAGCGGCCGCTCCAGCCGCTCATAGACAGACACCAGGCCCTTGGCGGCAAGCCGCGGTTTCAGCACCAGCCAGAGCCGAAGCGTCACATCGGCGTCCTCAGCGGCATGAGCCGTCGCCTTGTCGATGTCGACCTGATCGAAACCGACGGAGCTTTTGCCCGAGCCGGTCACATCCTTGAGTTGGAGAGGGGTATGACCGAGCCACTTTTCGGCAAGCGCATCCATGCCATGACCATGGGGCGTGCCGGCATCGAGCACGTAGGAGATCAGCATGGTGTCGTCGAACGGCGCGACATCGATGCCGTAGCGGCTCATGATGACAAGATCGTATTTCAGATTCTGCGCCACCTTGAGAACCGATCGGTCTTCGAGCAGCGGTTTCAGCACGGCCAGCGCCTCGCGCAGCGGAATCTGGTTTTCGAGCGCGCCACCACCGAGCAGGTCGCCATTGCCGCTCATGTGGGCAAAAGGAATGTAGGCGGCGCGGCCGGGCGCTGTGGCGATGGCCATGCCGATGAGTTCGGCCTGCATCGGATCAGCCGATGTTGCCCGGACATCGAAGGCGGCGATGCCCGCCTCCCGTGCCTCGGCCACCCAGGCTTTCAGGGTCGAGACATCGCGGATGCAATGATAGGCAGAAATATCGATCTTGCCGGTGGCCGCGCGCTCCAGCCGCAGTGCCGCGAGCAGGGAAGGGGTATCGCCTTGTTTTGACGTCTCCGCCGTCCCCCCGGCTTGGTCCGGTTCAGTGCCGGACGCGTTTCGGGCAACCGGCGGCAACCCGGCCCCGACATCTGGGCCATGAGCATGATCGGCGCGTTCGACGGTGACCGCGACGGCCTGGACGTCGCCGGCCTCGGTGCTGGTCGCTTCCGCCACACGGCGGGTCAGTGACGTGAATTCCATGGTCTTCAAGAAACCGATCAGCTTCGGGCCGTCCGGCGCGTGCAGGACGAAATCCTCCAGTCCCTCGGTCACCGGCACATCGTTCATCAGCGTCACCAGCTGACGCGAAATGCGCGCCTTGTCGGCATTGGCGATGATCGATTCGCGCCTCTTGTCCTGCTTGATCTCGCCGGCCCGGGCCAGCAGCGTGTCGAGGTCACCGAACTGTTCGAGCAGTTGCGCCGCCGTCTTCGGCCCTATGCCGGGCACACCAGGCACATTGTCGACCGAATCGCCGGTCAGCGCCTGCAGGTCGACCATCTTCTCCGGCGGCACGCCCCATTTTTCTATGACTTCCGGAATGCCGATCTGGCGGTCCTTCATCGGGTCGTACATGGCGACCGTATCGCCAACCAACTGCATCAGGTCCTTGTCGGAGGAGATGATGGTGGTATCGCCGCCGGCTTCGCAGGCGAGCCTCGCATAGGTGGCGATCAGATCGTCGGCCTCGTAGCCTTCGATCTCGACGCAGGGCAGGTTGAACGCCCTGGTCGCCTGGCGGATCAGGCCGAATTGCGGGATCAGATCTTCCGGCGGTGCCGAGCGATTGGCCTTGTATTCGGGGTAGAGGTCGTTGCGGAAGGTCTTCGACGAATAATCGAAAATGACGGCGAAATGCGTCGGCACAATGCCTACATCGGTGTTGCGGGCGTCGAGCATCAGCTTCCACAGCATGTTGCAGAAGCCGGAAACGGCGCCGACCGGCAGGCCGTCGGATTTGCGGGTCAGCGGCGGCAGCGCGTGATAGGCACGGAAGATGTAGCCGGAGCCGTCGACAAGGAAGAGATGATCGCCTTTTTTCATGCCGGCAGGGATAGCGCGGCGCGGCGGCTTGGTCCATGCCAAAGGCAGCGTCGACTATCGGTTCCGGCAACACCCTGACAGATCGCCGTCACCCTGCTCACGCCTATGTTACAAAACTGTAA
>NZ_RZTT01000588.1 GCF_003996995.1 Mesorhizobium sp. M7A.T.Ca.US.000.02.2.1 | reverse complement strand
CGAAGCGGGTTGCCGGCCGCCGAAAGACCTCGTCGGGCGTGCCGACCTGTTCGATATGGCCGTCGCGCATGATGACGATGCGATCGGCCAGCGTCATTGCTTCGACCTGGTCGTGGGTGACGTAGATCACCGTCGACTGCACCTTGGCATGCAGCTTCTTGATCTCGGTGCGCATCTGCGTGCGCAATTTGGCGTCGAGATTGGAAAGCGGCTCGTCGAACAGGAACACATCGGGATCGCGCACGATGGCGCGGCCCATGGCGACGCGCTGGCGCTGGCCGCCGGACAGTTGTGAGGGGCGGCGATCCAGCAGCGTGTCGAGGCCGAGGATGGCCGAGGCCTCGGCGACGCGGCGCTCCATGTCTTCCTTGGCGGCACCTGCGATCTTCAGAGAGAAGCCGAGATTTTCGCGCACCGTCATGTGCGGATAGAGCGCGTACGACTGGAACACCATCGAGATGTTGCGCGAGCGTGGCGGCAAATCGTTGACGATGCGCCCGCCGATCTTGATCGAGCCGGCGCTGATCTCTTCCAGCCCGGCGATCATCCGCAGCGTCGTCGACTTGCCGCAGCCGGAGGGGCCGACCAGCGCGATGAACTCGCGGTCGGCGATGTCGAGATCGATGCCGTGCACGATCCCGACAGTGCCGTAGCGCTTGGTCAGCTTGGTGAGGGTAACGGTTGCCATGGTATCAGCCTTTCACCGCGCCGGAGGTCAGGCCGCCGACAAGGTGTTTCTGGACGACGTAGGTGAGGGTGAGCGCCGGGATGATCATCACCACGGCCAGCGCGCACATGCCGCGCCAATCGATGGTGAACTCGGCCGTGTAATCGAGCAGGCCGACCGGCAGCGTCTTGGCGCTCACCGAGCGGGTCAGCTGCGAAGCCAGCGCGAATTCGTTCCAGCAGGTCAGGAAGGCGAAGATGGCGGCCGACGCAATGCCCGGTCCGGCAAGCGGGAACTCGACCTGCCAGAACGCCTGCCAGCGTGTGCAGCCATCGATCTGCGCGGCCTCCGCGAGGTCCTTGGGCACCTGGCGGAAGAAGCCGTCGATCAGCCAGATGGTGAACGGCACGTTGAGCGCGACATAGGCAAGGATCAGCCCGAAATGTGTGTCGATGATGCCGAGCCGTACATAGAGGAAGAACAGCGGCAGCGAGAGCGCAATGCCCGGCACGGTGCGCGTCAGCATCAGGCCGAGGAAGACGCTCGATTTGCCGCGAAAACGGTAGCGCGCGAAGGCATAGCCGCCGGCCATGCCGATGGCCACCGCAATGACTGTCGAGGTCACCGAGATGATCAGCGAGTTGCGGAAATATTCGATGACAGGGATGCCGCCCTTGCCGATGCCTGAGAACATCGCGACATAGGCGTCGAACGAAATCTCTTGCGGGATCCACACCGGCGGCTTGGCCATGATCTCGACCGTCGGCCGCAGCGACGAGATGACGATCCACAGGCCCGGCAGGCAGATCGTCAGCATCGCCAGGAACAGGCCAATGCGATAGACGATGCCCAGCAGCCGGCGCTTCAGGCGGGCGGAAGAATTCTCGTCCATCTTCACCACTCCGCACCAATCTGCGTGCGCGCCGCGGCGAGCTTGTTGAAGAAGTAGACGGTGAAGGCGATCGACAGCAGGATCGAGAAATAGGCCATGGCGTTGGCCATGCCCATGCGCCCGTCGCTGTAGGCGGTGCGGGCCACCAGGGTCCATAGCAGTTCGGTGCGGCCCGCCGGTCCGCCATCGGTCATGATCTTGACGATGTCGTAGGCGCGCGCCACGTCGAGCGAACGGATAGTCATGGCTATGTAGGCGAAAGGCATGACGAACGGCCACGTCACATAGCGGAATGTCTGCCACGGCGTGCAGCCGTCGACACGCGCCGCCTCGATCGGCTCCTTGGGCATGGCGAGCAGGCCGGCGAGGATCAGGATGGCGAAGATCGCCGTCGACGACCAGATCTCGGCGATCGAAATGGCGATGAAGGCGAGATGGCCCTCGATCAGCCACGGTATGGCGTCTTGCGTAATGCCGAGCGACTGCAGCGCATTGTTCACCAGGCCGATATTGTCGTTGAACATGAACTTGAACTGGAAGCCGACGAGGATCGGCGAGAACATCATCGGAAACATCATCAGCGTGCGCAGGATGCGCTGGCCGCGTGTCGCTTTCTCGACCAGCATGGCAAGCCCAAGGCCGAGCAGCATTTCGAGATTGAGCGCGATGGTCAGCAGCAGCACCGTGCGGCCGAACGCCCACCAGAAATCGGTGTTGGACAGGATCGAAAGATAGTTCCGGATGCCGATGAAGACGTAGAACGTTTCGGGCCGCGTCAGGCGGAACGGCGTGAAGCTGGAGTAAAGGGACAACAGCAACGGCACAACGACAACCGCCGCCAGCACGATCATGGCCGGAAGCAGCAGCAGGAATGGCGCGGATGGCTTGAAGCCCTTCATCAGAATCCTTGAGGTGTTTGCATTTGGACGGCGGTGCGTGGGCCGGGGGCGATGGGTTAGCGCAAACCGCTGGCCGCGAAACGCGATCGCCTCCCCCATTACCAATGGGGGAGGCAGCCCTGGGAGCCCGTTTCTAGAGCTTGCCGGCGTCCTGGAGGATTTGCGTCGCCTTGGCGGCCGCATCGTCCAGTGCCTGCTTGGAGGTCTTGTCGCCGAGGATCGCCGCCTGCAACTCGGGATAGACGGCGTTCGAGATCTCGATCCATTCAGGCGTCTGCGGCACGGCAAAGGCGTGCTTGGCCTCTTCCTGGAAGGCGGTAAGAACCTCCTTCTTGTAAGGATCGTTTTCGGCCTGCTTCAAAACCCAGTTCCACACTG
>NZ_RZTT01000587.1 GCF_003996995.1 Mesorhizobium sp. M7A.T.Ca.US.000.02.2.1 | reverse complement strand
TCCGTACTGGTGGCGAATGCCGTCATCCGGCTCTGGAAGGGGCCGGGAGCGAAGGCATTGACGGTGATGCGGCGGCCGGCGAACTCGAGCGCAAGGGTGCGGGTCAGATGATGCACGGCTGCCTTGGACGCCGTGTAGGAATAGGCGTCGTCGGCCAGCGGCTGCGTGCCCATCACCGAACCGAGATTGATCACCCTGGCCGGATCGGCGTCGCTGGCGGCGGCATCAAGCAGCGGCAGCAATTCGCGGGTCAGATGGAAGACCGCGGTGACGTTGACGCCAAACACCTTGGCCCATGCCGAATAGGGGAAGCTTTCCAGCGGCGCGCCCCAGGAGACGCCGGCGTTGTTGACCAGAATATGCAGTTTCCCGGTCCGCGCTTTGACCTCGGCGACGAGTGCGGCAATGCCGGTTTCGCTGGAGACATCGCCGGCGAAGCCTTCGGCCCGGCCGGATGCGCCAAGCTCGTTCAACTCTTCGGCGACCTTGACGCAGTCATCGCCCTTGCGCGACGCGATCATCAAGTTGGCGCCGGCCTGCACCAGCGCGGTCGCCGCCATGCGCCCGATGCCGGTCGCGGCACCCGTCACCAGCGCGGTCTTGCCGGCCACCGAAAACAGCTCGTCCAGATAGCTCATCACAATCCTCCGCGCTCGGCATGCGGGCAAACAGTTCGCGTTGACAAGGCTATCCGAAGTACGGTCATCCTTGCCACTGACAAAATGCCTGGCATGCATGAAGGGTTAGCGACCGATGACGGAGATGAATCTCGGCATGACCGAGCGGTTGAAGCCGATCCACGCGCGCGTCGCGGCCATGGTGCGCGACGAGATCATGCCGCTCGACCATGAATTCCTCAGCGAAGTGGGCAAGGCAGGCAACCGCTGGGTCTACAGTGCGCGCCAGAGCGAGATCCTCGAAGGGCTGAAGAAAACCGCAAGGGAGCGTGGCTTGTGGAATTTCTGGCTGACCGGCTCGGAACGCGGCTACGGCCTTTCCACCGTCGAATACGCCTATCTGGCCGAAGAGATGGGCAAGGCGCATCTCGGCGCCGAGACCTTCAACTGTTCGGCGCCCGACACCGGCAACATGGAGGTGCTGGAACGGTACGGCTCGGCCGACCACAAGAAAGAATGGCTGGAACCGCTGCTCGAGGGCAAGATCCGCTCGGCCTATCTGATGACCGAGCCGGATGTCGCCTCGTCCGATGCCACCAACATTGCCATGCGCTGCGAGCGTCAGGGTGAAGACTATGTGCTCAATGGCGAGAAATGGTGGGCTTCGGGCGCAGGCGATCCGCGCTGCGCCATCTACATCGTCATGGTCAGGACCGGCGGCGATGAGGAGCCGCAGCACCGCCGTCATTCGATGATCCTGGTGCCGTCGGACACAAAAGGCGTGACCAAGGTCCGGGCCATGCAGGTTTATGGCGATGACGACGCGCCGCACGGCCATATGCACCTCCGCTTCGACAATGTGCGGGTATCGGCATCGAACCTGATCCTCGGCGAGGGCAGGGGGTTCGAGATCGCGCAAGGGCGGCTCGGCCCCGGCCGCATCCATCACTGTATGCGCGCCATCGGACAGGCCGAGATGGCGCTCGAGATGCTGTGCCAGCGTTCCTTGCGCCGCGAAGCCTTCGGCCAGAAGCTGGCAAAGCTCGGCGCCAATTTCGACATCATCGCCGAAAGCCGCATGGAGATCGAAATGGCCCGGCTGCTCTGCCTCAAGGCGGCGTGGATGATCGATCAGGGCGACGCCCGCGCCGCGGCCCCCTGGATCAGCCAGATCAAGGTGGTGGCACCCCGCGTCGCGCTCAAGGTCACCGACGAAGCGGTGCAGATGTTCGGCGCGCAAGGCATCAGCCAGGACACGCCGCTGGCGCGGTCGTGGACGCATCTGCGGACCTTGCGCCTTGCCGACGGGCCGGACGCCGTGCATCGCCGTCAGGTGGCGCGCACCGAGCTGAAGAAATACACGCAGGAAAAGGTCTGAGCGCCGGCATCGTCATCCGGCGATGCCGACAGCCCAAGCACGGAGTGTTCCAATGGCCGTCCCCTCCGAAATGAAGGCGCTGCTGCTGGTCGGCGACGGCTACACCAGGACGCCGAGCGGCAGTGTGCTGGAGGCGACGGAGCCGTATCTCGAGCCGGGCAACATCGCGGTGCCGACACCCGGACCGACGCAGGTGCTGATCAAGGTCAACCTCGCCTCGATCAACCCCTCCGACATCGCCTTCATCAAGGGCCAGTACGGCCAGCCGCGCGCCAAGGGCCAGCCGGCCGGCTTCGAGGGCGTCGGGATTGTCGTCGCCAGCGGGGACGAGCCCTATCCCAAAAGCCTGATCGGCAAGCGCGTCGCCTTTGCCACCGGTGTCAGCAACTGGGGCTCATGGGCCGATTATGCCGCTGCCGAGGCAGTGGCGTGTATCCCACTTCTCGACACGGTCCGCGACGAGGATGGCGCGGCGATGATCGTCAACCCGCTCACCGCGCTTGCCATGTTCGACATCGTCAAGCAGGAAGGCGAAAAGGCCTTCGTCATGACCGCCGGCGCCAGCCAGCTCTGCAAGCTGATCATCGGCCTGGCCAGGGAGGCAGGTTTCCGACCGATCGTCACCGTGCGGCGTGACGATCAGATCGCTTTGCTGAAAGCGCTTGGCGCGGCGCACGTGCTCAATGAAAAGGCGCCGGATTTCAAGGCGGCTCTGCGCGAGGTGATGAAGGCCGAACAGCCGCGCATTTTCCTGGACGCGGTGACCGGGCCGCTTGCCTCCGCCATCTTCGACGTCATGCCGAAGCGGTCGCGCTGGATCATCTATGGGCGGATCGATATCGAA
>NZ_RZTT01000586.1 GCF_003996995.1 Mesorhizobium sp. M7A.T.Ca.US.000.02.2.1 | reverse complement strand
CGATATCACCGATACCAGCCAGACTGTTGCCGCCGGCCAGCTGCGTGCCTTCATCGAGCGCATAGAGCGGCTCGAGGAAGAGAAGAAGACGATTTCCGACGACATCAAGGAAGTGTTCGCCGAGGCCAAGGGCACCGGCTTCGACACCAAGGCGATGCGCACGATCATCCGGCTGCGCAAGAAGGACCAGGCCGAGCGTCAGGAAGAGGAAACCATCCTCGATCTGTACAAGGCCGCACTCGGTATGGTGTAGAGACTGTCTGGAAATTCTACTCTGGCGGCCATCTGTTGGCGTTTTCTGCGCTTCCGGTGCTCGCGTACTTTAAGTACGCTCCGCTCCGGTTCTCGAAACCACCACCATATGACTCGCCAGAGCGAATTTCGAAACAGTCTCGGGCCGAGCATGATGCCGAAGCGAGCATCGAGCCATGAGCGAATTCGACTTCGGCGCCCGCCGCGCCTCTGAATTCCGCCAGCGCGGCTTCTGGACGCTGTTCGCCGAGCGGCATCCGGAAGAAAGGGCTCTGATGGCGAGGCGCGGACCCTGGTTCTGGCAGCGTGGGCTGCCCGACTTCGCCTTGGTTCTTTCCATGTATGTCGCGCCGGCGCAGAGCCAGGTCGGCGTCTTCTTCGGTCGCAACGAGAAGTTCGGCGCCACGCAGGCGTGGTCGCGGTTGAAACCGTTTCAGCCTGATATCGAAGCCAGGCTGAAGCTCAGGCCGGAACAGAGTTGCGAGGACCTCGGCATCAATTCGATGTGGCGGGTGAACTGCTATGCCGAGGACAACTGGCCAGCCATGGCCGACTGGCTGGTGACCGAATGCTCGCGTATCGAGCGCGCGGTAACCGAAGTCCTGAGGCAGGGATAGACATCCGGTGTTGCCAGAGGGTATCGGCTCCTTTTTCCGCTCACGCTGGCAAGGCCAGGTGCCGCTCGACCGGCTGTTCTGGCGCGACCTTGTCCTCGTCGGCACCGCGGTCAGCATCGCCGCATCGGTGCTGGCGCTCGTTCTGCTCGGATTGAAGTTGCCGCTCGGGCTTGTGCTGGCAGTGCATTTCGCGTCGGTGCCCTACAGCCTGTTCCTGACCTTGGCGGTGTGGCGGACCACCGAAAAGATACCCGGTGCCAAGGCCTGGATGATGACGCTGGGCGCTACGCTGTGGCTGGTGGCGATGATCGTGGTCTGATCGTCTGCCCAGAGGGGGGGCAACGGATACTTAAACGAAAAGGGCGACAGATGCCGCCCTTTCATAGTGACGAACCCGGATGGCTCAGGCCGAAGGCTCGAATTTCAGCGCCACCCCGTTGATGCAATAGCGCAGGCCGGTCGGCGGCGGGCCGTCCTCGAAGACATGGCCGAGATGGCTGCCGCAGCGGGCGCAATGGCATTCGGTGCGAACCATGCCGTAGCTGCGGTCGACGGTGTTTTCGACCGAGCCCGGCACCGGGTCGTTGAAGCTCGGCCAGCCGGTGCCGCTCTCGAACTTCAGCTTGGATTCGAACAAGGGCTGGTCGCAGCCGGCGCAGGAAAAGGTGCCGGCGCGCTTCTCGTAGAGCAAGGCGCAGCTTCCCGGCCGCTCGGTGCCGTGGCCGCGCATGACGGCATACTGTTCCGGCGTCAGCCGGGCGCGCCATTCGGCGTCGGTGCGGGTTACGGGGTAGGTATGGGTGTCCATGTGATCTCCTCAGCCTTGCCGGCTCGTTGTTGATTGCAACCGGATATTCGCGTCAAGATAGGCATTTGTTACACGACTGCCCAGTGTCTGACGTTCCAAGGTTGAATTCCCCCTTCTTCAGGCTTCTGCGCCGCCCCTCACCTGCCTGCCGGCATCCTCTCCCCGTAAACGGGGCGAGGGGCCCTGTCGTCCGCGATTTCGCCAATTGTCAGCGTTGCAAGAAAGGCGCCGGCGTTGCGGCCAG
This sequence comes from Mesorhizobium sp. M7A.T.Ca.US.000.02.2.1, assembly GCF_003996995.1. GTDB lineage: Bacteria > Pseudomonadota > Alphaproteobacteria > Rhizobiales > Rhizobiaceae > Mesorhizobium. Next base: position 922 of record NZ_RZTT01000586.1, on the reverse strand, counting down.
GCCCTCTCGCCCCGTTTACAGGGAGAGATGTCCGGCAGGACAGTGAGGGGCGGCGCCAACTTTCACGATTGATGGTCTCTGAGGTGATGGTTCCGCACCTCTGACAACTAATGCTTTCTTGAAAGCTGCTTGGTCGCGCCCTCAAGCCCGGCCAAAGTCAGCGGGAACATGCGGCCGCCGAAGATGTCGCGGATCATCGCAATCGAATGGGTGTAGCCCCAGTTCCTGGGGTCTTCGGGGTTCAGCCATACCGCGTTCGGCCATTGCTGCAGCAGGCGGCCGAGCCAGACGCTGCCTGCCTCCGGATTCCAGTGCTCGACCGAACCGCCGGGGTGAGCGATCTCGTAGGGGCTCATCGACGCGTCGCCGACAACGATCACCTTGTAGTCCGGCCCATATTTGTGGAGCAGGTCGAAGGTCGGAATCACCTCGGCATGCCTGCGGCGATTGTCCTTCCACACGCCCTCATAGAGGCAGTTGTGGAAATAAAAATATTCGAGCTGGCGGAATTCGGCGCGGGCGGCCGAGAACAGCTCCTCGACGCTCTTGATGTGGTCGTCCATCGAGCCGCCGACATCGAAGAACATCAAAAGCTTCACCGCGTTGCGCCGTTCGGGCCGCGTCTGCACATCGAGATAGCCGTGCTCGGCGGTGGCGTGGATGGTGCCGGGCAGGTCGAATTCCTCCTCGGCGCCTTCGCGCACCCAGCGACGCAAGCGCTTCAGCGCGATCTTGATGTTGCGGGTGCCGAGTTCGACGGCATCGTCGAAATTCCTGAACTCGCGTCTGTCCCACACCTTCACCGCGCGGCGGTTGCGGCTTTCATGCTGGCCGATACGCACACCTTCGGGATTGTAGCCATAGGCGCCGAAAGGCGAGGTGCCGCCGGTGCCGATCCATTTCGAGCCGCCCTGGTGGCGGC
>NZ_RZTT01000585.1 GCF_003996995.1 Mesorhizobium sp. M7A.T.Ca.US.000.02.2.1 | reverse complement strand
TGTCAGCGTCGGCCTTGGAAACGCCTTCCTTGACCGGCTTCGGAGCCGCTTCGACCAGATCCTTGGCTTCCTTGAGGCCAAGACCGGTGATGGCGCGGACTTCCTTGATGACGTTGATTTTCTGAGCGCCTGCCTCGGTGAGGACGACGTCGAATTCCGTCTTTTCCTCGACCGGAGCAGCAGCGGCCGCTCCACCGCCAGCGGCGGCAACAGCCACCGGAGCAGCGGCGGAAACGCCCCACTTTTCTTCCAGAAGCTTCGACAGCTCGGCCGCCTCGAGGACGGTCAGCTTCGAAAGGTCGTCTACGATCTTTGCGAGATCAGCCATTGTTGTGTTCCTTCATAAGGTTCGAACGTGTGTTTGTGATAGCGAGGAACGGCCTCATGCCGCCTCGTCCTTCCGGGCGTAAGCGCCGATGACGCGCGCGACCGAGGCCGCTGGCGCATTGACGATCTGGGCGATCCGGGTTGCCGGCGTGGCGATCATGCCAACCAGCCTGGCGCGCAGCTCATCGAGCGACGGAAGTGTGGCGAGTGCCTTCACACCGTCGGCATTGAGCGAGGTGGTGCCCATTGCGCCGCCGAGAATGACGAGCTTGTCATTTCCCTTGGCGAAATCGGACGCGACCTTCGGCGCCGCAATCGGATCCTCCGAATAAGCAATCAGCGTCTGTCCCTTGAACAGCTCGATGATCGATGCGGAGTCCGTGCCCTGAAGAGCGATTTTGGCGAGACGGTTCTTCGCGACTTTGACGGTGCCACCGGCGGCGCGCATTTTCGACCGAAGGTCGTTCATTTGCGCGACGGTGATACCGGCGTAGTGGGCCACGACCACTGAACCTGCGTTCGAGAACGCACCGTTCAGGCCCGTGACGAGTTCGCGTTTTTCCGCTCTGTCCACTGCCTATCTCCAGTTGACCCCAATCCTGTTAACGGGAACATCCCATTGACGAGGACAGGCGTCGGGTTGCCTTTTGTCGGCCGGGCCATCCAATAACGGATCTCCCGAACGACGCTCGAGGATCCTGCCCCCTTTCGCCACATCGACGGTCAAGCCGGCGATGCGCAGACAAAAGGCAAACACGGTTCGAACCTTTCATTGGAGCAATCGCTCCGTTGTCCGGTCTTCACCCGTCTCATGCAGGCCCAAATCGAATTAAGGCTTCTGGGCCGCCTGCAATCTCGGACAGGATGTCCGGAAACCTCTCGGCTTCCGGTACCGGGCCGCCAACTAGGTCGGAGGCCCGGAATTCTTTGCAGATCAGCCGTTTACCGGCCGATCTCGATCAAAACTTATCAGGACGCGTTGAGCGTCGCGACGTCGAGCTTGAGGCCCGGGCCCATCGTCGAGGTGACCGACACCTTCTTGACGTAGTTGCCCTTGGCGCCAGTCGGCTTTGCCTTGGTCACCGCATCGGCGAAGGCGCGGATGTTCTCTTCCAGGGCCTTGACGTCGAACGAGACCTTGCCGACGCCGGCATGGACGATGCCAGCCTTCTCGACACGGAACTCGACGGCGCCGCCCTTGGATGCCTTGACGGCGGCGGCAACGTCAGTGGTGACGGTGCCGACCTTCGGGTTCGGCATCATGCCGCGCGGGCCGAGCACTTTGCCCAGACGACCGACCAGCGGCATCATGTCCGGCGTGGCGATGCAGCGATCAAAATCGATCGTGCCCTTCTGGACGATGTCGACCAGATCCTCGGCACCGACGATGTCGGCGCCGGCGGCGCGCGCTTCGTCGGCCTTGTCGCCACGGGCGAACACGGCGACACGCACCGAGCGGCCGGTGCCGTTCGGCAGGTTGACCACGCCGCGGACCATCTGGTCGGCATGGCGCGGGTCGACGCCGAGGTTCATGGCGACTTCGATGGTCTCATCGAACTTCACCGAGGAACGGTCCTTGAGCAGCTTCAGCGCATCGCCCAGGGCATAAGCCTTGTTGGGATCGATGCCTTCGCGGGTCTTCGATACGCGCTTTGCAATCTTTGCCATGATCTTAGCCCACCACTTCCAGACCCATCGAGCGGGCGGAGCCCTCGACCATGCGCATGGCCGCTTCGACGTCGTTTGCGTTCAGGTCTTTCATCTTCGCGGTGGCAATCTCGCGGACCTTGTCACGCGAAACCGTACCGGCCTTGACCTTGCCCGGCTCCTTGGAACCGGACGTCAGGTTCGCCGCCTTCTTCAGGAAGTAGCTCACCGGCGCCGTCTTCATGACGAAGGTGAAGGACTTGTCCTGATAGTAGGTGATGACGACCGGAACCGGCGATCCCTTTTCCATTTCCTGGGTCTGCGCGTTGAACGCCTTGCAGAATTCCATGATGTTGATGCCACGCTGACCAAGCGCCGGGCCGATCGGGGGAGACGGCGTCGCCGATCCCGCTTTCACCTGGAGCTTGAGCTGGCCTGCAATTTTCTTAGCCATCTCTTTTCCTGCCTTTGTCTATGCCGGTCATGCCGGCGGTTGCAGTCTGGTGGTGCGGTTCGCGCAGCCGGCTAAAGCCGCACTCGCCTCCCACCGTCTCAGGCCGCGCGCTTCCGCGCCGCCTCCCCTGATCGCCAAACCGGCGTCAGGGATTTCGGATCAGCCCTTTTCGACCTGTCCGAATTCCAGATCGACCGGCACGGCGCGCCCGAAGATCGAAACTTCCACCTTGAGCCGCGCCCGCTCCTCGTCCACTTCCTGGACGAAACCGTTGAACGACGCGAACGGACCATCCGAAACGCGGATCGCTTCGCCGATCTCGAACGTGACCGAGGGCTTGGGCCGCTCGACGCCTTCCTGCACCTGGTTCAGGATGCGCTGGGCTTCCGCCTCGGTGATCGGCACCGGCTTGGAGTCGCCCAGGAA
>NZ_RZTT01000584.1 GCF_003996995.1 Mesorhizobium sp. M7A.T.Ca.US.000.02.2.1 | reverse complement strand
GCCGCACGCCGGCGTCGAAGCGCTCGGCAACGATGGCGGTCAGGCTGTAGTCGACGATGATCTCGACTTTGATGTCGGGATAGTCGGGCAGGAATGTCGCCAGGGCAGGCCACAGGATCGCATCGGCGGCATGCTCACCGGCGGTGATGCGGATGGTGCCGGCGGGTTTTTCGCGCAAGGCGCTGAGTGCCGCGATCTCGGCCTCGATCTCATCGAGCCTCGGCCCCACGGTGCGAGCCAGCCGCTCGCCGGCTTCGGTGGGCGACACGCTGCGCGTGGTGCGGGTCAGGAGCCGTACGCCCAGCCGCTCCTCCAGCGCCCGCACCGTGTGGCTGAGCGCCGATTGGGAAACCCCGAGCTTGGCCGCCGCCCTGGTGAAGCTTTCCTCGCGCGCGACGGCGAGGAAGGCGGTTAGCTCATTCAGATTGTCTCGCGGCATTCATGAGCTCCTTTCATAAGATCATGCTGGATATAGCACCTAATCGGCACCAATCGCAGACCCTAGATAGGCGTCATCACACCGGGCGCCTCTGCCGGCCGCCTCTGAAGACCGGCGGTCGCGACACCCCTGTTGCCAGGAAGGGACAAACCATGGACATCACGCGAAACGGCTCTCAAGCCTCGGCCAAGGGATCGGCCGACTATTTCACCGGCGCGGTGCGCATCGACGCGCCGTTCAAGGGCAGCGAGCCCGCCCGGGTCGGCGGCGCCACCGTGACTTTCGAGCCCGGTGCGCGCACCGCCTGGCACAGGCATCCGCTTGGCCAGACGCTGATCGTCCTCTCGGGCGCAGGCCTGGTGCAGCGCGAGGGCGGCCCGATCGAACCGATCCTGCCCGGCGACATCGTCTGGTTCGCGCCCGGAGAGAAGCATTGGCATGGCGCCGCGCCGACCACCGCGATGAGCCACATCGCTATCGCCGAAGCGCTCGACGGCAAGGTCGTCGACTGGCTGGAGCATGTCAGCGACGAACAATACGGGGTTTGACCAAGTATCGGCGCGTGGCGCCGAGTTCAACGCCCGAACTCTACGAAGGAGACCACCATGACCGACGTTCCAAGGGCTGAAAAGCCCATTCTCCGATATCGCTCCGGCGCTCGGCAGATACACAGACGATGTGTTGTTCGGCGACGTTTGGGAGCGCCCCGGTCTGTCGCCGCGGGACCGCAGCCTTGTCACCGTCACCAGCCTGATTTCGGGCTACCGGATCAACGAAATGCCTTTCCACATGAAGCGCGCGCTCGACAATGGCGTCACCCGCGACGAACTCATCGAAACCATTACGCATCTCGCCTTCTACGCCGGATGGCCCGTTGCAAGCACTGCGATCGGCATTGCCCGCAAGGTCTTCGAACAAGCCGACGCCGAGAAGAAGGGATAACGACAATGCAGAAGCGCACACTTGGAAACAGCGGTCTCGACGTTTCGGCCATCGGGCTCGGCTGCATGGGAATGAGCCAGTCATACGGGCAGCCGATGGAGACGGCGGATGCAGTCCACCTGATCAGGGCGGCGTTCGACCGCGGCATCACCTTCTTCGACACCGCGGAGGTCTATGGACCGTTCACGAACGAGGAGGTCGTCGGCGAGGCGCTGCAGCCGATCCGCGACCAGGTGGTGATCGCCACCAAATTCGGCATCGACATCGCCGGGACAGCCGGACATGATGGCATGGACAGCCGGCCGCAGCATATTCGTGACGTCGTCGAGGCCTCGCTCAGGCGGCTGAGGACCGACCACATAGACCTCCTCTACCAGCATCGCGTCGATCCGGTCGTGCCAATCGAAGAGGTGGCGGGCGCTGTGAAGGACTTGATCAGCCAAGGCAAGGTGAAGCATTTCGGTCTCTCCGAGGCGGGCGTGCGCACGATCCGGCGCGCGCATGCGGTACAGCCGGTCGCCGCGGTCCAGAGCGAATATTCGCTCTGGTGGCGTGAACCGGAAGAGGCGATCCTGCCGGTGCTTGAAGAACTGGGGATCGGCTTCGTGCCCTTCAGCCCGCTGGGCAAGGGGTTCCTCACCGGCGCCATCGATGCCAGCACGACGTTCGACAGCAGCGACTTCCGCAACACCGTGCCGCGTTTTGCGGAAGACGCCCGCAAGGCGAACCAGGCGCTGGTCGACGCGATCGGCGTGATCGCAGTCCAGAAGAAGGCGACCTCAGCACAGGTCGCTCTCGCCTGGCTGCTGGCGCAGAAGACGTGGATCGTTCCGATCCCCGGCACCACCAAGCTCAATCGCCTCGAAGAGAACATCGCGTCGGCCACCATCGCGCTGACGGCGGACGATCTTGCCAACATCGAGAATGCGGTCTCGGCGATCGCGGTGAAGGGAGCGCGCTATTCTCCGCAACAGGAAGCAAGGATCGATCGTTAGCCACCTGGGAGAGCGTGATGAGCCAACCAGTCTCAAGACGAGGTGCGCTGATGACCATGCTTGCACTGCCTCTGGGCGCCGGATTGAGTCCCGGATCGAGCCGGCCCGCCAGTGCGTCGAGCGCGCGGCGAACGGGCGGCGCCAAAGTGCTGGTGGCCTACTACACCCGCACCGGCAACACGCGGGTCATCGCGCGCCAGATCAGCAGGACTCTGCGAGCGGATATTTTCGAGATCGCGATCGTCGATCCCTACCCGGAAGACTACAAGCAGCAGGTTGCGGTGGCGGAGCAGCAGCGGGAGTCCGGTTCCGAACCGGCGCTGGCCGCCACGGTGCCTGATATCGGAACCTACGAGACGGTGTTCCTCGGATTTCCGATCTGGGGCATGACCGCGCCTTCGGTGATCCGCTCCTTCCTGTCGAAACACGATCTGTCCGGCAAGACATTGGTGCCGTTCATCACCCATGGCGGCTACGGAATAGGGCAGAGCCTGAAAGTCCTCGCAGATCATGCACCAGGGG
>NZ_RZTT01000583.1 GCF_003996995.1 Mesorhizobium sp. M7A.T.Ca.US.000.02.2.1 | reverse complement strand
CTGATGGTGCGGGCCAAATCGGCCGAGGAGTTGATCGCGCATTATCATCGGATCGAGGAGCAGCGCTCGGCGCTCGGCTACGATATCGACGGCGTCGTCTACAAGGTCGACCAGCTGGAGTTGCAGCGCCGCTGGGGTTTCGTCACCGGCGAACCGCGCTGGGCGGTCGCGCATAAATTTCCGGCCGAACAGGCGATGACGACCGTGCAGAAGATCGACATCCAGGTCGGCCGTACCGGTACGCTGGCGCCGGTTGCGCGGCTGGCGCCGGTCACAGTCGGCGGCGTCGTGGTCGAGAACGTCACGCTGCACAATGAGGATTACATCAAGGGCCTGGACTCGACCGGCCAGCCGATCCGCGACGGCATCGATGTGCGCATCGGCGATACGGTCGTGATCCAGCGGGCAGGCGATGTCATTCCGCAGATCGTCAGCGTCGTCATCGACAAGCGGCCTGCTGATGCGGTGCCTTACGAGTTCCCTCACACTTGCCCGATCTGCGGCTCGCCGGCGACGCGCGAGATCAACGAAAAGACCGGCAAGGAAGATTCCCGCCGGCGCTGCACCGGCGAACTGATCTGCCCGGCGCAGGCGGTGGAGGGATTGCGCCACTTCGTGTCACGCGGCGCCCTGGACATCGAAGGCCTCGGCGCGGAGAACATAGACACGTTCTTCAATGCGGGATTGATCAAGACCGCAGCCGATATCTTCACGCTCAGGGATCGCCGTCCGGCCGTCACCAGGGCGCTGGCCGAACGCCGCGAGGAGCAGGCAAGGCAGCGCGAGGCCGCATCGGGCAAGACGCGCAAGAATGTGCGCAGCGTCGAGGATCGCAACTATGAGGGCCTCGACAAGCTGTTCGCCGCCATCGACTCGCGCCGCGAGCCGGAGCTCGACCGTTTCATCTTCGCGCTCGGCATCCGCCATATCGGCGAAACGACGGCCGCGGTGCTTGCCCGCACCTTCTCGACCATCGAGGAACTGATCCGGGTCGGCAAGGAGACAGCGGCAGCGGAGGATCCACATACGGTTTTCCCCTCGGTCAACGGCATCGGCGATACCGTGATCGATGCGTTGCGCGACTTCTTCGGCAATGAGCGCAATGACGACGTGCTTGACGCGTTGCTCCGCCAAGTCAAGCCGAAGCCGTATATCGTCAACGTCTCGGCCGACAGCGAGGTCGCCGGCAAGACGGTCGTGTTCACGGGCTCGCTGGAGAAGATGACACGCTCCGAAGCCAAGGCGATGGCGGAGCGCCTCGGCGCCAAGGTCGCGGGCTCGGTTTCGGCAAAGACGGATCTGGTGGTCGCCGGGCCGGGTGCCGGCTCCAAGCTCAAGCTCGCCAGCGAACTCGGCATCGAGGTGATCGACGAGGATGCATGGCTGGTACGGATCGGCAAGGCGTGATGGAAGGCGCATTCAAGGGTTTCGGCCCGAAAGCCATTCCGTTCCTGAAGGCGCTGGATTTCCACCAGAGCCGGGAGTGGTTTTTAGAAAACCGCGACCTGTTCGAAAAGGAGTTGCGCGATCCGCTCAGTGATCTCGTCGACACGCTGACCGAGCGCTTCGCAAAGGCAGGCCTCGGCCTGCGCGGCGACCGCAAGAAGTCGCTGTTCCGCATCAATCGCGACGTGCGCTTCGCCAAAGACAAGCGACCCTACAACAGGCATTTGTCGGCCATCCTGTCGCCCGACGGCACCAAGATGGAGCAGGGTGTGTTCTACGTGCATATCGGGCTTGAGCGCTGTTTTGCCGACATTGCCTGGTGGCAGCCGGAACCGGCGCTGCTGCTGGCGATGCGCAAAGCCATCGCGACCAAGCCGGACAATTTTCGCGGCCTGGTGGCGGCGTTGAAGAAGAACCGGCTTGAACTCGAGACCGAAGGCCGTATGAAGCGTACGCCACGCGGCTTCGAGGAAATCAGCGATCCCGATCTGGTCGCCGCCATCCGCCACCGGCATTTCTATGTCCAGCATGTCATCGATCCGGCGGGAATCCATACGGCTGATCTGGTCGACGAGCTCGTCGATTTCACCTTGCGCGCCAAGCCGCTGCTCGACTGGGGCAGGGCGATCGAGGGCAAGGGTTTCGCTTGACTAGTCTCCGGCTCCGGTAACCCGACGATCATTTCCGCTGATCGTTTGGCTCAAGCGAATTCGTGTGACAAGGCAGGCAGCGCTTCCTACATCAGGCCCTGATCAAGGAGAGGCCATGTCGGCGCAAGCAATTTCCGAGAGCGGCGATAAAAGCGATTTCTGGCAGGGCGTGCGGCTGTCGATGCCTGTCGTGGTGGCGTCGGCGCCGTTTGCGGTGCTGTTCGGTGCGCTCGCCGTCGACAATGGTTTCTCGGTCCTGGAAGCCTTCCTGATGAGCGCGCTGGTCTATGGCGGCGCCAGCCAGATGGTCGGCATCCAGCTGTTCGGCCAGCATGTGGCGCCGTGGCTGATCGTGCTGTCGATCTTCGCCGTCAATTTCCGCCACGTGCTCTATTCCGCCGGCATCGGCCGGCGCATCGCGCACTGGCCTTTCATCCAGCAGGCACTTGGTTATTTCATCCTCACCGATCCGCAATTCGCGGTAGCTGAAGCGCGGGCGCAATCAGGCCAGGCGGTCGGCTTTGCCTGGTATCTGGGGCTTGGCTTGCCGGTCTATCTGTTCTGGATCGTCGAAAGCGCGCTGGGCGCACTGTTCGGCAAGCTGATCCCCGACACGCATGCGCTCGGCATCGATTTCCTGCTGCCGATCTATTTCCTCGGTCTCGTGCTGGGCTTCCGCAAGCGGCCGCTGTGGCTGCCGGTGGTCATCGCCAGCGCCGCCGCCTCGATCATCGCCTACAAGACGGTCGGCTCGCCCTGGCATGTCTCGATTGGCGCTGTTGCCGGTGTGCTGCTGGCGGTCA
>NZ_RZTT01000582.1 GCF_003996995.1 Mesorhizobium sp. M7A.T.Ca.US.000.02.2.1 | reverse complement strand
GATGATGGCTTCACGATTCTGGTGAACAGGGGCTTCGTGCCGACGGACAAGCGCGATCCGGCAACCCGCCTCGCAGGCAAGCCCTCGGGCGATCACACCGGAATTCGCGGCCTGCTGCGCCTGACCGAACCGAAGGGCGGCTTCCTGCGTAACAACGATCCGGCCGCCAACCGCTGGTATTCGCGCGATGTGCAGGCAATCGCCTCGACGCAAGGCCTCGGGCAGGTCGCTCCTTATTTCATCGATGCCGATGCCACGCCCAATCCGGGAGGGTGGCCGGTCGGCGGCCTGACGGTCGTCTCGTTCCACAACAACCATCTGGCCTATGCCCTGACATGGTTCGGGCTGGCCTTGATGGTGCTGGGCGCGGTCGTCTATCTGTTGCGGCAGACTGGGAAACACGGCGGGGGCTGACCGCTGGCCGAGGCAAAGCTGAAAGGAGCAGGCAGGGCAGGCTTCCCGGCACCCCCGTCTCAGGCTGGAGCACCTAGCTAAAACCGCTGGCGAAACGCGACCGATTTGCGTATCACTCCGCCGCCATTGGAGCCCTAGCGATGTTTGAAGCCCTGCAGCCCGCCCCCGCCGACAAGATCCTGGCCCTGATCGGCCTTTATCGAGCCGATCCGCGTCCAGACAAGGTCGATCTCGGTGTCGGCGTCTACAAGGATCGCGACGGCAAGACGCCGGTCATGCGCGCCGTGCGCGAAGCGGAACAGCGCCTGCTGCAGGCCCAGGACACCAAGACCTATCTCGGCCTTGCCGGCGATACCGGCTTCAACACGGTGATGGCCAAGCTCGCCTTCGGTCCAGGCGCCGACATGACGCGCATCCGCGCCGCACAAGCGCCCGGCGGCTCCGGCGCGCTGCGGCTGGTGGCGGAACTGCTGAAGCGGACACGCTCGGATGCAACCATCTGGCTGTCGGACCCGACCTGGCCGAACCACATGCCGGTGATGCGCGCCGCCGGCCTGCAGATCCGTGAATATCCCTATTTCGACGCCGCGTCGGGCGCCGTTCGTTTCGACGACATGCTGGCGGCGCTGCGGACCGCAAAGAGCGGCGACGTCGTACTGCTGCATGGCTGCTGCCACAACCCGACCGGCGCCAATCTGGATGCGGCACAGTGGGCAGCCGTTACCGATCTGGTCGTCGAGCGCGAGCTGCTGCCGTTTGTCGACATCGCCTATCAGGGCTTTGGCGATGGCCTCGAGGCCGATGCCCTCGGCTTGCGCCTGCTGGCGGCAAAAATTCCGGAAATGGTCGTCACCTCGAGCTGCTCGAAGAATTTTGCTGTCTACCGCGACCGCGTCGGCGCGGCGATGATCCTGGCCAGGGACGGCGCACAGGCGGATGTGGCGATGAGCCAGATGCTGTCGGCGGCGCGCGCCATGTATTCGATGCCGCCGGACCACGGTGCGGCGGCCGTGCGCATCGTGCTCGAAGACGCCACCTTGCGCGCGGATTGGGAGGCGGAGCTTGAAGAGATGCGGCTACGCATGCTCAGGCTACGCGTGCAGTTCGCCGAAGCCCTGCGCCGGCAGTCCAATTCCGATCGCTTCGACTTCGTCGCCAGCCATCGCGGCATGTTCTCCCGCCTTGGCCTCACGGAAGCGCAGGTCGAACGGCTGCGTGCCGAGCACGGCATCTATATGGTCGGCGACAGCCGCATCAACGTCGCCGGCCTGCCCGAAGACGGCATGGACGAGCTCGCCAAGGCGATCGTTTCGGTTCTTGATTGACGCGGCTTGTCTGTGGACAAGGCTTCCGCGCCGGCTGACAGCGTTAGCCGCGCGGCCGGTCGCGGGATAGCATCCGATAGACTGTTTTGACGCAATTCCGGACAGAAAACCGTTTCACACTTTTCCTGGAATAGCTCTAGATGACGCCATCGAAAGACATTTCGCGCCTGATCGAGATCATGGCGGCGCTGCGGGCGCCGAAGACCGGCTGTCCCTGGGACATCGAACAGGATTTCTCGACCATCGCGCCCTACACGATTGAGGAAGCCTATGAGGTGGCGGACGCCATCGCGCGCGGCGACCTTGACGATCTGCGCGACGAGCTCGGCGACCTTCTGCTGCAGGTTGTCTATCACGCGCAGATGGCCGAGGAGGCCGGTGAATTCGCCTTCCCGGATGTGGTGCAAGCCATCACGACGAAGATGATCCGCCGCCATCCGCATGTCTTCGGCGACGAGAAAGCCCGCAACGCCGGCATGGCCAAGGGCATGTGGGAAAAGATCAAGGCCGAAGAGAAGGCGGAGAAACGAAGCGCCCGCCTCGCGCGTGGTCTCGATCCCGAAGACAACGGCAAGGGGTTTCTGGACAGCGTGCCGGTCGCCCTGCCCGCACTGACCCGGGCGCTGAAACTTCAGGAGAAGGCCGCCCGCGTCGGTTTCGACTGGAGCGAGGCGGCGCCCATCCTCGACAAGATCGAGGAAGAGATTGGCGAATTGCGCGAGGCCCTGGCCAAGGGCGACACCGCCTCGATCAAGGACGAGTTCGGCGACATGCTGTTTGCCGTCGTCAACCTCGGCCGTCACCTCAAGCTCGATTCCGAAGCAGCGCTAAGCGGCACCAACGAAAAATTCCGCTCGCGCTTCCACTATGTCGAACAGGCTCTGGAAAAATCCGGCAGCACGCTGGAAAAGGCTGATCTGGCCGGGATGGAAGCGCTCTGGCAGGAAGCAAAGACCGCGAAGTAATCTCTCTTTCGGGCAATTCCGGACGGAAAACCGCTATACACTTTTTCCTGGAATTGCTCCGGATTACCCGTTGTTTTTACGACGCAATCTGCTTTCGATCTCTTCGCGGGCGCTTTGCGTGGCCTTGAGCGAGATGGTGGCGCTGCCGTCATCATTGTCGCTTCGCGAAACGACATCGCCATTGCGGTAAAGCCAGTCGACAAGGC
>NZ_RZTT01000581.1 GCF_003996995.1 Mesorhizobium sp. M7A.T.Ca.US.000.02.2.1 | reverse complement strand
GCAGAAGGCGATCATCGGCCGCTGGCTGGCCGCGGGAACGCGCATCCTCTTGTTCGACGAACCGACACGCGGCATCGATGTCGGCGCCAAGGCGGAGATCTATCATCTGATCGAGGAACTCGCCGCCGAGGGCCATGCCGTGATCGTCGTCTCCTCCGAACTCCCCGAAGTGATCCGGCTTGCCGACCGCGTGCTGGTCATGCGCGACGGCACGATCGCGGCCGAACTCCACAGAGACGATATCAGCGAACAGGCGATCGCGGCGCACGCCATCCCGCAAACGCAAACGCCGGCCGCGCAACAGGCAAGGCAGTAGGTGACGGATATGTCGGATACCACTCTGGTGCGGCCACGCGCCGAATTCCTGCGCGGGGTTTCCATGCGCGACGCCGGCACGCTGATCGGCCTTGTCGTGATCCTGGCCGTATTCGGCGCGCTGGTGCCCGGCTTCTTCGCCGAGCGTAACCTGATCAACATCCTGCAGCAGTCGAGCATCAATGCCTGTCTCGCACTCGGCATGACGCTGGTCATCATCTCCGGCGGCATCGACCTGTCGGTCGGGCCGACGGCGGCACTCTCGGCCGTCATCTCGGCCTCTATGATGGTCGCCGGCGTGCCGTTTCCGCTGGCCATCGCCGCCGGCTTCGCCATTGGCCTTGCCTGCGGCCTCGTCAACGGCGTGCTCGTTGCCTATGTCGGGCTGCAGCCCTTCATCGTCACGTTGGGAACGCTCAGCACCTATCGGGCGCTGGCGCTGATCTACACCGGCGGCAATCCGGTCCTCGGCCTGCCCGCCGACTTTCGCGCCATCTTCAACGGATCGCTGTTTGGACTGCCTCTGGCGGTCATCATCGTCGCCTGCGTGGCTGTCGTCGCCTGGGTCGTTTTGAAGAAGACGCCCTTCGGCGAATATCTGCTTGCCGTCGGCGGCAACGAGGAGGCGGCCTACATCGCCGGCGTGCCGATTGCCCGCACCAAGATCGCCGCCTACATGATCTCAGGCCTGCTGGCGGCGCTTGCCGCGCAGATCCTGATCGGCCGGCTCGGCGCCGCCGAGCCCATCCTCGGCAATCTCTGGGAACTCGACGCCATCGCGGCTGCCGCCATCGGCGGCGCCTCGCTGATGGGCGGCAAGGGCAGCATCGTCGGCACCATATTGGGCGCCGTCATCCTCGGCGCCATGCGCAACGGTTTGACGCTGATGAACGTGCAGTCCTTCTATCAGCTTCTGGCAACTGGTCTTATAATCCTCGCCGCGATGCTTATCGATCGTGTGACGAGGGGGCGTGGATGACCTTGAGCGGGCTGGACCTGAAAGCGGTAGGACCGCGCATCCGCATGATGATGCCGCATCTCACCCCGCTGGAGGCGAAGGTTGTGGAAACCGTCTTCGGCCGGCGCGGCTTCGACGAGAGCATTCCGCTGAAGCAGATCGCCGAGGAGTCCGGCGTGTCCGAGGCGATGGTGGTCAAGATCGCCAAGAAGCTCGGCTTTTCCGGCTATCGCGACTTCCGCACCGCCGTCTATGAATACAGTCGCCTGCCGACCGCCGAGATGCACCAGGAACTGTCATCCGACGACAGTTCGGCCGAGATCGTGCAAAAAGTGTTTCGCACCTCCATCCAGGCGCTGGAGGAGACGCTGGCGATCCTCGACATCGAGGATTTCGACCGCGCCGCCGAGCTGCTCTTCCGTGCCAAGAACCGGGATTTTTATGGCGTCGGCGGCTCGGCGCAGATCGCCCGCGATGTCTCGCACAAGTTTCTGCGCATCGGCATCCGCGCATCCGTCTATGACGATTCGCATATGATGCTGATGTCGGCCTCGCTGCTCGGCGGCGACGACATCGCCGTCGGCTTTTCGCATTCGGGCAACACGTCGGCCGTCATCGACGCCATCCAGCTGGCCCGCAAGAACGGTGCCCGCACGCTGGCCATCACCAATTACGACAACTCGCCGCTGGCTGCGGTCGCCGACATCGTGCTTTGCTCGACCGCGCAAGGCTCGCCGCTGATGGGCGAGAACGCAGCGGCCCGCATTGCCCAGCTCAACATCCTCGGCGCGCTGTTCGTGGCGGTGGCGCAGCGCGATTATCAGGCGGCGGAGCGCAACCTCGGCCGCACCATGTCCGCGGTGACATCGAAACGAAAAGACCGGGGCTCATGACGACATCGCCGCTGGTCACCGTGTTCGGCAGCTTGCACTACGACATCATGGTCGACGCGCCCGATCGCCCGCGCAAGGGCGAGACGGTGACCGGCCATGCCTGGCACCCGAAATGCGGCGGCAAGGGCGGCAATCAGGCTGTCTCGGCGGCGCGGGCCGGCGTGCGCGCGGCGATGATCGGCGCCGTCGGCGACGATGATTTCGGGCGGGCGTTGCTGGCCAATCTCGATCGCGCGGTGGTCGACCACCGCTTCGTGCGGGTGGCCGCTGGCGCCGGCTCCGGCATGAGCGTGGCGATCTTCGACGCGGGCGGCGACTATGGCGCGGTGATCGTCTCAGGCAGCAATCTGACACTGGGCCATGCCGACATTGCCTCTGCTTCCGATGTGATGGCGCAGACGGCAGTGCTTTTGTTACAGAACGAAGTGCCGGAAGCCGGCAACATTGCCGCCGCACGCGCCGTCAAAGCACGGCGCGGCCGCGTCGTGCTCAACGCGGCCCCCGCGCGCAAACTCTCCGACGAGTTGATCGCGCTCGTCGACATATTGGTGGTCAACGCAATCGAGGCGGAATTCCTGGCTGGCACAGCAGTGGTCGAGACGCTGGACGGGGCCGCGCAAGCCGCACGGCTATTGGCCGATCTTTATCCGGTGGCAATTGTCACGGCGGGCGGCGAGGGCGTCGCCTGTTGCGATCGGAGCGGCGAGGCCTTTGCTCTGTCCGCCATCCCGGTCAGGGTCGCCAGCACGCATGGCG
>NZ_RZTT01000580.1 GCF_003996995.1 Mesorhizobium sp. M7A.T.Ca.US.000.02.2.1 | reverse complement strand
AGAAAATACAACCGGTTCCGTCGCCAAAGATGCGACGGGACACTTTCGAGATATTGCGAACTCTCCTGTCAAATCCGCAAAGTACAAAAGAACAAAAGGAATAAACACAATGGATATGGCCGTTATCGGAATCGGAATTTTGTTCTTTGCCCTTTGTTTCGCCTACATAAAATCTTGTGACGCGCTCTAGAGCGAGGCTGAAAAAATGATCGTCGACTATATTCTCGGTGGCGGCGTTACGCTGTTCCTGCTCGCCTACCTGACATACGCCCTCGTTCGTCCAGAACGCTTCTGAAGGCACGGAAAGCCACACCCATGACACTGAACGGTTGGATACAGATCCTGGTCTATTGCGGGATCGTCGTTTTGCTGGTGAAGCCGCTCGGCGGCTACATGCACCGCGTCTTCAACGGCGACCGCACGCTGCTTTCGCCGGTCCTTCGCCCGCTTGAGCGTGGGCTTTATCGTATTTGCGGAACCAGCGAACGCGAGGAACAGCACTGGACCACCTACGCGGTCGCCCTGCTGCTCTTCAATCTCGCCGGCTTCCTGGTGCTTTATGCGCTGCAGCGTCTGCAGGGCAGCCTGCCTTACAACCCTGCCGGCATGACAGCGGTTGAACCAGGGTTGGCCTTCAACACCGCCGCCAGCTTCATGACCAACACCAACTGGCAGAACTATGGTGGCGAGAGCACGATGTCCTATCTCGTGCAGATGGCCGGGCTGACGGTGCAGAACTTCGTTTCGGCGGCCACCGGCATTGCCATCGCCATTGCGCTGATCCGCGGCTTTGCCCGGGCGTCCGGCAAGTCGATCGGCAATTTCTGGGTCGATATGACCCGCTCCACACTCTATCTGCTGCTGCCGTTCTGCATCGTGCTGACGCTGGTCTATGTCTGGCTAGGCATGCCGCAGACGCTCGGCGCCTACGTTAACGCCACGACGCTGGAAGGCGCGCAACAGACCATCGCCGTCGGCCCGGTCGCTTCGCAGGTGGCCATCAAGATGCTCGGCACCAATGGCGGCGGCTTCTTCAACGCCAATGCCGCGCACCCGTTCGAGAACCCCGACGCGATCTCCAACCTGATCCAGATGGTGTCGATCTTCGCCATCGGCGCCGCCTTGACCAATGTCTTCGGCCGCATGATCGGCAACCAGCGCCAGGGCTGGGCGATCCTCTCGGCCATGGGCGTCATGTTCATCGCCGGTGTCGCCATCTGCTACTGGGCGGAAGCCGCCGGCAACCCGCTGGTGCATGCGCTGGGCATCGACGGCGGTAACATGGAGGGCAAGGAGAGCCGCTTCGGCATCGCCCTGTCGGCGCTGTTTGCCGTCATCACCACGGCCGCTTCTTGCGGCGCCGTCAACGCCATGCACGGCTCCTTCACCGCGCTCGGCGGCATGATCCCGATCATCAACATGCAGCTTGGCGAAGTTATCGTCGGCGGTGTCGGCGCCGGTCTCTACGGCATCCTGATGTACATCGTCGTCGCCGTCTTCGTCGCCGGCCTGATGGTCGGCCGCACGCCCGAATATCTGGGCAAGAAGATCGAGGCCAAGGAGGTCAAGATGGCTATGCTGGCCATACTGTGCCTGCCGCTGGCGATGCTGATCTTCACGGCCATCGCCGTCGTGCTGCCGACCGGCGTGGCGTCGATGGGCAATGCCGGCCCGCACGGCTTCTCCGAGGTTCTGTATGCCTACACTTCGGCGGCGGCCAACAACGGTTCGGCCTTTGGCGGCCTCAGCGGCAACACGCCCTGGTACAACATCACGATCGGCATCGGCATGCTGATGGGCCGCTTCCTGGTCATCATCCCGGCGCTGGCCATTGCCGGCTCGCTGGTGGGGAAGAAAACGGTTCCGGCTTCCGCCGGCACCTTCCCGACCGATGGCCCTCTGTTCGTCGGGCTGCTGGTCGGCGTCATCCTGATCGTCGGTGGCCTCACCTTCTTCCCGGCGCTCGCCGTCGGGCCGATCATCGAGCACCTGGCGATGGCTCACGGGCAGACCTTCTGAGACCGTCATGTCCTGGTTCAATGCCATGCGCCGCAAGGTCGGCCACAGGGACGATCACCGAAAGGAGGAGAGACCTCCTCCTTTCCCGACCCTGTCGACGTTTCTCGGCCTTGCGGCAGTCATGCTCGTCCTCTGGCTGCTGGCCTACGGGCCGCCGCATTTCCTTTCGGCATCCAATCATCGGGTGCCGTCCAACAACACCGAAGCCGGAGCTTCAAAATGAGCAACTCGAAATCAGCAAGCATCATGGATGCACGCATCCTGGTTCCCGCCATTGGCGGCGCCTTCCGCAAGCTCGATCCGCGCACGCTGGCCAGGAACCCGGTGATGTTCGTCGTTGCCGTCGTCTCGGCGCTCACCACGGTGCTGTTCGTGAAGGACCTGGTCACCGGAGGCGGCAATCTCGGCTTTACGCTGCAGATCATCATCTGGCTTTGGTTCACCGTGCTGTTCGCCAACTTCGCCGAAGCGGTCGCAGAAGGCCGCGGAAAGGCGCAGGCGGATTCGCTGCGCAAGGCACGCACCGAGACCCAGGCCAAGCTTTTGACCGGTGAGGACCGCACCAAATACAAACTCGTGCCCGGCACCAGCCTCAAGGTCGGCGATGCCGTCCTGGTCGAGGCCGGCGACATCATCCCGTCGGACGGCGAAGTGGTCGAGGGCGTCGCGTCGGTCAACGAGGCGGCGATAACAGGCGAATCGGCGCCGGTCATCCGCGAATCCGGTGGCGACCGTTCGGCGGTCACCGGTGGCACCCAGGTGCTGTCAGACTGGGTCCGCGTCCGCATCACCGCCGCCTCCGGCCATACCTTCCTCGACCGCATGATCTCGCTGGTCGAAGGTGCCGAGCGCCAGAAGACGCCGAACGAGATCGCGCTCAACATCCTGCTCGTCGGCATGACGCTGATC
>NZ_RZTT01000057.1 GCF_003996995.1 Mesorhizobium sp. M7A.T.Ca.US.000.02.2.1 | reverse complement strand
TTGCCGGCCAGCGACAGGCAAGCGGCAGCGAGCCCCGAGCAGACAATTCCAACGGTTCCGGTGAAGACGACGAAAATAACCCCGGTTGGGGCCGCGGTCGCCGCGGCAGCCGTGCCGCAGGCGCGCAAGTCCGACGCAATTCCAACTACCGTGGCGGCCGCGCAAACCAACCTCCCCGCACTTGCCGCTAATGACCCGCGCTGGACCGGTTCCCAGCCGAAGGACGCAACCACGTCCGATTCGACCGCTCCCAAGGCAGCGGACAAGCAAGCGGCGGCATTCGCACAGCCGGCAGCCGCTACCGATGCCGCCACCGAACTTGCCAAGGTAGCCGCGCCCAGCGCAGCCGCGGGCAACCACCCCGACGGCGCACAAACCGCCGCCATCCCCGCGGTGCAGCCGCAAGTGCCAGCGGCGGAAGGCGATGACAGCCAGGCCAAGGCGAAGCCAAGGAAAGCCGCAGCCGCCGGAACAGGGCGCATCCTGAGGGCCGTGACCATGCGAAGCGGCCCGAAGAAAAATGCCGCCGCCATCGGTACGGTGCCAGCCAAAACCTCGGTGCAGGTGAAGAGCTGCAAGCAATGGTGCCAGATCACCTACAACGGCAAGACCGGCTGGATCTACAAGAGTTACATCAAGACCGGCGCGTGACGCCTGGCACTTTCAGATGCAGCGGCCGCCATCGACCTCCAGCGCCACGCCGGTGATGAAGGCGGCTTCGTCCGAGGCCAGCCAGAGTGCGGCGTTGGCGATGTCGAGCGGCGTCGAAAGCCGGCCGAGCGGGATCGATGCGCGGAACTTCTCGCGGATCTCGGGCGTGTCGACGCCCATGAATTTCTCCAGCATGCCGGTTTCGCCTGCAACCGGGCAGAGGCAGTTGACGCGGATGTTCTTCGGCGCCAGTTCCACCGCCATCGATTTGGTGGCGGTGATCGCCCAGCCTTTCGACGCGTTGTACCAGGTGAGGCCGGGGCGCGGCCGCAGACCCGCGGTGGAGGCCGTGGTCAGGATGACGCCGCCGCCCTGCCGCTCCATGATCGGCACCACGGCGAGGGCCGCGTGATAGATCGCCTTCATGTTGACGGCGGTTATCAGGTCGAAGGTGTCCTCGTCGACATTGAGCATGTCGCCGTTGCGATGGGTATAGCCGGCATTGTTGACCATGATGTCGATGCGGCCGAAGGCGCTTTTGGCGGCATAGACCATCTCGTCGAATTCGGAGCGCAGCGAGACGTCGGTCTGGGTCCAGATCGCCGCTTCTCCGATCTCGCCGGCGACGCGCTCCGCGCCCCTGGCGTTGAGATCGGCGACAACGACCCTGGCGCCCTCCTGCGCAAAGCGCCTGGCGATGCCCTCGCCAAAACCCGACGCAGCACCGGTGATGATCGCAACCTTGTTATCCAGACGCATGTTTTTTCCGCTCATGATTGGTGACGATCAACGGGCACGTCATTGGCGCTCATCCGCGCAAAGCCACGGCTTCTGACTGGATTGGCCGAAAGATGTGGGGCCATCGCCGATTTCTCCTTTGGCTTTCGCATCGATCCCGCTCTATGCTGCAACTGCGAAGGCTTCCGGAGCCGCGCCTTCGACAAGCCTCCGGGTCATCGGACTGTCAAGGGGCAGGCGCATACACCCAGATGTGACACCATGGCACTGGAAAATTTAAATCGATTAGATTATATCAGCCGCGTCACAGCGACCGGCGTCAAAGCGGACAGACCATGACCAGCCAGATCATCCCCGTCGAGCCTTTCGACTTCATCATTTTCGGCGGCACCGGCGATCTGTCGGAGCGCAAGCTTCTGCCGTCGCTCTATTATCGCCAGCGCGACCATCAGTTTTCGGAGCCGACACGCATCATCGGCACGTCGCGCTCGAAAATGAGCGACGAAGAATTCCAGGCCTTCGCCAAACAGGCGATCTCCGAGCACGTCAAACCGGCCGACATCGACGCCAAGGAACTGAAGACTTTCCTGGCGCGGCTGTCCTACGTCTCGGCCGATGCGACGAGCGGCGCCGGCTTCGACAAGCTCAAGAAAGCGATCGGCGACAGCGACCGCATTCGAGCCTTCTACCTGGCGGTGGCGCCGGCGCTGTTCGGCGACATCTCGCACAAGCTGAAAGAGCACAATCTGATCACGCCGAATTCGCGCATCGTGCTGGAAAAGCCGATCGGCCGCGACCTCGATTCGGCACGCAAGCTCAACGACCTGGTCGGCGACGACTTCCACGAAAGCCAGATCTTCCGCATCGACCATTATCTCGGCAAGGAGACGGTGCAGAACCTGATGGCGCTGCGCTTCGCCAACGCGCTCTACGAGCCGTTGTGGAATTCAGCCCACATCGACCATGTGCAGATCACCGTGGCCGAGACCGTCGGCCTGGAAGACCGCGTCACCTATTACGACAAGGCCGGCGCGCTGCGCGACATGGTGCAGAACCATATGCTGCAGCTCTTGTGCCTCGTCGCCATGGAAGCGCCATCGTCGATGGATGCCGACGCCGTGCGCGACGAAAAGCTGAAGGTGCTGCGGGCACTGAAGCGCATCAACGGCAACGAGGCGCCAAAGCACACCGTGCGCGGGCAGTATCGCGCCGGGGCTTCGGCCGGCGGACCGGTGAAAGGCTATGTCGAGGAACTCGGCAAGGACAGCAACACCGAAACCTTCGTCGCCATCAAGGCCGAGATCGGCAATTGGCGCTGGTCGGGCGTTCCGTTCTATCTCCGCACCGGCAAACGGCTGGCGACGCGGGTTTCGGAAATCGTCATCGAATTCAAGCCGATCCCGCATTCGATCTTCGGCGACAGCGCCGGACCGATCTTTGCCAACCAGCTTGTCATCCGGCTGCAGCCGGATGAAGGCGTCAAGCAGTTCATCATGATCAAGGATCCGGGTCCGGGCGGCATGCGGCTGCGCCAGATATCGCTCGACATGAGTTTCGCGCAGTCCTTCGACGGCCGCGCACCGGACGCCTATGAGCGGCTGATCATGGACGTCATCCGTGGCAACCAGACCCTGTTCATGCGCCGTGACGAAGTCGAGGCGGCGTGGAAATGGATCGACCCGATCCAGAATGCCTGGGAAAGTGCCAGGCAGGAGGCGCAGGGCTACACGGCGGGCACCTGGGGGCCATCGGCCTCGATAGCACTGATCGAGCGTGACGGGCGGACATGGCACGAGAGCAATTGAACAGCGCCGCCTATGACTGGAACGGCTTCGCCGGGCGCCAGGAACTGGCGGCCGCCCTTGCCGGTCATGCTGCAGGCAGACTGACCAAGGCGATCGCCGAGCGCGGCACGGGCTTGCTCGCCGTCTCCGGCGGCACCACGCCGGCAAAATTCTTCGCCGCCCTTTCAGCGATACCCATCGCCTGGGACAAGGTGATCGTGACGCTGGTCGACGAGCGTTTCGTGCCGGCCTCCTCGCCACGATCCAATGCCGGGCTGGTGACCGCCAATCTGTTGCAGAACGCGGCCAAGGCGGCTCGTTTCGTGCCGCTCTATCACGAAGCCACCAGCATCGAGGATGCGGCCTCGTCCGATGATGCAGCGCTCCGCTCCTTGCCATGGCCGCTCGATGTCGTCGTGCTCGGCATGGGGCCGGACGGCCACACCGCCTCGTTCTTTCCCGATGCCGACGATCTGGCAACGCTGCTCGACCCGTCTTGCGACAGGATCGTGCTGCCCGTTCATGCGGCAAGTGCGGGCGAGCCGCGGCTGACCCTGTCGCTGGCGCGCATCGTCGAAGCCGGCTTCATCGCGCTGCACATAGAGGGTGAGGACAAGCGTATCGCCTTCGACGGCGCGGTGGCGCCCGGGCCGCGAAAGCCAATCCGTGCCGTGCTCGACGCAGCGCATAAGCCCGTAGAGGTTTTCTGGGCCCCCTGAATCTCGATTTACTCTGGTCCCGGCAAACGGCGGGAGGATGTTTCCGGGACCTCGCCTGAAAGGACCGACCGCCATGACCGCCAGACGCGACATCGAAGCCATCACTGAACGTATCCGCCAGCGCTCAAAGCCAGGCCGCGAGCGTTATCTCGGCCGCATCGCCGAGGCATCGAACCGCACCGCCAACCGGGCTGTGCTGTCGTGCGGCAATCTCGCCCACGGCTTTGCGGTGTGCAGCCCCTCGGAAAAGCTCGCGCTTGGCGCCGACAAGGTGCCGAACCTCGGCATCATCACCTCCTACAACGACATGCTGTCGGCGCATCAGCCGTTCGAGACCTTCCCCGCGCTGATCAAGGACGCGGCGCGCGAAGCCGGCGGCATTGCCCAGGTGGCCGGCGGCGTGCCGGCGATGTGCGACGGCGTCACCCAGGGCCAGCCCGGCATGGAGCTGTCGCTGTTTTCGCGCGACGTGATCGCCATGGCCGCCGCGATCGGCCTGTCGCACAACATGTTCGACGCCGCCGTCTATCTCGGCGTCTGCGACAAGATCGTGCCGGGGCTGGTGATAGCCGCCCTCACCTTCGGCCATCTGCCGGCGGTGTTCATCCCGGCCGGACCGATGACGACCGGGCTGCCCAATGACGAGAAGGCCAAGGTCCGCCAGCTCTACGCCGAGGGCAAGGCCGGGCGCGCCGAACTGCTGGAAGCCGAGTCCAAATCCTATCATGGGCCGGGCACCTGCACCTTCTACGGCACGGCGAATTCCAACCAGATGCTGATGGAGATCATGGGCCTGCACACGCCGGGCGCTTCCTTCGTCAATCCCGGCACCCCGCTGCGCGAGGCGCTGACCCGCGAGGCGACGAAGCGGGCGCTGGCGATCACCGCGCTCGGCAACGCCTATACGCCTGTCGGCCGGATGATCGACGAGCGCTCGATCGTCAACGGCGTCGTCGGCCTGCACGCCACCGGCGGCTCGACCAATCACACCATCCACCTGATCGCCATGGCGGCGGCGGCCGGCATAGCCATCACCTGGCAGGATATTTCCGACCTGTCGGAAGCGGTGCCACTGCTGGCGCGGGTCTATCCGAACGGCCTCGCCGACGTGAACCATTTCCACGCCGCCGGCGGGCTCGGCTTCCTGATCCGCGAACTGCTCGACGAAGGCATCCTGCATGAGGATGTGCAGACGGTGTGGGGCGAAGGCCTGCGGCCCTATGCGGTCGAGGCAAAGCTCGGCGTCGATGGCAGCGTGGTGCGCGAAGCCTCGCCGAAGGCAAGCGGCGACGAAAAAGTGCTGGCGCCGTTCAACAAGGCATTCCAGGCGACCGGCGGCCTGAAGGTGCTGTCAGGCAATCTCGGCCACGCCGTCATCAAGACTTCCGCGGTGAAGCCGGAGCGGCGTATCATCGAGGCGCCGGCCAGGGTCTTCGACAGCCAGCAAGGGCTGAACGATGCGTTCAAGGCAGGCACGCTGACCGGTGATTTCATCGCCGTCATCCGCTTCCAGGGGCCGAAGGCCAATGGCATGCCGGAGCTGCACAAGCTGACCACGGTGCTCGGCATCCTGCAGGATCGCGGCCAGCGCGTGGCGCTTGTCACCGACGGGCGCATGTCGGGCGCCTCCGGCAAGGTGCCGGCGGCGATCCACGTCACGCCGGAAGCGGTCGAGGAGGGCCCTATCGCCAGGATCCACGAAGGCGACATCATCCGGCTCGACGCCGACGCCGGCACACTCGAAGTGCTGGTGCCGGCCGGCGACTTCGCGCTGCGCCGGACGGCGGACGCCGATCTCATCGGCAACGAGTTCGGTTTCGGCCGCGAGCTGTTTGCCGGCTTTCGGCAACTGGTCGGCCGCGCCGATCATGGCGCCACCGCCTTCGGCACGGCTTGACGGCAGTTCTGCGTAGTTCATGAAAAAGGGCGGCACATGGCCGCCCTCTTACGGTCGTGCCTGCGTTTCTATTGCACGGTTAGCTCGGCCCGCTCGCCGGCCTTGACCGTCACGTTGCCTTCTTTCGAACTGTTGTCGGATTTCTCCGAGACGACGGCATAGTCGCCCGCCGGGATCGCTGCCTGGTACTTCTGGTCGAATGCATAGCCAAGCGACTTGCGGTTGCCGTTGATGTCCTTCTTGGCCTCGAAAATCTCGATCTTCGAGGCTCCGGGCGCGGTGATCGCCAGCACGCCGGCATTCATTGCGACCTTCAGATCCTGAAATTCGCCCACCTTGACAGTGAACGGCTGCTCGACGACGGCGAGATCAACCGTCGCAATCAACACATAGTCATCGGGCGGCAGATCGAATTTGCTGTCGGGTCCGTAGGCATAGGTCACCTCGTCCCTGGTTCCATCGATCTTCTTTTTTGCCTTGAGCACCTTGAAGCCGACGCCTGAACCGTCCGCCTTGTCGCCGCCCGCAGCATAGTAAGCATTGGCAACGACATGGCCAACACCGGCAACCATGTCCTTTTCCACGGTCTTGCCGGCAGCCAGCGGAATCGTCTCGGTAGCCACGCCCTGCCCGATCGTGACAGTCACCTTCTGGTCGCCGGCCGGCAACACGGCTTTCGTCGTCCCATAGAAGGTGGCGGGCATGTCAGCACCAGGATAGTCGATGACGACAGCCGCGCCATCGACGACATCCGCCCCGGCGCTCGGTCGCGGGTGGATGATGAGCGTGCCGGCATTCAAGTTGAAAAGCGGCTTGTAGACCTGGCCGGCCTCGATCTTGACCTTCTGCTCGGTTTTCGCCTGGCCGTCACTGGCCACGACGATATAGTCGCCCGGTTCCAGATTGGCCTTGTAGGCGCCGTATTCGGTGCTGACGTAGTCGCCGCGCGTACCGTCGGGTTTGGCCTTGTAGATTTCCCAGGCGTTGCCGTCAGTGACGGGATCGCCGCCCTCGGCAAGCACCGCTATCGGCAGGAAATTGAATTCCGGTTTGGCCGGCTCCGGCGCGGGCGCTGGCGCAGATGCCGGAGCCGGTTCAGGAGCAGGCGCCGGCGCCGCCACTGTCTCGGCAAGCGCCTCCTGCAACGCCTTCTCGTCGGAGGCCTGGATGTACTTGCCGCCGGTGTTGTCGGCGAGGCAGGCGATCTGCTTGCCCTCGTCGGCGGTGAGGCCGAAGCCGACGACATCGGCCGTGAAGTCGACGCCGGAAGCCTCGAGCTCCTTGCCAAGCGCGCAGGGGTCGCCGCCGCATGTTTCGAGCCCGTCGGTGATGAGCACGACCGTCGCCTTGTCCTCGGTGTATTTCAGCGCCTCGGCCGCCTGTTTGACCGCCGCCGTCAGCGGCGTCTTGCCGAGGAATTTCAGGCTGTCGGCGGCGGCCGAAATGGCGCTGCCCGAACCTGCCTGCGGCGGTACGATCAGCTGGATGTCGTCGCAACTGCCCTTTTCACGATGGCCGTAGGCCATGAAGCCGATCTCGGCGTCGGCCGGAACCGATTGAAGCACGGTTCGAAGCGATTCTCGGGCGATTTCGAGCTTGGGTTTGCCGTCGATCAGCGCCCACATCGAGCCGGACGCATCGAGAATGACGATGACCTTGTTTGCGGCGAAGCCGAACGTCGTCATCGACAAAAGGAGGATCGCCGCAGCGACGCCCCGTGCAAGTCCCGCCATCGAAATCTCCTAAATCCGCCCCTGATCCGGGCGGCAAGCTATTTGACGCGGCGCCGGGACACAAGTCCGGGCGCCTTGTGCGTAGGGCCGATAGCTTTCCACGATAGGAATTTTTTCTTGACTGGGTGCACTCAGCTATGGTACATTTTTGCCCATGGTGCTGATTTGCGCCGGTGACCCGCCGCTCAGGCGGGTTTTTCGTTTGAGGCACCCGTCCGCCAACGCGGCGGCGAAGGCTCCGAAAGAACCTGCAACCCGAATTCGCTGCCCTGGCCCGATGCGCCGGGGGCCGAATGCCGAACTCTTCAATGAAACGAAAACCCGCTCAGTAGGTCGTGCGGCGTTCTTCCGAGGGCGGCCTGCCGAATTGCAGCCGGTAGCTCTGGGCGAAGTAGGAATGCGAGGTGAAGCCGGTCGCTATCGCCACATCGAGGATCGGCATGTTGGTCTGGCGCAGCAGTTCGCGCGCCCGCTCCAGCCGCAGCCGCATGTAATAACGGCCAGGCGTGACGCTGAGATGGCGCAGGAACAGGCGCTCGACCTGGCGCACCGAAAGGCCGGCGGATTTGGCCAGCTGCACTGCCGACAGCGGCTCGTCGAGATGGTCGGCCATCAGTTCGACGATGCGTCTGAGCTTCTCCGACTTGCCGGTCAGGTCGCGTTCCGGGCCGACGCGCTGGCGGTCGCCGGCCGAGCGGATGCGTTCGTGCTGGAACTGGTTGGCGACGCCATTGGCGAGGTTCGAGCCGAAATCGCCGCGCACAATTTCCAACATCAGGTCGATCGAAGTGGTGCCGCCGGCGCAGGTGTAGCGCTTGCGATCGATCTCGAAGACGTTGCCGGTGCAGTTGATGTCGGGGAAGCGTTCGACGAAGCCGGCGCGGTTTTCCCAATGGATGGTGCAGCGATAGCCTTCGAGCTGGCCGGCCTCGGCCAGCAGGTAGGAGCCGACCGACAGGGCACCCAGCGCATTGCCGCGCCGGCCCCAGCTGCGCAGTGCCGCCAGCACCTTGCTCTTGCCGGGAAATTCCGTCGTCAGCCCGACCGAGACGAAAAGGATATCGACCGGCGGCAGGTCGGCAACGGCGTAGTCGATCTTGAGCGGCAGGCCATTGGAAGCCATCACCGGATCGCCATCGGCCGACACCGTCGTCCAGCCGTAGAAGTCGCGGCCAAGCAACCGGTTCGCCGACCGGAACGTATCGATCGCGGCAGCCAGCGAGAACATGGAGAACTTGTCTACCAGCAGGAATGCGAACTGCCGCCCGCCTTGAACGGGGTCCGTGATGACCGGCCGTTCTGAGGGAACACTGGGGTTCGGCAAAGCTGCGGCTTTCTGGCGGGTCAGAAGGACGGCCGTTTCAATCCGGCCGCTAGGTAGGCCGAGGCTAACGTATTGGCCATCAGCATGGCAATGGTCATCGGCCCGACACCGCCGGGAACCGGCGTGATGGCGCCGGCGGCCTTAGCCGCTTCGGCATAGGCGACATCGCCGACGAGGCGGGACTTGCCCTCGCCCTTTTCCGGCGCCGGAATGCGGTTGATGCCGACATCGATGACGGTGGCGCCGGGCTTCACCCAATCACCCCTGATCATCTCCGGCCTGCCGACGGCCGCGACAAGGATATCGGCGGTGCGGGCCAAGGCGGGCAGATCCCTGGTGCGGCTGTGGGCGATGGTGACGGTGCAGTTGGCGGCAAGCAGCAGGTTGGCCATCGGCTTGCCGACGATGTTGGAGCGGCCGACGACGACGGCGTTGAGGCCGGACAGGTCCTTGCCGCGCACCCGCTCGATCAGAAGCATAGAGCCGGCCGGCGTGCAAGGCACGAAGGCTGTCTCGAGTTCACCGGTGCCGAGCTTGCCGACATTGATGAAATGGAAGCCGTCGACATCCTTTTCCGGCGCGATGGTCTGGATGATCTTGCCGGCGTCGATATGGGCCGGCAGCGGAAGCTGCACGAGGATGCCGTTGATGGCCGGATCGGCGTTGAGATCGCCGATGATCTTCAGCAACGCCGGTTCCGAGGTTTCGGCCGGCAGCGTGTGCTGGACGGAATGAAAGCCGCATTCCTTGGCGGTGCGCGACTTGGACGCGACATAGACCTGGCTGGCCGGATCCTCGCCGACGATAACCACGGCAAGACCTGGCTTGGCCTGGCCCTTGGCGACAAGCTCAGCCGTCAGGGTCTTGACCGACCCCACAACGTCGCCGGCAACGCTCTTGCCATCAATCACTT
Organism: Mesorhizobium sp. M7A.T.Ca.US.000.02.2.1; assembly: GCF_003996995.1. Classification (GTDB taxonomy): domain Bacteria; phylum Pseudomonadota; class Alphaproteobacteria; order Rhizobiales; family Rhizobiaceae; genus Mesorhizobium. The sequence continues at coordinate 11,365 of NZ_RZTT01000057.1, read as the reverse complement.
CGGCCATGGACTACCCTCAACATTAGAATGCCCAAGCGCGTCGCTTGCGGAAGCGACGCGCTCTTCGATCTTTCACAGCGTGGCATTTTCACGAAAATTCCAACATGCAATCCCGCCAAAGCGCCGTCCCATGCCGTTTACGCGAAACCGGCATGTTTTTGTACGGCACAGCGCAGATTTTTGTGGCTCAGAAGTAGCGACGCCGCACGCGGCTCTCGGTCAGTTCGCGAACCGCTTCGCGGAATTCGCGCAGGCTGGCGCGGATTTCCTCGATTGGCGCTTGCTGCTCGGCATCCTCCGCGGCCCGCGACGGCTCCGCCGATCGCTGATGAGGCTGAGGCGCCTGCTGCTGCGGGAGGGACGGCTGTGGATAGGACTCGGAAGCAGGCTGAGCCGGATCGGGCTGCAGCCCGGCATTGGCGGCCGGCATCGATTGCGGATAGGGATAGGCCGGCGGCTGTGCGTAGCCCAATGGCTGCGCGTAGGGATAGAGCTGCGGCCCGGAATATGGCCGCTGCTGCACCATGGGAGGCGGCAGTGGCGGCTGCGCCGTCTGCTGCGGATGGCCGCCGGGCTGGAAAGGCCGCGACGGGTATGCTGCCGCGGCCGCCTGCCGAGGCTCGAAGGCCGGCGCCGATTGGGGGTAAGCGGAGTATTGCGGATCCTGCATCGGCTTCGCGTTTTCGGCAGAGGCCCATTCAACGGTATCGAACGGCTCCTCCCAGGACGGCCTGCGTGAGACGGACTTGTGCAGCCTCGACAGCAAGGCACCGATCCGGCCGGAACCTTCGGCCGGCGAGACCTCGGCTTGCTGGACAGGCGATGGCGCGTCAGGCGGTGGTGATGCAGGCGGGGGTGTCGATGGCTGCGGCGCTGGTGGTTGTGGCGGCGCCGGCGGCGGCGCTGACCGATATGCCTTGTCTTCGTAAGGCGTCCGGTGTTCGTCCGTGCCATGGTCGCGACGCGAGCGCGAATTGGCAGTGTCACGCAGGCTCTCATAGGCGCCACGCATGGCTCCGAGGCCAATGCCGGAGGCGAAACCCAGCAACAGGCCGGCGAGCGCGACCACGACCCGCGACGGCCCGTTCGGCTCGAGCGGCGCGAAGGCCTTCGAGATCACATTGATGTTGGCTGTGTTGATGTCCTTCTGCTCGCCGGTCTCCTTGGCGCGCAGCAGATACTGTTCGTAGACGGAACGCTTGGCGGTCGCCTCGCGCTCCAGTTCGCGCATCGACACAAGGTCGCTGTTGACGTCACCGCTGCGGACCTTCAGCTGCGCCAGGCGAGAGGCAAGATCCTGTTCGAGCTGGACCGCGCGCTTGAGGTCGACCTGCAGCGACGAGCCGATGCGGCGCAGCTCCGAGGCGATGCGGTCGCGTGCGCCGGCAATCTGGGCATTGAGCGCCTGGAGTTCGGGATGACGCGGGCCGAACCGAATGGCGGCGCGGTCAGCCTCCTGCTTGAGCGATGCATATTGCGAACGCAGATCGCTCATCGAGTTGGAGTTGATCTCCTCCGGCAAGGTACCGGTGAGAACCGAATTGACGTCGACCGAACGCGCCGAGGCCGCCCGGGCATTCAGCTCCAGCGTGCGGGCGCGGGCAACCGACAGCTGCTCGTTGAGTTTCAGCATTTCGTCGTCGCTGATGAGGTGGCCCTGCGCATCGACGAGATCATGGGTAGCCCTGAAATCCTCGACCTTGCGCTCGGCCGCCTCGACCCCTTTGCGCAACTCGTCAAGTCTGGCCGTCAGTTCGTCGGTGGCGCGGCCTGCGGTGTCCGACTGTATCTGGCCGAAGGTCTGCAGGAAGACATCCGTCATCGTGTTGGCGATGAGGGCCGATTTCTCGCCATTCTGCGTGGTGGCGCTGACGGTGATGACGAAGGTCTTGCCGCCGCGCTCGACCGAAAGGCTCTCGGCCAGATTGCCGACAGCAAGTGCACGGCGGCGGGTGTCGTCGACACCCCCCGGCCCGTCATTGCGCGACAGGACGGAGCGGATGAGCGACATGACGCTGAGGTCGCCGCCGCCTTGCCCATTGAATTCCGGATCGTTGACCAGATTGAGCTTGTCGACGACCTTGTTGAGAACGGTGCCTGAGGTCAGCACCCGAACCTGGTTCTCGACGATGGCCAGCGTGGCATCGGAAGCGACGACCGACTGGGTGAGGTCACGATCGGTTAGCTTCAGGTCGCGCGGGTCGACGATCAGTTCGGTGGTGGCTTCATATTTCTTCGGCGTCGACAGCGCGATGGTGACGCCGAGCGCAGCGCCCAGTAGTGTCGTCGTCACGATCAGCAGCTTCGACTTGCCGACACCACGCACGACCTGCATCGGATCGATCAGCGGCTTCCACTGCTGACTGTCCGTGCCGTCGTTTCGGGGTAACGACGCGTCGCCTGCAGCGTAAGGTTCCGATGCACGATAGTCGCGACGGGCGCCAGCGGTTTCGGCGGCACCAGACTGTGTCCGTGGCGTGGTTTGCGCGCGGTAAGCTTGCTCATGATCCCCGTCGGTCGCGGCCGGATCCGACAGTTTCGGGTTGCGCGCCTCGCGCTGCGAACGGGCGAGGCGATGACGGGTGGCGGCATCCTCGCGCCATGACGGGTCTGCCCGGTCGCCTATCGAGACCAGGGACGCGTCGGGTTCGTCGCCGCGCACAGCCTGGCCAAGCGCCAGCAATGAGCGCTCGCGCTTCCAGTCCTCGCGGTTTTCCCTGTCGACCATCGTCTGGAACTTTACCTTTGGCGACCTGCAAACGGCGCTTGGCCATTCGTTAAGCCACGCTAAACAGGCATGGAAAACAAAAGGTTAATTTTCCCGCACCGAAGCGTCGGTTTCTCGCTTCGGTTGCATCTATTTTCGACACAGGCTCAGCCTCCAGAACGGCACGTTAAGTTTTCCCGCCTAGGCTCTCCTTGAGAAATGACGCAGGCCAGTGACATACCGCAAAGGCGGCCCCTCGCCCGGATCGGCAGCTTTTTGGCCGAACGACGGGGGCTGCTTCGCGACTATTTCTCGGCGATCAGCGGCGCCGGCGGGCGACTGGTGTTTTCGCTGGCCTATTTCATCGCGCTGGCCAACACGCTGTCCATCTCCGAATTCGGCATGTTCGCCACCGCTTCGGCGGCCGGTGTCATGCTGTCGCGCATCCTCGCCTTCGGGTTCATCTCTGCGCTCTACCGCACCGCCACCATCCGCCCCAATCTGATCGGCACCTTTTCCGCCGGCTTCCTGCTGCTCGGCGTGCTGTCGCTGCCGCTGCTGGCCGCGGCCTCGTTCGGCGTCTACCTGCTTTTCTTCGCCGACACCGTGCCGCTGTCGGTGTTTGCTGCGATCGTCTTTGCCGAAGCGCTGCTGTGGCGGCCGGTCGAGGTGGCGCTGATCGTCAACAATGGCCTGGGCAAATTCGGTCGCGCCGCGCTGCTGGCTATCCTAGCGACGGCACTGCGGGCGCTCGCCGCGGTGCTGTTCATGTTCTCAGCACAACACAGTGTCTGGATATGGTCGTGGTTCTATATCGGCGCCAATGCCGCCTCGCTGCTGATTGCCTTCGGCTTCTTCTACCCCCGCCAGCGGTTGCGGCTGCGCATCGAGCTCTATCTCAGGCGATTGGCCGATTCCATCTATGTGGCCGGCGCCGAAGTGCTGTTCTACCTGCAGATGGAGTTCGACAAGCTGCTGGTGCTGGCGATCGGCGGCCCGCATCTGGCTGGCATCTACGCCATCATCATGCGGCTGGTCGACCTGACCGCCATTCCGATCCGCACCTTCTCGATGATGCTGGTGCAGCGCATGATGCGCGCGCCGGAACTGCTGTCACGGCTGGCGGTCAAGAGCGGCATCGAAGGCGGTGTGTTCGCGGTCTCCACGGCAGCGCTGCTGACGCTCGGGATCGTGCTGCACTTTTTCCCAAATGCGCTCGGCAAGAATGTTGCCGAGGCTGCCCCGCTGGTGGTGCTGGCGATCTGCGTGCCGGGACTGCGCAATCTGGTCGAATACCAGGCCGAGCTTTTGTTCGCACGCGGCCAGACGCTGGTGCGGGCGCTCAATCTCGGCCTGCTCGCCGCACTGAAGGCGCTGCTTTTGACCTATGTGCTGACGACCATCCTCGACACGCCGAACCTGGTGCTGTCGCTCAATGTCGTGTTCCTGCTTTTGTATCTCGCCTCGACGCTGCTCACCTATTCGGCGATGCGTAAACCGGCAAAGCCCATCTAATCCAGCCCGATCAAACGGCGGATGCGGCCGATATCGGTGCCGATGAAGGATTGCATGCCGATCGCCACCTGCTCCGGCGCCATGGCGGCAACGAAGCGGCGGAACTCGTCGTCCGACAGCGCCTCGCCGGTCCAGTGCACCCGGCAGAACTCCTCCGAACCGTGGAAGTGGCCGGCACCCTGTAGCAAATCGTCGACATAGCGGCCGTAGATCATGCATTCGGAGAATTTGCGCGCCGAGCCGACGACCTCGACCCAGTTGCGACCATGGACCTTCTCGATCTCGCCGCACATGGCCAGCACGGTGTCGCGCCGCCAGGCCATCAGCGTCGAGATGTAGTCGTGGACCGATGTCCGGGACGGCTCGATGCCGAGTGCCGACCCCGCGTTGCGCGACCAGATGCGATGCTCCTCATGACCTTCGTCCGCCAGCACGCCGTCGCGGCGGAACAGCCGCGCCTTGCCGTCGCGCCAGAAGGCGGCGCAGTCGAAAGGTTTGAGGAAGGCAACATCGGAATCGCAGAAGATGAGCACATCTTGAGATGCATGCGCCGAGATGGCGATGCGACGCAATTGCTGCACGTGCCAGCCACGCAGCGGCTGGGTCTTCAGGCTGAGCCAGACGCGCCGGCGAAACAGGCTGAGCGGATCGTCAAATGCGTGCAGCCAGCGCGGCAGCAATTCACGCTCGTCGACGACCGTGCGGCGGCCGGTTTCCAATTGGCGAAACAGCCTGACGTCGCGATGTTCGACCAGGATGTAATGGTGCGCCGCGCCCGAAACGTGGCGATCAAGTGTCTCGCACAGCAGGCGGCAGCGCTCGAAGTCGGGCGCGTAGCTTGCCGTCACGATGGCCGCCGTCGGTGTCTGCCGCAGCGGGCCTGGCTCGACAGCGGTGCCTGGCACGAACCTGCTGTTCACTTGACATCCTCCGCGGCTTCGGGCGCAAGCGAGAATTTCTGCCTGACGACGCGCAGCAGGAACAGTGGGTTGCCGACCACATAACGGCGCCACAGGCGGCTCGGTTCGACAGCCAACCGGAACAGCCATTCGAGCCGCAGCCGGCGCATCCACAAGGGCGCGCGGGGCACCGCGCCGCTCAGGAAATCAAGCAACGCGCCGACGGCGATCGGCAGCGTGCAGTGGCGCGCGTCGATGTGGCGTTCGATCCACAATTCCTGGCGCGGCACGCCCATGGCGACGAGCAGCACGTCGGGCCGAAGCGCGGCGATCCGGTCGACGATTTCCTGCTCCTGCGAAGCAGGGAAATAGCCGTCATGGATCACCACGAATTTGTGCTGCACCGCCAAGGCGGCCAGCTTGACCGAAGCCGCTTCGGCATTGACACGCGTCGCGCCGAGCAGCCCAACGGTCAGCGGCGTCGTCGAGGCCTGCAGGAAGGCCGGGACGAAATCGGTGCCGTTGAGATTGTCGGGAAACGGCGCCCCGTAGAGGAGCCTCGCCGCCAGATCGATACCGATGCCGTCGGGCAGGATGAGGAAATCATCGAGTGCCCCGGCGAACACCGGGTCGGTATAGGCGATGTTGGCGTTGTGGGCGTTGAGGAAACTGACCTTGGTGAAGCGCCGCTCGGCAATCAACCGGTTCAGCAGGGCGATGGCATCGTTCCAGCGGACCGCAACCACCGGGATGCCAAGGATCGTCATCAGCTTGTCGAGCCCGAACGCGGCGCGGGCGGAATGCATGTTCATGCAAACGCCTCCTGCCTGGCAGGCTCAAGCTTTTCGAGGCCGAGCCGGATGGCAGCGTCAAGCGCCTTGACCTGCGAGCCCCGGAACGCGCTGCCGTCGACGTCGCGGATGTCGGCGGCCGCAGCCTCGAGAGCCCTGGCGAAGGCGACGGGATCGTCGGTGACGACGCAGTTGGCCGGACGGTGGTCGATGCCGCGCAGCGAACGGCTGGTGGCGACCGAAGGCAGGCCGAGTTCGAAGGTTTCGATGGTCTTCAACTGGACGCCGGTGCCCGCGGTGCTGATCAACGGGATGACGGCTGCACTGCGCACGAAAGCCTGCGCGTCGGGCACGCGGCCGACAAATTCAACACCGGGATGCTTGGACGCGACGCCCGAAGGCATGTGGCCGGCGATGCGGATGCGGAAATCGGGCCGCAGATGCGGCACGACCTTGCCCAGGAACCAGTCGAGGCCGATGCGGTTCGGCTGCCAGGTCCAGGTGCCGATCAGGGCGGCGTCGCAGTCGATGCGGCGCGGGCCTTTCAGGGTTGGCGCCAGGGCACCGGTCACCAGCGGCAGCACCGCCGAGCGGTTGTCGGAGGCGACACCTAGTGCGGCGCGGTCTTCCTCGGCCAGGGTGAAGACGAAGCGCGCCCGGCGGCAGAGACGCTCTTCGACGGCCTTGAGCAGCCTTGCCTCGCGGCGGAACAGCAGGCGCTGGAAGAGGCTGCCGGCGGCAGCGGCGTTCTCCCGCGCCGAAAGATGCTCGACATTGTGGGCAACGAAGATCGAAGGCCGCTCGGTGAACAGCTTTTCGAAGGCGCCGGCGAACTGCACGGAATTCAGCACGTAGCCGTCAACCGGTCCAGCTTGCTCGATGGCAGCGAGAACATCGCTGTCGGACACGGCGCGCAGCTTGACCGATGCGAAGGTGAGGCCCGAAAGCAGCGCCTTGCCGACCCAGGCCAGCTTCTGCCGCGCGGAGGCATTGTCCGTGCGCACGTCGATGGCACCCAGCACCACGGTGTTTTCGGGGTCGGCCGCGGGTTTCCCCGGCCAAATGAAACCAATGACGGTTACGCGCACGCCAGCGCGCCGCAGGGCGGCGATGATCGCAGCGTTTGCGATCTCGTAGCCCGAGGCGAGAGCACCGTCGGGCACGATCGATGTGGCGAACAGCAGATGCATCTCACCTATCCAGTGGTGTAGCCGGTAGCAAAGCGCGGTGAACCCTTGATTAAGCGAGCACATTCGACGGCCGAAAGTCCCTGGCTGGCGGGCTACTCCGTGCAAGGTGATTAACGAAACCTTATCAACCGTGGTGCTACCAGAGCCCAACTCACCATGTGGCTGGACACGGATGATCCCTTTGCCATCGGACGGTTCGGTATCGGTCGCGGGACGCACGCCGCGGCTTGACGTCGAGGCCGTCGAAGCCGTCGTCACCTTGCCGACCTTCAAGCGTCCCGAGCAGGTACTGCAAACGCTGGCGTCGCTGCGCGCGCAGCAAACCGGCAGGCGCTTTGCCGTGATCGTCATGGAGAACGAAGCCGAGGCGCGGGCCGGCGCCAAGGCAGCGCTGCCGCTGTTCGAGCGGGGCGAAATGTCGGGCCTGGTCATCATCGCGCATGAGCGCGGCAATTGCAGCGCCTACAATGCCGGCTGGCAGACGGCCATCCTGCAATTCCCGAACTTCAGGCATCTGCTGGTCATCGACGATGACGAGATCGCCGATCCGCAGTGGCTGGAACGGATGTGCCGGGCTGCCGAAACGCTCAGTGCCGATATTGTCGGCGGCCCGCAGGTGCCCGTGTTTGCCGACCCCGCCCATGCGCGATGGGCCGAGCATCCGGTGTTCGCGCCGCCTTATCGGGCAACCGGGCGGGTGCCGGCGCTCTATTCGTCCGGCAATCTTCTGGTCGGGCGCAACGTGCTGATCGCCATGGGTCCGCCCTTTCTCGATCTCAGATTCAACTTCATGGGCGGCGGCGATTCCGACTTTCTCAGCCGGTCGGCGCAAAAGGGCTTTGTGCTGGGCTGGTGCGCCGAGGCCAAGGTGCATGAAACCGTCCCGGCCCGGCGTATCGAAGCCGACTGGATCCGTGCCCGCAGCCTGCGCAATGGCGTGATCTCGACACTGGTCGAAAAAAAGAAGCGCGCCGGCACACCGCTGGCCGGCGCCAAAGTGTTGCTGAAGAGCCTGGCGCTGCTTGCCGCCTCGCCGTTTCGCGGCCTGATCCGGCTGGCGCGGACCGGATCGCCTGATATCGCCATCTACCCTGTCCATGTGGCGCTGGGCCGCGTGCTGGCCGAATTCGGATATGCCAATGAGCAATATCGCCAGCCTGAGAAAAACTGAGCGCGCGCCGCTCAGCGCCGCGTTCACGCGCGAAGGCGTGGCCACCGCCATTGCCGCGCTGCTGTTCACCGTCATCATGGTGTCCTTCCGGCCGTTCCAGCCGGGCGGCGCAGAACTCACCGGTCAAGGCGGCGACATCGTCAACCAGCTTGGCTTCGGTTCGCTCGGCGCCATGTCGATCTTCTCGCTGATGGCCTTTGCCGATCCGCGTGTGGTACGCTCGCTGCTCAGCCCGTCCTGGATGCTGATGCTGGGTTTCTTTTTCCTCTCGGTGATCCTGTCGACCGATCCGCCTTCGGCCATGCGCGCCGCCTCCTTCACGCTGATCGGCATCCTGACAATGGCGACGATCCTGGTGCTGCCGCGCGACGCCGAAGCCTTCTCGAAGGTGATCATCTTCACCGCCGTCGTGGTCATGGGCCTTTCCTATCTCGGCCTCATCGTTTTTCCGCACGAGGCGATGCACACCGCCGACTCGCAGGAGCCCGAGCATGCCGGCCTGTGGCGCGGCGTGTTCACCCACAAAAACATCGCCGGGCCGATCATGGCCTGCCTCAGCTTCGCAGGCCTCTATCTCTACCGGCGCGGACAGCGCTATTGGGGCGCCGGGATCTTCTTCGCAGCGATGATCTTCATGCTGCACACCGGCTCCAAGACGACAGCCGGCCTGGTGCCGTTCTCGATTCTGATCGTGATGTTCCCGAGCCTGATAGGCATGCGGCTCGGCACGCCGATCCTGTTTGCGCTGGCGATCGTCGCGACAGCGGTCGGCACGCTGGGCATCGTATTCCTGCCGCCGGTAAAACATCTCGCGGCGATCTATTTCCCGGACATGACCTATACGGGCCGCACGACGCTGTGGGAGTTCGCCGGCAGCATGCTGGCGAAGAAGCCATGGACCGGTTACGGATATGAGAGCTTCTGGGGCACGCCCTTGCTGCTCAACCAGGACCAGCCCTTCGACCGGCCGTGGGACATCCGGACCATCGTGCACGGCCATGACGGCTACCTCGACATCGCCGTGCTGATGGGCATTCCGGCACTCTGCGTGGCGGTCTACACCTTCCTCATCGCGCCGCTGCGCGACTACATGCGCATTCCGTTGCGCAGGGAAAACATTTTTCTCGGCGACTTCTTCATGATGGTGGTGCTGTTCACGGCGCTGAACGCCTTCCTCGAAAGCTTCTTCTTCCATCGCGGCGACCCGGTCTGGCTGTTCTTCGTGCTCGGCGTATTTGGCCTTAGGCAAGTCTCGCTGCGGCCGATGGCAGTGCGCGATCCCGATCGCGGTGCGTGATCCCGATCGCGGCTCGCGATCTTTCCGTTCCTCCTGACAGGGCTTCCCCAGGGAAGCGCCAGCGTCTATGTGAAGGCCTTCCTCGGAGGGCTTTCGATGACGATCAGGCTTGTTCTCGCCGGCTGCGGCAATATGGGTTACGCCATGCTCTCAGGCTGGCTGAAATCCGGTAAGCTTGCGCCATCAGCGGTTTTCGTGGTCGAGCCCAATGCCGATCTGCGCAATCGCGCGGCCACGCTGGGCTGCGCGACATCAGCCGATGCCGGCAGCATCCCGGCCGATGCCGTGCCCGATCTCGTCGTCATCGCGGTGAAGCCGCAGGTGATCCGCGATGTCACCTCCGCCTACAAGCGTTTCGGCGATGGCCGCACCACCTTCGTCAGCATCGCCGCCGGCACGCCTGCCGCCACCTTCGAGGAGATCCTGGGCAACCGCGCGCCGATCGTGCGCTGCATGCCCAACACGCCGGCAGCAATCGGCAAGGGCATGATGGTGGTGTTCTCCAACAGGCTGGTTTCCGAAGACACCAAGCGTTTCGTCGCCGACCTTTTGTCGGCGAGCGGCGAAGTGACCACGATCGACGACGAGGGCCTGATGGATGCGGTGACCGCCGTCTCCGGATCTGGGCCGGCCTACATCTTCCATTTCATCGAAGCGCTGACCGTGGCCGCCGAGAAGGCCGGGCTGCCAACGGCGACCGCCAAGCTGCTCGCCATGCAGACAGTCTATGGCGCCGCCTCGCTCGCCGCCGAAAGCGGCGAGGAACCGGGCGTGCTGCGCCAGCAGGTCACCAGCCCCAACGGCACGACGGCCGCGGCGCTGGCCGTGCTGATGGGCGAGCACCGGCTGACCAATCTGCTGACGCAGGCGGTGGAGGCAGCGCGGCTCAGGTCTGTCGAACTGGGGAAATAAACGTCAACTCCTCCGCTGCCGAAGTTTTGATGGGTCGGACGTGCTTGCGTTGATGGCTTGGCGGAAATGCATATCGCTTCGTCATCCTGGGGCGAAGCAAGGAGCGCAGCGACGCGGCGCAGACCCTAGGATCCATGCCGCGACTTCAAAGCGCTGCTGCGGTGCAGAATTCTGCTCCGCTGCATTCCTCGACCAAGATCACGGCATGGATCCTCGGGTCTCCGCGACGTCGCTTCGCTCCTACTCCGCCCGTGGATGACGAAGTTGGGAAGGCTCCGGTCAATCCCGAATGTCTACGATCATCCATCGAAACGAACGACGAAATCCGAGCTGCCAGCAGGCCTTCCAACGTGACAACCCCTGTGCACCTGTCAGGCGTCATTCTGGCCGCCACCCCACATGGCATCGATCTCATTCTTGCTCACGACCCGGCCAGCCTTGCCCGCTTTGGACCTCAAATCATCGGCGATTGCAGCCAGCCGTTCCGCCAGAGGCATACGGGCGTTTTCCCGCTTCAGTTCACTTTCAAGCGCTTCGATAACCGCTCTGGTCATGGAAACCTTGCGCTTGGCGGCAAGCTGGCGAGCCAGTTCGCGGGCAAGCGGATTCCTGATTCGAAGGTTCATGTGACCGACCTTGGCGACAGTTGCCCCACAATCTATCATTTGTCGTAGCAGCGCCAGCGTGGTCCTTTCAGGCCCCGTAGAGCATCTCGTCCTGAAGCTGGCGCAAGGCGAACAGCCTCGTCGTCTGGTCGGGCGACGCATTATCCGCCGTCAGCAACTCACTCTTCCTGACCGGTTTCAGCACCTTGCCGCCCTCGAGCAGGCCGACCGGCACGGCGCGCTGGGAACGGGCTTCGCCGACGGTCATCGTCCAGGAG